>CBDBFG010000003.1:0-247106 GCA_965204765.1 Alphaproteobacteria bacterium | reverse complement strand
GCACTGTTGTTCATGATACTGATGATGACGAAGAAGACGGCGATGCAGATGGTCATTTATTCGGATCTAGTGGTGTGTTAGGTGATGGTGTGGAAACTGTCCATACAGATGAAGAAGAGCCCGTTGTGTTAACATCTATGGGGCATGGATCTGGAACAGTGCCAGAAGTAGACCCTACTGGCGATAGCAGTGTTGATGATGACGATCCTATTAGCGTAGATAGTGATAGTGATTTATAATAGATTTGTGCTATTGTCTTATCCATTACAGTTACCACTGTGATGGATCGCTATTTTTTCGCACGGTAATATGATTTTCTTTTCCTAAGAGAGAATGTTTGTGTTGTTGCGCGTTTTCCATTTATGGTAGTTCCTGTGTTTTAAGAAATAGATATTAGGTTATATATAATGAATTATAGACTGATTATAACATTTATTTGCCTTCAATTTGTTTGTACTTTCAATTTACTGGCTGCCCCTGTGTCAGACGAGGATGATTATTTCAAGCAAAAGCTAAGCACAGCTAAATTAGATGCTGCGTCTAAAAGAGAGATGGTATTGCAAATAGCACAGCAGATTAAGAGTGCTAAGGAAGAATGTGACCAAGCAAGGGAATTTGTAAGAGCTTCATCTGATGTTACACAGGAACAGCGTGATACTGCTGTGCGTCTTGCTAGCCGAAAAGTAGCAGGCGCTAAAAAGACATTGGTTGCAAGAAAAAAAACGTTAGATGCTGCGCTTGCAAAAGTGCGTTCTCTAGCTACTAGCAGAGATAGTGTGAAAGCGGTATATTTGCGTGCAAAAGAGGCGGGTAATGATAATGCTGAGGCAATAAGAATAAAATTACTAAGTATTGCTGAGCAAGTAACAAGGGCAAAGGAAAAGTTAGGTGAGGCAAAAGTTCTTTATAGTGAGGCAAATTTATGTTTAGAGCGATCTAATGAAGATTTTGCTATGGCGAAGCGTACCCCATCCCAACGGGTTGAGTTTACACAACAGGATCTGCGCGACCTTTCCGGTAAAAGGCAACTGGTAAAGGCAAGTTACCAAGCGGCACTAGATCAGGTAAGATTCTTGAAAGAATATATATCCTGCGAATGTACCAGCTCTGATTTATCTAATCAAAAGTTTTTGCATCTTGTAGATGGTAATATGTCAAATGGGGTATTACACGTTGCTGCAGCACAAAATACGGGTTGTAATCCCATAAATGTTGTCTGTACAGATCGTGATTCCAAAAGTGCATTTGCTGTTTTAAAGCAAAATACCGTAGAATCAAGACAAAGGGTAGCAAAAGAAAGACTTGCATATAGTCTGACATGTCGTTTGAAGATACCCTGTTTTGCTCGTGTTTTAGCGTTAGATAGCGATAGAAACGCAGAAGAATTAGTAAAATTATTTCCCACAAGTATATGTTTTAATAAATTACCTGAGATGTTGCGATCACTACAAGGCCATGTAGATGATAGAGGGTGTTTGACATTATTTCATTATAACGATAGAACACAGAATGATTCTCAACAGGATTTCCCGCTAGCCCCTTTCTTGGACGTCGAAAGTATTCATCGTTATGCCATTGCAACGATGTTATTACAGGCTGGGGATGTGGAGTTCAGAAATATGGCTTTTCGCATTGCGATGGTTGCTGAAAATCCCAAGTTAATGATTGTTGGATTTGATAATGAAGATATACTTGCGCGTAAACGTTATCATAAGTGTCCACGAATATTTATATTTCCGCAAGCAAAGCAACCCTTACATCCAGCAGTAAGAAACGCCATTATTGCTTGGCAAGATGATGTGTTGGAACCATATCAGCAAAAAATTTCCTCTCTTTGCAACGGAGATGTGCTCTATCGCAATTTGGTAGTACGTTTAAATGCGTTGTATAATTTTGTGGTTAATTTTCCAAATGCTAGCCCGTGTGATATTTTTCTTTATAGTTTTGTAGGTGTTAGCAAATTATACTACGGATATGATTTGCGTTGTAGCGGGTTAGATTCATCGCTTGTGCGTGATCAATTTGATCATGAGTTATTTTGGGGGAGGCCATGTGATGATTTGCCTTATAATGGCAGTGTTGGTATATACTTCCCTGATGATAATGATGCCGATATATTGATAGGTGGGTTTGTATATTATCAAGATATTAGTCGAACACAACGATCATTCAAAGATTATTTGTTGTGGTTAAAGGATCAGGTTGGGAAAAAAGTTATCATTTACAAAGTAAATAGGGTTACTGGGAAATATGAGATAAAATCTTTGTTGTTTCCTGGTTTTAAGCATGCAAAGGTTTTTGATTTATTGAAGTAAGTAGTTTTGAATATGCCAACATGTATAATGTTTATATTAGTCTTTGCTTTTTAACAGTGCTACATGGTTAGTTTGTGATCTGGGTTTATAAGTTTTCATTATTAGAAGAAGTACAGGTGGTGATTATTATCCATCAAATAAGTATCGATAATTTTTCGTTTGATCATATCACATTTTTTTGTCGCTTATAGGATTGCCTAAGTGATGAAACTTTCCTAAATTCCCAACTTACAGCAAGTTAGCTTGATTATAATACAACAAGAAATTAAATTGATTATGCTATTTATTCAGAGTGTTTGTAATCTAGGTCGCCAAATTTTACTACTGTACTATCATAAAATAGTTTAATAGTACCGACCGGGCCGTGACGCTGTTTTGCAATGATCAATTCACCAGTGTTTCTTATTCTTTCCATTTCTTCTTGCCATTTTAAGTGTTGATCAGTGCCGGCTTCTGGCTCTTTGCGTTCTAGATAATATGATTTTCTATAAATAAACATCACCACATCAGCATCTTGCTCTATTGATCCAGATTCACGCAAGTCTGATAACATTGGTTTTTTGTCTTCTCTTTGTTCCACAGCACGAGAAAGCTGTGATAAAGCAATAATAGGGACGTTTAATTCCTTGGCTAATGCTTTTAATGATCTGGTGATTTCGGACAATTCTTGTACACGATTTTCATTGTTTCTTTTGCCTGGCGAAGTAATTAATTGTAAATAGTCGATTACTACCAATCCAAGTTCGCTTTTTCTTTTTAACCTTCTGCATCTGGTGCGGATAGCTGCGATGGATATTGCCGGTGTATCATCAATATACAAAGGAATATTAGATAATTCTTTACTAACATCCATAAATTTTTCAAAATCTTGTGGTATTAGCTCGCCGCGTCTTATTTTGTCAGATGAGATAGCAGATTCAGCAGATAAAATACGTGATGCTAATTGCTCGGACGACATCTCGAGAGAGAAAAAAGCTACCGTGGCACCTTCTTTTTGTTGTTTCAGGTGTGATTTGGCTGCGCTAAAGGCGATATTAGTAGCCAATGCTGTTTTACCCATAGATGGTCTTGCGGCGATAATTAATAAATCTGAATTATGCAAACCTCCCAGTTTATGATCAAGATCACTTAAACCAGTTGTCACACCAACGATATGACTATCTCGTTTAAAGGCATTTTGGGCATTTTCTACGGATAAAGTTAAGGCTTCGGTAAAACTAATAAATCCTTTTTCTGCGACTCCGGTACTGGACAGATCAAATAGTTTTTGTTCGGTTTCTTCTATGTAATCGCCAGCTTTGCTATCAAGATCGACTTTATGCGATTTCGCAGAAAGATCATGGCCAATGTTAATTAATTGGCGTCTGAGGTACAGATCATGAATTAATTTGCCATAATCCTTCGTATTTACCAGTGAAACTACCGAAGTAGCAAGAGTGGCGAGATAATCAGTACCGCCTATTTGTTCCAGTTCTTTTTGGGTGTTGAAATAGTCGCGTAAGGTTATAGGGTCAGCGACTTGTCCTTTTTCAATTAATTTTGTAGTCGCTGCATAAATTTTGCCATGATTAGCATCACAAAAATGCTCGGACCGTAAAAAATCAGATACTTGTTCATAAGCAATATTATTGTACAGCAGAGTACCCAATAGGGATTGTTCAGCTTCTATATTGTGTGGTAGTGCACTTTCCACAAATGGTGATATATTTTGTGCATTCGCTTCTGTTGTCATCAATTGGCCAAATATCTTTAAATTATTGTGAACAATTCATTCTTAACAAAGTTCATTTTCATATACAAACAAAAAAGATAAATTTATGTGATTCTAATTTTCTTTGTTTAGTGCATTGGTTATATGGGCAAATAATTAATGGTAGTGCGCTATCTACTAATGCTTCCTTGTTCAGCTTGACGACAAAAATGTTATGCAACTTATTCCTCAAAATAGCAATATTTGTCCAATTAACCAAATATTAACAAACATGCAACATTTCTCTAATTTCTTGTCAATAATATACAATTTATTAGGCAATGATAGTTGTAGTTTTACTTTTTGTAGGGAGAATAAAAATGAGTAATTTAAGAGTATTGTTAATCGCCTGGTGCATGGTAAACGTTAAAATTGCGATGTGTGCACCTGGTGATGTAATAGAAGATGGGTTTGTAAAGGAAGTGCCGAGTCAGCAAGCTGATATGGGACGGGCGGAACAGTTGCCTGTTGGTGAGCAATTGACTGAGGTGCAAAAAAAAATCATGGCCAGGAGGGCATTGCGACAACAAAAAGCAGAACGAGGGGAACAACAAGAATCAGTCAAGAGTGAGCGCAGAAAAAGATTATTAGCCAGAAGAGCTCTGCGCGTTGCTGCTAAAAAGGCTAGTGCTGTTGAAGAGTTTCAAAGGATAGGCTCGTCTGGTGGTGCATATACCCCTGGTTCGGTGAGTGGTCTTAGCGAGTGGGAATTTGATAGTGATTATGTAACGCCTGCTGGTCCAGCATCAGGGCCTGCTATTGGTCGTCCTGTTGATGTTCCACCACTTGAGTTGTGCCACGAAACAAAGGAAATACATGTAGTAGCCGCTGATGATGATGGTACGTGTGCAGTAACTATGCAACAGATTATTAAATCGGCAGCGCTTGAGTATGATCCTATTCAAGCTATCGTCGTAAATAATCTTAAAAAAGCACCTGGTGCACCAAAGGATGATTTTACACAAACTATTTTGGAAACTAAGTTTTTTAGACAAGCGCATAAAGTAACAACTGCTAGGAAAAAACGTAAAAAATCTAAAACAGAGTCGGCAAGCACAGGAGAGAGTACGGTTGTAGCAGACGATGTTGAAGAGACACAAAGTAGCAGCACGTCAACAACAGGAGAAGTTGTAGAAGGTGATGTGGCACAAGCACCTAAAGTGACATCCGCAAGAAAAAAACGTAAAAAATCTAGAACAGAGTCGGCAAGCACAGGGGAAAGTACAGTTGTAGCAGGCGATGCTGAGCAGACACAAAGTAGTAAACGAAAGAGAAGTGCAGCAACAACTAAGTGGCAAGAAGTTCCCGAACGATTTGTGCCAGCAAGGGGTTATACATTGATTCTGCATTATTTCTTTGATGGTATAAAGTTGACACCTGTATCAGACGAGCTATTAGGGGATGGTATTGTACCAGGTTTGATAACTGATCTAAATATGCCCGGTTTATCTGGTGATCAAGTGGTTGGTAAAGTGATGGATAAGAATAAAGCTTATGCTGACGATTTTACTAAGACATTGTATGGTTTGAAGCATCTAGTGGCGATGAAAAGTTCATCAGCGGTAGCGGATGAATTTGAGCAAGCTGTGGAGATGGCATTGCAACATGCAAATGATGAAGTTGTTGTCGATCTATCAGGTAATAGTGATCATCAGTCTGAAGATTTCGATGAATATCATGTGGATAGTAGCCTAGGTCATGGTCATGATGGTTGTTATACAGACGAGAGTGGTGTAGTAACTACGGATAGTAGTATAAGTCGCAGGTCTTCTGGATCTTCTACACAAGATTCTGACGAGCATTATATAGATAGCAGCTTAGGTCATAGTCCAGATGGTTCTTATACCGATGAACATGGTGCAACAACTATGGATAGTACATCAAGTCGCAGATCTTCTGATTCTTCTGTTAATTCAGATACAGGTTCGTCAATGAATCAAGTGTTTGATGATTCCGATGAAGATTTTGAACGTGAAGTGCGTGAGTATCCTCTTGTAAAATCGCGTACTCTTGTTCGTAGTATGAGCAGTAAGCTCGGTCGCAGATTTTCCAGTGCGGTTAGTGGTGAGTTGCGTCGTGCTTCTTCTATTGGATCAACTGGTAGTATAGCAGAGCTTTTTCACGACAGGATGCGTTCTGATTTATTACCAGCGTTAGGAAAAGAAGTAGCCTTAAGTTATGAACAGGTACCTATGCTTTGTTGTTCTGGCGATGAAAATACAGATAAGAATCCTAATAAGGATGCACGATTAGGATATCAGATAATTCGTGATAATCTAGTAAAGAGGTGTCCTGGGATCGAGATAGTGGGCAAACCGATGCGTAGACCAGTATTAATACCATTAATTATTAATATGTTCAGAGAGTTAATACGTAAAAATGAGGTTAGATTAGGCATGTTATCTTTAACAGAGGCTATTAATAGTCCTGACACTCCTAGAAAGGCTTCTGGTAGTTCTAGAAGAGGAAGTGGTATACATAGCCCGGTTATTACACAATATGCAGCAAAGGCCTGGCATGAAGATTTTAAAAGGAGAAGTTCTTTAACTGATCTAAGGCATGCTTCGGATGCTGCACAAGAATCAGTACCTGCATAACCTAATTATCTTATTCTTGATGACGAGCAAAATCGTAATCCCTACTTTTAGTAGGGATTATATTTTTTTATACTAATTATCCTTGCAAATAATCTATTATTTTATTTAAATAAGCACACTATAATAGAGGTACTTATGGACAATATTAAGGTGCAAATTAAAACTCTGGAGCACCATAATGATTTAGAGTTACCGGCTTATGCTACATCCGGAAGTGCGGGAATGGATTTACAAGCTGCTATCACAGAAGATATTCAGTTAAAGCCATTGGAAAGAAAATTAGTTTCTACCGGGCTTGCTATTGCTTTGCCCCAAGGGTTTGAAGCGCAAATAAGGCCAAGATCTGGTTTAGCATTGAAAAACGGTATCACGGTATTAAACAGTCCGGGTACTATTGATTCAGATTATCGGGGCGAGGTAAAAATCCTGTTAGTGAATTTAAGCCAAGATCCTTTTGTTATCACTAGAGGAATGCGCATAGCGCAAATGGTTATTGCCCGCCATGCTCAGGCACACTTGCATAATGTAATCGAGTTTGTTGCCGAAGCAGATAATACTAGAAATACTGGTGGCTTTGGGTCCACGGGATTATAGTACATTTGGGGTAGACTATACATTCCTATAGTGCCAGTGTATTTTTTATTACATGATATCGATATAATTAGCCGACTAAAATTGTTAACAATTTATGTGCAAAATACCATGTTGTTAAATACTATGCGTATTGAAAATTTACTTGCATATTTGCGGTGAAAGATTTAATTTGCGTTTATATTAAAAGTAAATTATACGGATCGCAATATGACATCTCCTCTAATGCCAAAGGCAACTGCTCTGTGGTTAATTGATAATACAACGTTAACTTTTGAACAAATAGCAGATTTTTGTAAATTACATGTTCTGGAGATACAGGCAATCGCTGATGAGGAATCCGCGCCGGTTATGCCGTTTAATCCAATTGTGAATGACCAGTTAACAGAGGATGAAATCAAAAGATGCGAAGCTGATTCAAAATTAAGTTTGCAGATGTCTGTGCAAACTACGTATTCTATTTCTAAAAAGAAGGAAAGAAAATATACTCCTATTGCGAAACGTAGTGAGAGGCCTGATGCTATTGCATGGATATTGCGTAATGCCAGCTCTTTGTCTGATAAACAGATCGTACGTTTGTTAGGTACGACTGTGACTACTATTGAATCCGTAAGGAACAGGACACACAGAAATTCTACGAATATAAAACCTAGATGTCCTGTGACTCTTGGTCTATGTAAACAGGCTGAACTTGATGCAATGATTGCAGATTCTCAGGAATCATAGTATTAGTAGAGCTAAATAAATACGGTATTTATAAAAATTAGACTAGGTATGGTTATATTTACATAGTATTTATAAATCTTGTTCTATTGTGAATGACTATTATTAGTTGTAATCAGTTAGTATAAATTGTCATTTACATCTGAGTTAAACAATAAATTATTATGCAAAGAATAGGAGTGCTAAATGGTTGATTTGCGATCTGTTATAATAGGTACAGGTAGTTACGTTCCGGAACAAGTAGTAACCAATGATGATTTAGCCAAGACAGTTGACACTTCTCACGAATGGATAATAGAACGTACCGGGATTGAGCAAAGACAGTTTGCCAGTAAAGATCAAAAAACCTCTGATTTAGCGACTTATGCAGCTAAAGAAGCCTTGGATCGGGCTGGATTAGTTGCTAATGATATCGATATGATAATCGTTGCTACCTCCAGTGGTGATTATACTTTTCCTTCCTGTGCAACAAGGGTACAAGACAAAATAGGTAATACCAAGGGCTTTGCGTTTGATGTTGCTGGCGCATGTGCAGGATATCTTATTGCCTTAAATGTTGCGGATAATTTTTTAAAACTGAATAAGGGCAAAAGAGTACTTGTCATTGGTGCAGAGATTATTTCAAAAATGATGGATATGTCTGATAGGTCAACATGTGTATTATTTGGTGATGGTGCAGGTGCAATAGTCTTGGAATCTGTTGCGAGTGATCAAGTAGAGCACAATAGTGGTATCATCGGGGTTGATATGCAGTCTGATGGTAGGTTGGTTGATATTTTACGTACAGACGGAGGACCATCTTCTACTGGTACAGTAGGTAGAATGCGGATGTCAGGTCAGGATGTGTTTAAGCACGCTATTACCAAGTTAGCATCTTCTGCGGAACATGCATTAGCAAAGTATGATATCCACATTAATGATTTGGATTGGTTGATACCTCATCAGGCGAATTTAAGAATTATAGAAGGTTTGGGTAAGAAACTTGGTATAGCACCAGAAAAAGTTATTGTTACAGTTAACAAACATGCAAATACTTCTGCGGCATCGATTCCCCTGGCTTTGCATGATGCGGTTTTGCAAAATAAAGTAAAAAAGGGAGACCTGATACTACATGAATCCATAGGGGGAGGATTGGTTTGGGGATCTGCGTTATTAAGGTTCTAAGATAAATATGTCATTTAGGTGATATAAGTACAGATGTAATTTTGGTAATCAACCAGGCAATGCATGATACAAAATACTCAATGGATGGTGTGAGATGACATATGTAGTGACCGATAAATGTATTAATTGCAAGTATGGTGATTGTGTAGAGGTATGTCCAGTTGATTGTTTTTATGCTGGTGAAAATATGGTGGTAATTAATCCAGAAGAGTGCATAGACTGCGGTGTATGTGAGATTGAATGTCCTATAGATGCTATTACTCCTGATACTATACCTGGCTCAGAAAAGTGGGTCGAGCTCAATAAGAAATATTCCAACATTTGGCCTAATGTGACGGTAAATCCTACTCCATTACAGGATGCTAAAAAATGGGAGAATGTCAGTGATAAATTACAATATTTATCTGATGCCCCGCAACAGATAGAAGATGAGTAGTATACTTTCTCAGTATTACGTAAATCAATATCATAGACCGTAGTCAGAACATATACGTTATTTGTCTTGTTTCGTATATAGATATATAGTGATGATTGTTGTTTTAAATAGTATTAATGCTGTTCCTTGATGTAGAGTTGCGATTATAATATTTACCTTGGAAAGGATAGTAGCCACACCAAGTATAAACTGCAAGGTGGTGGTAGAGAACATAAGTAAAAGAGCATTTTTTATATCTTTGGAATGTGTTTTTTTTAATTCTATATATACAAATATTGTAATAACAATAAACACAGATATTGCTAGTATTCGATGGATAAATTGAACTGTTGCGTGATTTGCAAATAGATTTTTCCATTTAGGATGCAGGTAAAAAATTTCATCTGGGATTACAGAGTCTCCCATAAGGGGAAAAGTATTGTATATTAACCCTGCTTTTAGGCCAGCTACAAATGCACCATACGCAATAGTAGTAATGATTAGTACCATAATTATCACTAAAACAGGATATTTAGTAATATTGATAAATTTGATACTAGAGCGATTTTTAATATTAAGATAGTGCCATATTATGATACCAAAAGTAAAAAATGCTGTTAATAAGTGTAAGCATAATCTGTATGGACTAACCATAGGGTCTTGATTTAACCCACTTTTTACCATATACCAGCCAATAATCCCTTGCAGACCTCCTAGGCATAAAATACCAAGCATTTTCAGGAAATATTGACGTAGGCTTTGATAACAAATACTCATTATGACAGGAATTAAAAATATTATCCCAATTATTCTGCCGATTAATCTGTGAATGTATTCAAGCCAGAATATTTTTTTAAATTCACCTAGAATCATATCCGGATATACCATCCTATATTCAGGTGATAATTTGTATAAATCAAAAATTTTTATCCATTCCGTTTTAGTCAATGGTGGCAAAATGCCTGTGATTGGATGCCATTCTACCATTGACAAACCAGAACCAGTCAGCCTGGTTAAGCCGCCTGTAATAACCATGATAAAGACAGAAAATGCAGTAATTAATAAAAAATTGGATAAAATCTCATTTGGATTTTTCATATAAAATACTATTTATTTACCAACAATTAATACATTGCATAGTAATTTAATATTAATAATAAATAAAGACTAGATAATGCATATTTCACACAAGGTATTGCAGCACCAAGCGCAAAGTTCAGTATTGAATGCTAATATGCGTCAAGCTATAGAGCTGTTAGAGCTATCGTATCTTGATTTACAGCGTTATGTAGAGCAACAGGTTGTAGATAACCCCTTCCTAGAGCTTGATCCATATCATGGTGATAGTGAGATGGAAGATGGTGAAATTAGAGGGAACGATGAAGATATTACAGAAGAATACTATGAAAATGTTTGGCAAACATCAGATAAATGCAAGAGAATTTCAGATGATTTTGAATCATCTATTGATCACATAGAGGCGCAACATCCTTCATTAAAAGAGCATTTGTTATCCCAGATCAATGTATCTTTTATCGCAACAGATGATAGGATATTAGCCTCCCAATTAGTTGATTATTTGGAAGATACCGGATATTTGATTACTCCGACAGATACTATTGCGCAAGAATTAAAAGTTTCAGTAAAAAGATTAAATTCCGTTATTATGCACCTCAAGAGCCTGGAACCATGCGGGATTTTTGCTAGTAATTTATATGAATGTCTTGCGATACAGTTACAGGAAAAAGGGTTATGGGATGATAAAACAAGTATTATTTTAGAGAATATCTCATTATTCGCTGAGGCTAAAGTAGCATTGCTACAAAAGAAATGTAATTGTACGGAAGAAGAGTTATATGAGGTTATAGAAAAAATCAAATCTCTTAATCCAAAGCCAGCTATGTCTTTTAGCGTGAAAGATCCAGTTGCGTACGTAGTACCAGATATCTTTGTAAAAAGTGTTAGAACTGCAAGTGTAGATTATACACATGAGTGGTTGGTAAGACTGAATAACGGTGTGCTGCCAAAAGTGCTGATTAATAATGATTACGTTGCAACTAATAATATTAAAGATAAAGAGCTGCGTAAATACTATCAGGAACGAATGTCATCGGCTAACTTTTTAATCAAAGCGATTGATACTAGGGCACAAAACATACTGCTGGTAGCAAAAGAGATAGTGAATTATCAAAGAGACTTTTTTGAACATGGGGTTAATAAATTAAAGCCTATGACATTAAAGCAAATAGCAGAATTAACTGATTTACATGAAAGTACGATTTCTAGGATTACACAAAACAAGTACATTAGTTGTTCACAAGGTGCTTTTGCAATGAAATATTTTTTTAACGCCAACGTTACCAATACTTGGAATGGTGAGCAACAGTCATCCTTGTATATACAGTATAAAATTAAAAAATTGATTCAGCACGAGGATCCAATTAGTCCTTTATCTGATGATAACATAGTAAAAACTCTTTCCTATGATAATATAGACATTGCAAGAAGAACAGTATCTAAATACAGAGACCTGCTGAATATACCAACATCATATGAGCGTAAGAAAAATCATCTTAGAAGCAGAGTACATATTTAACGTGCATTTGTTTCATGCCCTATCTTGTTAATTTGTCCATTTAGGGTAAAAAGTTGCATATTTTTATATTGTGACAGATATTTCTCATTAGCATTGTAATGCTCGTTTGCCAATGCACTATGTTGTGTGCTTGGATCTAGTAGCATTAGTCGGATTTTAAATGATACAAAGATTATTATTACAAGGTATATTGTATGTTTTTCTCACCTTAGCACACACATTTTGTTGTGAGCATAATGATGATGAAGATGATAAGCAAGAAATAGTCGAGCAATCACTAACAGTTGCGAGAGAAGGTGAGAGGAGTGATTATCTATTACCGTTACAGCTTACAAGTGACTGGGCGATAGATGTTCTATCAGTATGCAATCCAGCAAAAGTATACCTGTGGAAACCTGTGCAAGGTGTTGATGGTAGGAAGACATCGGTTTTTGGACATGTAGCTATAGGAATATTATATCAATCATCTTGTCACTATATGAGTTTTTATCCTAAGTATGACATACTTGCTAAATCTGGACAGGCAATGTTACCTGTACACTATCCAGATGATGTAAGGCACAGAGAATGTCATGCAGATACGGTATTTTCTATTTCTGCATGTACCGCATTGCAGTTACAGCATGCTTCAGATAAGATTACGGTGGCAAGATCTAGATGGCGAAATGACATGGCTAAATACCATTTAATGGCACGTAATTGCGTGATAATGACCAAAAGAGTACTAAGTGCTTTGGGTATAGAGTGTGATATAATCATTGACCCTGAAAGTTTGGAGGATATCTTGACCAGTCATCCTAGGGTTAAAAAGTTAATATAAGTAAAAGCATATAGTGCTTTACAATAACTAGCCAATACTTACAAATAGCAATATTGCATCTAAACATATTGCCTTAATTAGTACAGATCTGCATTATCATAATGTTACTGATGTTACTGATGTTACTGATGTTACTGATGTTACTGATGTTACTGATGTTACTGATGTTACTGATGTTACTGATGTTACTGATGTTACTGATGTTACTGATGTTACTGATGTTACTGATGTTACTGATGTTACTGATGTTACTGATGTTACTGATGTTACTGATGTTACTGATGTTACTGATGTTACTGATGTTACTGATGTTACTGATGTTACTGATGTTACTGATGTTACTGATGTTACTGATGTTACTGATGTTACTGATGTTACTGATGTTACTGATGTTACTGATGTTACTGATGTTACTGATGTTACTGATGTTACTGATGTTACTGATGTTACTGATGTTACCAACAGAAGCAAAATTAAAGAATATTAGATTAATCAATAAAGCTTTTTATACATATGTTATATCTAGTGAATCGGGAATATTTGTTATTGTATTGGTGCCCCCGGGGAGAGTCGAACTCCCACTCCTATACAGGAAATAGATTTTGAGTCTATCGCGTCTGCCAATTCCGCCACAGGGGCCTTAACCATGATGATATTGCCTAGAGAATATCCTAGGTATATTTATAGCCAAGATTTTTATTAAAGCAACTTTTTAATGCAATAAGTGGCCATGTATAGTGACCACTTATTAATTTTTATGACAGTCTAACTGCTTAGTTTATTTAGTAGTGTCGTATATATCAAAACTGTTGCATCAAAAGATTTTTTATCAAAATATAATGCAGGTATATTTGATCCTTGAAAGAATCCGCGATAAACCGCTCGAGGAATAATAATATCTGTTTTTCCTTTTGCTAGCTGTGCTTGTATAGATTGATAAACGGATACTTCTTTTCCTTTGATATTAATCTTGATAGCTTGAAGAGCCTTTGCATGTTTTTTAAGTAACCTATCAAATGTAGGACGGTGTTTTTTGATAAATTTACCTTTTTGTTGTTTTAGTGTTTCAGCATCTCTTGGCCCATCGGGGCTATCATGCATACGCACTCTAACTTCGCTTGCGTCTTTGTCCAAAGGCCATTCACACATTTCGCTAAAATGATGCTCCAAAGTCATGGTAGCACCATTAACCTCTTCAGAATCAACACATAAGATTGCTGCGTCATCAGTACGCCAAGACATATAACCGTGACCTGCGTCTAACATATTAAATAAAGTAATTTGTTTTGATATACGCATACAAGGGTGTCGTGCAATTCTAGTACGTACTGCTGTTGTATCTTGGCCGCGCATTAATCTTCTACGATATTCTGCTAGCAAGCCCGATAATTCTGTTGTTTCGGCGGTGCTTACATTTTTTTCTTCAAGAGTGACAATCTTTTCTCTGTTAAGATTTCTTAACATATCTCCTAGTACTTTGGAGAAGCAGTATTCATCCAAGTCAGCGGCAAAAACAACCCCCGGTATATTTTTAGGTAGTTTTTTATACACCTCAAGCAGATGTTGTACGGGATATGGTGCATATAATGCGGCATAACTTCCGATCATGCCCATGACATTTGTACCATCTCTTTCATCTTTATGGGGTTGTGTAATCATTAGGTCAATAACGCTTTTACCACCTCTTGAGGTACCCATCAGATGCACTTTTTTTCCTGATAGCTCGTGTAATAATCTGATAGCTATTACGCCGTTCACTATATCGTGGGCTGAATCATTCCCAAATTGATCTTGTGCTACTCGTAAGTATCCTATTGCTTCGGGGGGTAAGTAAGCCACACCATATCCAGCTTGTACTATTGGGACAACAAATGACATATCCTTGCATGTATCGCCGGAACTATGAGGGAACATTAGTACCCATGACTTCTGGCGTCTGATATCCCCTGTAAAAGCCAGACTCATGCCAACATTATCTTGGTGCAGTGCTTCTACTAATGGATCAGATGATGACGTTGCCGAGTGTTGTAGATGCAATATGGCCCCGGTAACAGGATCATCTATACCAGAAAATCTAGCGCCTTTAAATGCTACACAGGCACGGTTAATTGGCATTCCTCCTGTGCATTCACGAGGGAATTTACCTGTTGTGGCTTTTGTTGCAATTTCAGCTCCTGTGCTGATAATAGGTGCGAAAGTATTAATTGCTACTGCCTTTTCAGTAGTCTCAATAATCTCACTCCAATGCATTGGGCGTCTTAGTTTGCTTGGGTCACCGTGTTGGTGTTGCTCTAACCCTGCAACTACTGGTGAGACAGTAGGTTCTGATCGTTTAACTGCTCTACGTGCTCTACGTGCTGCTTTTCTGTCATTAACCTCTGCTTGTGTGTCACCTGCTATAATCTCTGATGTGAAAAATAAATTTATTATTAGTGATATAAGCAATAATGCTTTGTTTTTAATCATAAAAAATATCTCCTAAATCGCTTGCCGTTTATCTCATTTTCTGTTAATTTTGTCAAGTTATTTTAAATGGATCAAAAATGAGAAAGATATACTATTTAGTTTTGTTTATCCTAAGTTCGGTTAAGTCTTATACGGTTGATGCTTCAAAAAATATATACATAAGTCTTAATAATCATTTGGTTGGTTGCCTGCATAATGCAAAGGAACAACTGTATTTGGGGGACAGTGTCTCTCGTAGTGTAGAGCTTGACGAAACAAAGAAAAACAACAAATTTAGAAATATGAATAATGTCAGTGGAGCAATTGGTTATAGAAAATTTCTGCATGACAAATACCCCTTAGGTATAGAATTAGAAGTGTTTAAAAATGGCAAAATTTTTAATAATCTAAATATATTTCGTCATGAGGACGAAGCATTGAATTATCATAGCACTACTAATGTTAGTAAAAAGTATAGTCTATGTGCTGCGGTGACGTACGGGGTAGTGTTGCGACATAACTTATTGTTGGTTGCTAAGACTGGTCTTAGTTTTGCTAAATTCAAGGTCAATCACTTATTGCATGGTTATGATTGGTATGGAGATGCTAGTTTCGACGAATCATTTCCAGCAGAAGAAATAACGAAAAGTGCATTTGGTTTTAGGCAGAGCATTGGTTTAGAACATATAATTAACAAAAAGTTTTCTATTTTATATAATATAGGGTATGAGGCCTTTAAGACTTTAAAGATTAATTTTCAGGATCCTTTTCCAAGTAATAATTTTCCAGATAAAAATACTTTTAAATTAAAAACTAGGAATCTTTCATTTGGTTTAGGTCTGATGTATAAGTTCTAGTTGTGTTGTTTATTGGCGCAATTGTAATAATTTAAATTTTAGACGTTATAATTAATTGAATAAAACAAAAATATATATAGAATATTAGAGTACTTATTCTAAGGGATCATGCTCTACATACGGTATATATTTTTGTTTTGTCTGATTGATACTAGCCAGGCTGATAGGCCAAAACAGTGGCAAGTTTGGTATCAAAAGGCTGTTACTCCGGTTATGGAACGTATAGATCAGTTTCATATTGACTTGTTATGGGTTGCGTCGGCGATCTTACTTATTGTATCTCTTTTATTGCTGTTTGTGATGTTTAGATTTAGTGAGAAACGTAACAAAAAGCCTTCGAAGACTACTCATAATGTGGCATTAGAGGTTATTTGGACTATTGTTCCTTTAGTGATAGTAGGGATTATTTTAGTTCCATCAATAAAACTGATATTCTATATGGATAAAACTCCTGATGCAGAAATTACAGTCAAGGCCATTGGACACCAGTGGTATTGGGAGTATGAATATCCTGACTATGGTGTGACTTTCGATTCGTATATTTTAAATCCTGATCAGGTACAAGATAGCAATTTGCGTAATTTAGAAGTTGATAAACGGGTGGTATTGCCAACCAATGTTAATGTTCGTATTTTAACTACTTCTGCAGATGTCATTCATAGTTGGTTTGTACCTGCTTTTGGTGTTAAACAAGACTCTATTCCTGGAAGGCTGCGTGAAACATGGGTTAGGATTAATAAACCAGGGGTGTATTATGGTCAATGTGCTGAATTATGTGGTCCTGGCCATGCTTTTATGCCCATAGCTGTTCACGCCGTTTCGAAAACAGAATTCATACAATGGGTACGCTCGCAAGGTGGTAAGATGCAGAATTTAGGTAGTAATTAATATTACTTTTGTGGCATATAGCACAGTTAGTAAGTCTACAAGGCGATGTGTGATATTTGGTTGCTGACTAACACTAATCTTGTAGGATAAATGATAATGTACAAATTGTAACAACGGCTTGTATATATTACAGTTAATGATAATAAAGTGAGAAAAGCATGGTTAATACTCCTACTGGGTGGAAAAGATGGATATTGTCTACCAATCATAAAGATATTGGCACTATGTACATCATATTTGCTATTTTTGCCGCTATTATAGGCGGCGGTATTTCTATGGTAATTAGGGTGCAGTTGATGACTCCTGGGAATACTTTGTTATCAGGTAGTAGTGATTTGCAGCAGCTTTATAATGTCCTAATGACAGCACATGGATTAATTATGATTTTCTTTGTGGTGATGCCCGGTCTAATAGGAGGTTTTGGCAATTGGTTTGTACCGCTATTAATAGGCGCCCCTGATATGGCATTTCCTAGATTGAACAATATAAGCTTTTGGTTAATCATT
This sequence comes from Alphaproteobacteria bacterium, assembly GCA_965204765.1. Taxonomy (GTDB): domain Bacteria; phylum Pseudomonadota; class Alphaproteobacteria; order Caedimonadales; family UBA9215; genus CBDBFG01. The sequence continues at coordinate 229,439 of CBDBFG010000003.1, read as the reverse complement.
CCAGCATTTATTATGCTGTCATTATCAACTGTGATTGGAGCCGGAGCCGGTACTGGTTGGACAATGTATCCTCCGTTAAGTTCATTATTAGGTCATGCTGATATGGCCGTGGATTTTGCTTTGTTTGGACTTCATATAGCTGGTTTGTCATCTATTTTAGGCGCAATTAATTTCATAGTGACGATTTTTAATATGCGCACTACTGGTATGACCTTGCATAAAATGCCATTATTCGTTTGGGCAATGTTGGTTACGGCATTTTTATTGTTGTTAAGTATACCAGTACTTGCAGGAGGCATTACTATGCTGATCACCGATAGAAATTTTAGCACCACGTTTTTTGATTCTGCTGGTGGTGGTGATCCTGTATTATACCAGCACTTATTTTGGTTTTTTGGTCATCCCGAGGTATATGTGATGATTTTACCTGGGTTCGGTATAGTAAGTCATGTCATTTCTACATTTTCTAGAAAACCAGTGTTTGGTTATCTAGGCATGGTGTATGCTATGGTAGGTATAGGTGCTGTTGGTTTCGTTGTCTGGGCACATCATATGTTTACGGTCGGATTAGATGCCAGTACCAATGCATATTTCACTACCGCAACATTAATAGTGGGGGTACCCACAGGTATCGAAGTATTTAGCTGGATTGCGACAATGTGGGGTGGTTCTATACGTTTTTCAACTCCTATGTTATTTGCAATAGGGTTTATTTTCCTGTTCACTTTAGGTGGTTTAACAGGTGTTATTCTTGCTAATGCAGGTATCAATGTTACTTTGCATGATACGTACTATGTAGTGGGGCATTTTCATTATGTTTTGTCTATGGGTGCATTATTTAGTATGTTTGCTGGTTTTTATTATTGGATTGCGAAAATGAGTGGTAGACAATATTCCGAAGTACTAGGTAAAATACATTTTTGGATCACTTTTGTCGGGGTCAATTTATTGTTTTTCCCGATGCATTTTCTTGGTCTAGCTGGTATGCCAAGAAGAATACCAGATTACCCTGATGCCTATTCTGGGTGGAATTTTATTTCTAGTATCGGTGGTTTTATAAGCGGTTTTGCAGGACTGTTTTTTATATTTGTTGCACTACATACCATTTTCCGCGGTAAAAAAGCAACAGACAATCCATGGGGTAAGGGAGCAAAAACTTTGGAATGGACAGTATCCTCTCCTCCTCCGTTTCATACGTTTGCTACATTACCAAAAATAAGGTAAGTGACTCTACATGTTATTGCTGAATAAGATGCTAATAAAGGTCAAAGATGCTTTGGTGTTGTTAAAGCCTGGGGTGATGCTTTTAATAGTGTATAGCGCCATAACTGGAATATACCTTACTAATAGTACAATAGATTTCTTAACCACGGTATTAATAGTATTGAGCATTGCACTTGGATCTGGCGGGGCGGCAGCCTTTAACATGTGGTATGATCGTGATATTGATAAAATTATGGTTCGTACCAGGAATAGGCCATTACCAGATGGAAGAATGCAACCTGTGTGTGCTTTGGTTTTTTCTGTGATATTAATGTTTATTGCTGTTTGGTTATTGTTGGTGGTTAGTAATTTATTGGCCGCATCGCTGTTAGCGTTTTCTATATTTTTCTATGCTATAGTGTACACAGTTTTACTTAAAAGAAGGACAGTACACAATATAGTTGTTGGTGGATTACCAGGTGCCTTACCACCAGTTATTGGTTGGGTTGCGGTGGGTGAAAGCATTTTAGATATTATGCCGTGGCTTCTATTTGTGATTATTTTCTTGTGGACACCATCGCACTTTTGGGCTCTTGCTGTGTATCGTAATAATGACTATAAACAGGCTGGTGTGCCCATGTTGCCTGTAGTTTATGGTATACGGAAAACCAAGATTCAGATAGTTATTTACTCTCTGTTACTAATATTATCTAGTTTGATTTTAGCTGTTTATAGCGATGTTTATTTGCGCCACTCTATTGCTTATTTAGTTGTGACCCTAATTTTGGGTGCAATTTATCTTTATTTAGCCTTCAAGCTAATGAAAAGCGATAATGCAAAATATGGTATAAGGTTATTTGCCTATTCTATCTTCTATCTTTTTTTATTGTTTAGTGCGTTGATGATTAGCAAGATAGCCTCGTTATAATAAATAGTATGTGTACCGTAAGGGAGTGTTCAATAGATGCCGGATAGATATAATAACCGTAATACAGTGATAGTATTAGTAGGTATAGTTGTATTTATGTTGGCATTATCGTTTGCTTCGGTGCCACTGTACCGTATTTTTTGTCAACAAACCGGTTATGGCGGCACGACAAGGCTAGCCTTGTCTGGTGCCAACAGAGTAGAAAATCGTAAAATTACTTTGCGATTTAATGCAGATGTAAACAGAGATTTGCCCTGGGTATTTAAACCTTTGCAAAATAGTTTAGAGGTACAGGTTGGGGCAACTAGCTTAGCATTTTATCAAGTAAAAAATACTCAAAACACACCAATATCAGGTATAGCAGTATATAATGTAACCCCTGATAAAGCAGCGGTATATTTTAATAAGATACATTGTTTTTGTTTTGAAGAACAAACTATAGCGGCTAATGCAGTGGTGGACATGCCTGTGCAGTTTTTTATCGATCCCGAGATTGTTAATGATAAAAATTGTGATGGTATTACTACTATTACTTTGTCATATACATTTTTTAATGCCAAAGACCCTAATATTCCAGCTATTCTTGGTTTGCCTAATCCAGCTAGGCATCAAATGCGCGAGTTTAACAATACCTATACCATAAAATGAGTCTATGAACACCTTTTGTTGGGTAAATTACCGTAGAACGTTAATCATTTAATACACCTGTAAGATTATTAAAAGATACGATCTTGAGTGTACTATAGATATCGATCTTATTGGTGAGTAGGTTCTTAAATTTGTCGTGTATGTTATAGAATCATTTATTTAGTTTACGTAATTGTTGTATGAAATCTTTGGTAACTCTTTTTCTTACGTTATTGGGACCCTTGACAAGGTTATGAGGAAAATTCTTATATCTAATAGTTTTCTAACCCATTTTTTTGGCAAACTGATTAGAATATTGATATTCTATTCTTTCATCATTTGTTCCTAGAAATACCGTAATAGGTATGGGTAATGTGGTTAATTGTTCTAAATCTTTTCTTGATTCTTCTGCATTAGCAAGAAAACGAGCCCATTTAGAATTGTATTTAAATGTGCTAGATACTTTGCGTAGTAATGATCCTGGTACCCAGTTCGTGTTAGCCACTATTACTTTAAGCATAGGAGCTAACAGAATAACTTGGGAAAATTTTTTTGCTTCCTGTGGATAATCATATAATAATCTGATACTTATATGACTTCCCATTGATTCTCCCGCTAAAATAAAATTAACTTTTTCTGCTTTATAATGCGGGAATACTTTTTCTCGTAACACCAAAAACAGATCACCTGCTCGTCTTGCAAACATATTTTTTGATTTAATCTTGGGATCACCGACGAGGAAACCTTGCGATTTGTCGTGACCTCTTACTTCTATTAACCATACTTCGTTGTGCATATCTTTTGTGGTAATAATATTTTTTATAAAATATTGCTCTGTTGCAAAATTTGAGGTCAATCCATAAGCATATATTATTATATTCTTTTGTTGATTCGACCAATGTATCTACTTTATTAGCAATTGTTTGCAATTTGCGTGTGTGAGTATTATAATGCCCTAAATAACTGTTGGAGCATAATATGAATAAACAGTACGATTCTGTTGTAAAAAGGTCTGGAGCAGACATAGATGTCGGTTTACGAGACTATATGCTTAAGATTTATAATTATATGACCCTGGGGTTAGGTATTACTGGTTTGATATCTTATGTAGTGGCTAGTAGTCCAGTGATAGTTAATGCTATCTTTAGTTCTGGGTTACAGTGGTTATTGCTTATTGCACAATTTGGTTTAGTGGTGTTTTTAACTGCTAGAATCAATAGAATTTCCACTAAAAAAGCACAATTATTATTTTTGGTTTATTCAGCGGTGACCGGCTTAACCTTTTCATCACTATTTATGTTGTATACGTTTGAAAGTTTGGCCAGAGTGTTTTTTATTACGGCTAGTTTGTTTGGGTCAATGAGTATTTATGGTTATACAACTAAAAAAGATCTTACCGGCATGGGATCCTTGTTGTTTATGGGTCTGCTAGGTTTAATAATTACTTCTGTTGTGAATGTATTTTTACAAAGTTCTGCGTTGATGTTTGTTACTTCTGTTGTTGGTGTGTTAATATTTACTGGTTTAACAGCATATGATACGCAAAAGCTTAAGCATATGTACTATCAGGTTGGTAACTCTGATTTAGCAGAAAATTATGCTGTAAGTGGAGCGCTTACTCTTTATCTTGATTTTATCAACTTGTTTTTATACCTGTTGCGATTTATGGGTAATAGAAGATAATTTGATGTTATTGATATAATGTTTATGAAAGGGACATTGTCTATGTCCCTTTTTTATTACCTATAGCATTTGTAGAGAGCAATTGTAATTTTATCTACTGGTGGATAGGAGGTGTTTTTGCTTATTTTCTTATAATGCTATTACAACGCTCTTTTTATTACATCAGATAGATCAAAGGATAATGTGGTCATAGATGCGGTATAGCAGGATAAGTACACTAAGCTAGAGAATCGCAAGGTTTTAGGGGTATTATGGTAGAGGTTAGGTAGTAAAGCTTTATGTTTCCACTTAAATTAGTACAAGATAAGAGATTGCTAACGATGGTATAAAAGGGGCTTGTGCTTTATTAAAAAGTAGTTTCCATACATAACCAAATAATGCGCCGCTAACTCCTGCGATTACCAGGAACAAGCCAATTTTTGCTGTTGTGATAGTAGCTAGCATAGGAAAGATCAGGAGTAAATCTCCATTGCCAATGACCGATTTGTGCGCATAGAATAGACAAAATAATTTTATTGCAATAATAATGATAAGTATTGTTATTGCCGTAGGGATGCTAAATACAGTTTGTGTGCATAAGGTAACAAGGTTGAATAATATCAGTGCTAATAACGATACTTTCATCTGGCGCATGTCTTGTATAGATAAAAATATTAGCAAACAGACTAGTACGTAAAATGAATAACATTGCAGGTTGTTGTCCACGAATGCTGCAACAGTTTTGAGTTTTGTCATTAATGCTGCTAAGTCATAGTGTAGGTTCAAATGGTCAAACATTAGCTTTACTAATTCATATTGTTTCTACAGTAAAAGTTGTGCTGTCACTCTTAGTAATTTTTACCTTGCTACCAGATTTTAAATCTGGTCCATTAATTGTCCATATCGAGTGACCAATTTTTTCCCGTCCAATGCCGTTTTTGATTGGATTGTTAAGAGTGATAATTTGGCCAATGTATTTCCTGCTTGGATTGTTTAGTGCTGATTCTTGTACAGATTTAACAATTTTTGTTTGCCATATACGATATCCAATAGCACTAATCAGCGACAGAGCCGCAAAAATAATATAAGCAGTGTTGACACTAAGTGAGGGGATGACATAAGATATGAAACCCATACAAACAGCCGATATTCCCATCCACAGAAAAACGTTAGCAGTTAGTAGTAACTCTGCAATAAATAGTACAACTGCTATAATCCACCAATGCCAAAACAATAATGTAATATCAACCATCTATTTTCCTTTGTTGAATGTTTCTTTGGTTAGTTCTGCTATCCCTCCTAAGGCCCCTATTATATTGCTTGCTTCTAGAGGCATAAAAATAACTTTTTGATTGTGAGAGCCAGCAATCTTTGTCAGTGCTTTTACATATTTTTCTGCTACAAAATAGTTTACGGCGTGCAGACTACCTTTGGTAATAGCATTCGATACTTCAGTTGTTGCTTTTGCTTCAGCTGCTGCCATTCTTTCTCTTGCTTCAGCTGCTTTAATTTCAGCTTGTTTTTTTCCTTCCGCTTCTAAAATAGCAGCTTGTTTTGTACCTTCTGCTTTCAATATTTCAGCTTCTTTTAACCCTTGTGCTTCTAGGATATTGGCACGTTTTTCACGTTCGGCTTTCATCTGTCTTGCCATTGAATCCACCAAGTCACGTGGAGGGGTTATATCTTTTATTTCTATACGATTTACCTTGATCCCCCACGGATCAGTGGCTTCATCCACAACACTAAGCAAAGCAGCATTTATCTTTTCACGGTTAGATAGTAGTTCATCGAGATCCATCTCGCCCATTACGGTTCTGATGTTGGTAATGGTAATGTTAGTGATCGCAAGTTCTAGATTGCTTACTTCATATGCAGCTTTTATGCTGTCTAATACTTGATAAAATACGACGCCATCAACCCTTACGGTAGCGTTATCCTTGGTTATGACATCTTGTGATGGCACATCAAGGACCGATTCTCGCAGGCTTATTTGCGCGCCAATTGAATCAACAAATGGAATGATAAAATTAAGTCCAGGTTTTAAGGTGCGAATATATTTGCCAAATCTTTCAACAGTCCACTGTTCACTTTGCGGTACAGGTTTGATTCCCATGTACATTATCGCCATCGACAAGATAATCAATAAAATAGGGAAAATATTAAAATCTATCATTAATTTTTGCTCCAAATAATAGAAATTGTAACGTTTGTTAGAAATATTACAACTGTATATAGTGAATTGTGTGATATTTGCGTATTTTGTGTTGGGGGAAATTACATTGTCAACTTGTGCTTGTATTGATAATCTCTTTATGGTGTGAGAAAATGATAAATTATGGCAATTAGAATATGGTAAATAATAATTTTTCTTGCAATGTATCCAAGATATACAATAATGTCCGTGAGTTTCTTGTAAATTAAAGAATTTAACTATGACGGATTATAAAAGCACTATATTTTTACCTAAAACTTCTTTTGCGATGAAGGCCAATCTTCCCGTTTTAGAGCCAAAGATAATTGACCAATGGAAGAAAAGTAATGTTTACAATAAATTACGTGCACAAAGAAATGGTAAAGAAAAGGTAATTTTACATTGGGGGCCTCCCTATGCTAATGGACATCTGCACGTTGGTCATGCGTTTAATGGAATCCTAAAGGATATTATAACTCGTAGTTATTCGATGTTGGATAAAGATGCGCCGCTGGTTCCAGGGTGGGATTGTCATGGTTTACCGATCGAATGGAAAATCGAGGAGCAGTATCGTAAACAAGGTAAGCAGAAAGAGGATGTCAGCAACACAGAATTTAGACAAAAATGCAGGGAATTTGCCCATAAGTGGCTTAAGATACAGTCTGATGAATTTGATCGTTTATGTATTTGTGCTGATACAGATAAACCCTATATTACGATGGATTTTGCTTCGGAAGCGTCTATTACCAAGGAATTTATGATATTTCTTGAGCATGGGTTTGTCTATCGTGGTTCTAGACCAATTATGTGGTCTCCTATTGAAAAAACTGCTTTAGCAGAGGCAGAGGTAGAATACAAGGATAAGAAATCAACAGCTATTTACGTTGGGTTTCCAGTTGTTAGTACCAAGCTAGCAAGCCTAAAAGGTGCACAGTTTGTAATATGGACTACTACTCCTTGGACGATACCTGCAAACCGAGCTATTGCGTATGGTAATGACATAAAATACGTATTGGTACAGGTGACGAATGCGGATAATGATAAACTTAAGAATGGTGATAGAATCATAGTTGCCAAAAATTTATTAGACTCTGTTTGCATGCAGATGGCGGTCAAAGAATATGAAGTTATTAATGAGTTTCTTGGGAATGATTTGCATGGCACAGTTTGTTCTCATCCTTTGGTACAGTTAGGTTATAATTTTGATGTGCCTTTGATTCCAGGTGAACATGTGACAACCGATGCAGGTACGGGATTGGTGCATACAGCACCAGGACATGGACCGGATGATTTTTCTTTAGGGGAAAAATATAATTTAGAAATCATAGATGTTATCAATGATAATGGTCTTTATACCGATGCTGTTCCATATTTTGCTGGTATTCACGTATTTAAAGCTGATGCTGCGGTAGTGGAGGCACTGGATAATTGCAAGCAATTGCTTTATGCCAGCGATTTAGTACATAGCTATCCTCACTCTTGGCGTTCAAAAGCCCCATTAATTTATCGTACAACTTCACAATGGTTTATTAATATTGATCATAATAATTTGCGCTCTGATGCCATTGATGTAATTAATAATTCTGTAAGTTGGTTACCTAAAGCAGGCATCAACCGTATCGGAGGGATGATTCAAGAGCGCCCAGATTGGTGTGTTTCTAGACAAAGAGCTTGGGGTGTGCCAATCACGCTGTTTGTGTGTAAAGAAACGGGAAGTTTGCTGATAGACCCAATAGTTAACAACAAAATTATAGCGGCGATTGAGCAAGAAGGTTGTGATGCTTGGTTCAATAGTGATCCAGACCGTTTTCTACAACCAGAATATTCGAAAAGTAATTTTGTCCAAGTACGTGATATACTGGATGTTTGGTTTGATTCAGGTGCAACACAAGGTTTTGTCTTAGAAAATAGAGAAGAACTTAGGCGTCCAGCAGATATTTATCTGGAAGGTTCTGATCAACATCGTGGCTGGTTCCAGTCTTCCTTATTGGTGGGTTGTGGTACAAGGGGAGATGCGCCATTCAAAAAGGTGGTGACGCATGGTTTCGCAGTTGATGAACATGGCAAGAAAATGTCTAAATCCTTGGGTAATGTTATTTCACCGCTGGATGTTGCTGATAATATGGGTGCGGAAATATTGCGTTTATGGGTTGTTAGTTGTGATTATACTGATGATCTGAAATTCGGTAAAAATATTCTAAAGTATCAGCAAGATATTTATAGGCGATACCGCAATACACTGCGTTATCTTTTGGGTGCATTAGGTGGTTATGATAATAGGATAGATGTAGGGTATGAAGATATGCCTATTTTGGAAAAATGGGTACTACACAGATTGTCTGAAATACAGCAGTTATTTGTTCGTAGCGTAGAAGATATTGATTTTCAAAACTTTTATAGCACGTTACATTCTTTTTGTAATAATGATTTGTCTGCATTCTATTTCGATATAAGAAAAGATAATTTATACTGTGACTCCATTGATGCGATAGCTAGGAAATCTGCGTTAACTGTGATGAACCATATCTTCAGCTATTTGATAAGATGGTTGGCGCCGTTGCTACCAGTGACAACGGAAGAGGCGTTTTCCATATATAAAGAGACAGTAAAAGAAACGGTTTATGGCCAGGAATATTCAGTGCACCTTACAACCCTTACAGATTGTACAAAGAGTTGGTACAATTTAGCTATTAGCGATCAGTTTGAAGAGATTAAGAAATATAGATCCCTTATTAATAGTGCATTAGAGCAAGCAAGAAAAGATGGCAAAATTGGATCAAGTTTACAGGCCAAGGTGACAGTGTATGATCCACAAGCAAAATGTGATCGTAATGTTGATTTTGCAGAATTATGTATAGTATCGCAAATTGAAATCATTCACGATATTCGTGCCGAAGGTGGGGTGGATAATAATGAAATTGATATCGTGATAGAGAAAGCTAATGATGATAAATGTGCAAGATGTTGGAAAGTATTGCCGGAAGTAGGAACGAATGTAAAATATTTAGACTTATGTAATAGGTGTGTAGATGCGGTGGCATGTCGTGAAGAATAAGATGATGGTATTAACAGGTGTTATTATCGCTTGTCTTAGTTTTATTGCAGATTATATTAGTAAAGTGTATATTTTGAAATTTTTCATCAATAGTCAGCATAACTTGATTATTACGGATTTTTTTCAAATATCTTTAGCATGGAATAAAGGGGTAAGTTTTAGCTTGTTTGACTCTTATGGCATGTATGGCACATATAGTCTGATAGCGTTGGCATTAATCATAATAATGGCATTATTTGTCTGGTTATTACGTTCTGATAATATGTTATTATCTTGTGGAATAGGGTTTATCATAGGAGGGGCTCTGGGTAATGTATATGATAGGATAAAATACAATGCGGTATTAGATTTTTTATTGCTTCATTATAAACATTTTTTATGGCCAGTATTTAATTTTGCTGATATTTTTATTACTTTTGGAGCTGGTCTAATTATTATGGAATCTTTTATTAATAAGAAAGGAAAAACCAATGCTTAAATATGTAAAATTTACTATAGGATTGACAGCGCTATGTTTGCTTTCAAGTTGTGATAAGGCCAAGAATATTCTAGGTCTTGCCAGACAGAGTAACAATGAATTTAACGTGATTGAAAAGCCACCTTTGTCATTTCCTAATAATTATAATTTGGTGCCTCCACAAAATGAAGGTAAAGCAAAAAATGTTAGAAAAGCCAAATTACCAAAGGATATGTCGCAATATAATTCTATACTGCAGAAAATGGACAAAAAATAGTTTAGGCTTATAGGTAAACGAAGAGGGTGTAATGGTAAGAGGAATATGTGCATTTTTGTTGGTGTGTTGTTTATGCAAGAATGGAGTCTCTGGACTTTATAATGCCAAAACTTTTTCTTTACCAAATGGATTAGTGTTTTACATAATTCCTAATCACAGAGTACCAGTTGTAACACAAATAGTTGTATATAAGGTTGGGAGTGCTGATGACCCTTTGGGCAAGTCTGGTTTAGCACACTTTTTAGAGCATATGATGTTTAAAGGTCCCAAAGGTAGCACAGCTGCTGACTTAATGAAAAAGGTTGGGAAAGTTGGTGGGGCTATCAATGCGGTTACATCGTATGATATGACTTATTACTATGAATCTGTTCCTAAGGGATATTTGGACTCTGTTATGGCTGCAGAAGCTGATAGGATGCGTGCTATCACAGTATTGGACGAACAGTTAAATACTGAAAAGCAAGTTGTATTAGATGAACAAAATATGCGCATAGGTAATAATCCTGTATCGCAGTTTTATAGTCACCTGTTATCTGTATTTTATCGGCACCATCCTTATGGTACAGTTCCAATTGGATGGCGGCATGAAATAAATACTTATAATAAGCAAGATGTATTAGATTTTCACAAACGTTGGTATGCTCCTAATAATGCATTTATCATATTGAGCGGTGATATTAATTTATTCGAGGCAAGAAAATTAGCAGAGAAGTATTATGCAGATATTCCTTTGGTAAATGATATTAGTAGAAATAGGGTCAGTGAACCAAAGCTAACGTATAAAATAAATATTGCGCAAAGATCAGATCAAATCTCTACCCCATTGGTTGCGTTGGTATTAAATGCTCCAGCATACCAAAAATCTAAACCAAATGTATCATTAGCATTAAGCTGTGTATGTAGTATTTTGACCAATAAAGCTAATGGTATATTAAGGAGAAGATTGGTTGAGGATTTAAAGATTGCTACTGATGTAAATGTTTATTATAACCCGAATGCACTTGACGGGGCCTTTATCGCAATTTTAGCAGAAGCTTCTGCCGGAGTGTCAGAACACAAATTAGCAGATGTGTTAAAAACAGAAATTGCAATGATTGTTAAGAATGGGATTGATAAAGAAATATTTGCTAATGTAAAGTTGCAAATGCTTTCAGGTATTGATTATTTGCAAGATAGTTTAACATATGGTGCAATACCTCTGATTGAACCTTTAGTAAAAGGTATTGCCCTAGAAGATATAGAGAATGAGCCAGAATATATTAAAAAATTGAATATATCTGATATTAACAATAGCTTTAAGCAATATTTTTCCTTGCATCAAGGGGTTGTCGAAGGTTATTTGTTACCTGATAAATCGTAATTAGGAGAAAAATAATGCGTAATCTATATGGGATATGCATGATTGTTTGTACTTTCGCCGTGCAAGCAGTGAAAGTACATCACTTACAGACCAAGGGTGGTATTGGTTTTTGGTTTGTTCAAGATAAGAATGTGCCAGTAATATCCATGAAGTACAGTTTTAAAGGTGGGGGTACTGCTTATGTAAATAGCAATTTGTCTGGATTGAACTCTATTACCTCTCAATTGTTAATGCATGGAGCAGGCAAGAGAAGCTCAAAAGAGCTACGTGAATTATTAGCACAAAACTCTATCAGTATATATTTCTGTTCAGATAAAGATTATTTTTATGGAGGGTTAAGGACAACATTGCGTAACAAAGATACTGCTATCCTAGTATTAAAAGATATTCTGTATAAACCTTTATTACCTGCAGACAAGCTTGATTTAATCAAGTCCAATGCTGTTGTTAGTTTGCGAAGTTCGCTGAAAAATCCTGAGTATTTGCTGCATAAGTCTGCTGTTGGGTTTATGTATGGTACGCATCAATATGGCATTAGTGCTACCGAGCAATCGATAAACAATATTAAGTCCAGTGATATAAAAAGTTTTCTTGCTAATATACTTGATTGTAATAGCTTGCAAATTACCTTATGCGGTAATTTAACACCTGAACAAGCGGAGAATTTTGTAGATAGTATCTTTGCCAAGTTACCACGTCGCAAAACGGATGCAAGTTTACCAGTATTAAAAGCTGTCTATGATGATAAAACTCATATATTAAGAAAAAAAATACCGCAAAGTGTATGTTCTTTTCACCACAAAGGTATAGGGTATAAGGATAAGAATATCTTGATTTTTATGTTACTAAATCACGTATTGGGAGGGGATTTTACTTCTCGATTAATACAGGAAATAAGAGAGAAACATGGGTATGCATATAGTGTGCATACTAGTTTGGATAATAGTGACTATGTATCTCATTTGTCTGGTAGGTTAGGTAGTAGCAACCATAATATTAATAAGGCTATACAGTTGATTAAAAAAGAGTTTGCTAAGATGTCGGCATTTGGCATAACTGAATCAGAATTACAAGATGCAAAAAGAGCCCTAATAGGTAGAGAAGTGTTAAATTTATCTTCAACATCAGCCATTGCTGATAAATTGTTGTTTTACAAACAAAATCAGTTTCCTTCGGAATACATTAATATGAGAGAGAAGATGCTTAACGAGATTAAACTAAGTGAAGTGAATAAGTTTGCTAGATCGTTTTTTAATACTAATAAATTAGTATTTTTTATTGTTGGGGATCCCGTGGACTCCTAGAATCATGCGGTTTGTGAGTTTGGTATGATAAAATAAGTTATTTATTAAGAAGAGAAAGTTAATGTTTAAGTTGGATGTTCATAATTTTGATCCTGTATCAATGGCTAATGATGACGTTATAGAGGATTTTAAAGCTAAGTTTGCAAACGGTTCTTATAGGTTTTTGGATGTACTGTACGATCAAGCGTTACTGGACGATATCATAATTAGAGCAAAGCAGATAAAAGGAAAATTTGAAAATTTTGTTTTTTTAGGTACAGGAGGTTCATCACTCGGTGCACAAACGTTATGTGAATTAAGTAATAATCGTTTTAAGCAGTGTAATGTACACTTTATCGATAATGTTGATCATAATACATTCGATGACTTGGTGCAAAATTTGGATTTAGCCAAGACGTGTTTTTTTTCCATATCAAAGTCTGGTACTACTGCGGAAACCTTGTGTCAAACCCTAAGTGTGGTTAATTGCCTGAAAAAACATAGTTTGGATATCAATAAACATCTTGTGGTTATTACGGAACCAAAAGATAGCCCGCTAACCAGATTAGCAATGAAATATAATTTAGAAACTTTGGCGCATGATGTGAAAATAGGTGGACGGTTTTCGGTATTTTCAGTTGTTGGTTTGTTACCTGCAGCTCTTGCAGGTGTTGATGTTGAAAAATTACAGTCCAGCGCAAGGCAATATTTAGAATCTATTATACATAGGCATAATCATTATGTAGATATTAGTGCTAAGTTTGCTTATCAATGTTTAAATTTAGGACGTAATATATCAGTCATGATGCCTTATTTGGATAAAATGTATGTATTTTCCAAATGGTACGCTCAACTTTGGGCGGAAAGTATAGGTAAGGATGGCAAGGGTAGTACACCGGTTAGTGCATTAGGTACGGTTGATCAGCACAGCCAATTGCAGCTCTATCGTGATGGACCAGATGATAAATGTTTTACGTTTTTGTTGGAAAATTCGTTATCTAAAGGTAGCCACATAATGGCGGACGAAGATTATGATGCAGAAATCGAATTTTTCCAACATCGTACCATGGGTGATCTATTATTGTTAGAAGCCAAGGCCACGGTAGACTCTCTTAAGAAAATAGGGCGACCAATTAGAGCAATCACATTTGAGAAGATGGATGAGGCTACTTTGGGACAGTTGCTTGTTCATTTCATGTGTGAAACTATAATAGTAGCTGGTCATATGGGAGTTGATCCTTTTGATCAGCCAGGTGTAGAGGAGAGTAAAGTGCTAACTAAGCAATATATGAGTGGTAAAGTGTAATGAAAATCAGGATTTTACCGCAGAATTTGATTAATCAAATTGCAGCAGGTGAAGTGGTAGAAAGACCCTATTCTGTTATCAAGGAATTGGTTGAAAATAGTATCGATGCTGGTGCTTCAGAAATTTCTATTACAATACGTGATGGTGGTAAAAGTTACATTTCCGTTATAGATAACGGTAATGGTATGGATAAAAATGATTTACAGCTTTGTGTTGAGCGGCACGCCACTTCAAAATTGCCAGAACATGATCTTTTTAATATTAGTACTATGGGATTTAGAGGTGAGGCACTTCCTTCGATAGGATCAGTGGCTAGGTTACGCATTACTTCAAAACGAAAAGGTGATGAAGATCACGCTTGGGCTGTCAATGTTGTGGGGGGAGATAACAAAGATATTATTCCTGCATCATGGGTTGCAGGTACAAAAATAGAAGTTAGCGATTTGTTTTTTGCTACTCCTGCGCGGTTGAAGTTTTTGAAAGCTGCACAAACAGAGACTAATTATATTATTGATGTCATTAAACGTTTAGCTATGGCGTATCCTGCAATTAGTTTTTCTTTGCAAAATGAGAAGAAAACATTATTTCATTATCAATGTAATAGTGACAAAGACGATTTGTATTCTAGGTTAGCAGACATTATAGGTAAGGATTTTGTGGATAATTCTACTGTTGTTAATCAGTCTCATGATGATATAGCAATAGAGGGTTATGCTGGATTACCTACTCTGAATCGTTCCAATGCCCAACAACAATATCTATTTGTTAATGGTAGGTCAGTAAAAGATAAATTATTGAATCACGCAGTGAAAATAGC
Organism: Alphaproteobacteria bacterium; assembly: GCA_965204765.1. GTDB lineage: Bacteria > Pseudomonadota > Alphaproteobacteria > Caedimonadales > UBA9215 > CBDBFG01. The sequence continues at coordinate 214,273 of CBDBFG010000003.1, read as the reverse complement.
TTACAGTGATTTTGTGGCACGAGATCGTTATCCAATAGTAGTGTTATATTTGTCTATTGATCCTTTGTTAGTTGATGTCAATGTGCATCCAGCAAAAACAGAGGTCAGGTTTCGTGATCCTGGGAAAGTACGTAGTTCGTTAATTAGTGCCTTAAGTGGTGCGTTAAGGAAGTCTGGGTTTAAAGCATCTTCTACTGTGGCGGAACATGCGTTGTCTGTAATGCAACCAGAACATACTCAACCTAAACTCACCATTGGTCATCAAAGAACAGGTAATATAGGGGGTGATTATCTAGGCAGTAACGATCGTCAATATTCCCGAGTAATGCCCTATCATCATTCAGCTGTTGTGCGTAATGAGTTACAAGAAAGTCATGTAAGTCCAAATAATTCATCACCAGATTGGGCAGCACAAGATAATACAGAGCAAGATGATTTTTCCGCTTATCCCCTAGGTTTTGCACGAACGCAATTACATAATACGTATATTGTTGCCGAATCATCCGATAGTATCGTTATCGTCGATCAGCACGCGGTTCATGAACGGTTAATTTACGAGAAGATGAAACTGGATTTACAAAATTCTGAGATCAAGACGCAATGTCTATTGGTGCCAGAAATCGTCAAATTAGATGCAAAACATCTTGATAAGATACTAGCTTACCAAAGTGAGTTAAGTAAGTTTGGAATTATTATCGAAGGGTTTGGTGATGATGCGATAATCGTAAGAGAACTACCGTCTATTATAGGAGAAATAGATATAAATAAATTAGTGTTGGATATTGCCGAAGAAATTGCAGAAATGGATACTTCCATCGTTGTGCAGAATCATATCAATGATATTTTGGGTACTATGGCATGTCACGGTAGTATAAGAGCCGGACGTAAACTGTCCATACAAGAAATGAATGAAATGTTACGTCAAATGGAATCAACTCCCTATTCTGGTCAATGTAATCATGGTAGACCAACATATGTCAAACTGGAAAAAAAGGATATAGAGAAATTATTTGGGCGTCGTTAGAGGCTTTGTGTGTAGTGGGAACAGAAACTTATGCGCATGCCGAATTCCTTTTATCTAGGATGCTGTAAAATAAAATTTAGCGTTGTTGTCTTATAATTTTAATTGTAGTGCTGGAATATTTTTTTATGTATTTAGTTATTATGGGGTATATGCACATAAGTTTGCGTCGTATATGTATTCTAAAGCGTTATAATGATTAGAATTAATAACATTAAGCGCAGTAATGTGTTTTTTGGTCTTGCTTTATAATAGTGGTAAGCACTGATGTTTATCAGTGTAATCATCTTTTATCATCACTGGCGTAAACGTGGTAAGTTGTATTGGTTTAGGCATTAGGATACGATGCATAAATACAAATTTGTGCTGCTCATGTAAATTCTGGTATACAGGCGATTTGTTCGATTATTTTGTTTAGTTTAAGCATTCCGTGCGAGGAAACAGCGATATGTGAATTGTTTTCCGTTATTAATCCGAGTTGTTTTAACATTTTTATCGTTGGGTTATTGCTAATTTTATTCAAGTCAAAGTTATGCTGCGAGAAAAATTGTTTTTTATTGATTCCTTCATATAATCTGAACCCCATAATGAGATGTTCAGTGATTTGCTGGTTGTGTGATATATGTTCTACTATTTCTTGTCCATGTCCATTTTGTAGTACTTTGGTTAACCATTTTTCCGGAGTTTTATAATTTTTTATCGCATATTTGTTATTTTGTAAGGTGATTCTTCCATGTGCTCCTGGACCTATGCAGGCGTAATCCATATATTGCCAATAAATTTTGTTGTGGATACATTCGTGATTGGGCAAAGCATAATTAGATACTTCATAAGGATAGTAATTATGTGCAGATAGTATTTCATTTGTAATTTCAAATAATTTTGCCGATTTTTGTGCGGTTGGGGTGACCAAATCTCCACGTTTATGTTGATAGTAAAACGGCGTGCCTTCTTCAATAGTGAGTTGATATAATGATAGATGTCCTTTGGTCATAGCTAAGGCTTCGGTTAATTCTTGTTTCCACTGCGCAGTGGTTTGGTGTGGTAAGGCATAAATTAAATCAAATGATACTCTGACGAAGATAGAAGTGGCTATATTTAATGCTTTGATTGCTTCGTTGACACCATGTGTTCTGCCCAAAAATTTTAAGGAGCGATCTTTTAAGGATTGTATACCAATTGAAACTCTATTGACTCCTGCTTTTTTAAAATCTTTGTATTTTTGCGATTCGATAGAGTTGGGGTTGCCTTCTAAGGTAATTTCAATATCATCATGTATTTTCCAGTAATTGTTTAAATTTGATAATAGGCTTTCCACCGTGCCGGGAGGCATCAATGATGGGGTGCCACCACCAAAAAACACACTTTTTAATGTTCTATTCTTAGTTTGATTCCCAACATATTTTAATTCTTGTAGTAGGGCTTTTTCCCATTGCATTACATCAATGTTCTTTCTTACATGGCTATTAAAATCACAATATGGGCACTTTGAGGCACAGAAAGGCCAATGTATATATAGTCCAAAATCCATATTAATTATTGTGATTATTAAGTAGTATTTTAGTTTGTAATGCTGTGAGCTCGGCTAGCCCTTTTTTAGCTAATTTAAACATTGTGCTAAATTGCTCAAAGTCAAATGGTGATTTTTCTGCGGTGGTTTGAATCTCGACTATTTTATTGTTACCAGTTAAAACAAAATTGGCATCCGCTTGGGCATTAGAGTCTTCTATGTAATCCAAGTCCAGAATTGATTCATTATTGTATATACCGCAAGATATCGCAGCTACGCTATCGGTTAGTGGTATGTTAGTGATGAGCTTCTTTTTTTGCAATTTTTTGAATGCTAAAAATAGGGCAACATAACATCCGGTTATTGATGCAGTCCTAGTTCCACCATCTGCTTGTATAACATCACAATCTAGTATAATTTGTCTTTCACCAAAACCTTTTAAATCGGTAACAGCTCTTAATGATCTGCCGATCAGCCTTTGTATTTCTTGCGTTCTTCCTGATAGTTTGCCTTTTGTTACTTCTCTAGTAACTCTGGTATTAGTCGAACATGGTAGCATGCTGTATTCTGCTGTTACCCACCCACTATTGGTATTACGTAAGAAAATAGGTACTTTTTCTTCTATAGTAGCCGTACAGCTTACTTTTGTGTTGCCCATGCTGATAAGACATGCGCCATCTGCATTAGGCATAAATTCGATATCAAGTTGCACAGGCCTGATTTCATCGTACTTTCTTCCAGAATTACGCATTCTAAACTTCCTCGATTTTGTACGATCACCATAGCATGTATATCGTTAGGCGGAAATATAGTATTTACATTTCTTTGATAGATCTTTGGTCTATTGTTTTTGAGGGTAGCTTAATATAGCAAGAAAAGCAGGGTGTTGCATTCTGTTATCATATGTTGGGACTGCATATCAAAAAAACAAAATTTCTGCACAATTTTACGTTACATAATTTCTTTAAATGAAATTTACGTATCTTTTTTACTTTTTTGAAACTTTTTTGTTGACGGTTAAGTTTATATAGGCTACAAAGACTACATAGAAGGAGGGTATTCCTGTTTTTACCCTCTTTATCTAGCCTCCCTGTAAAACTTGTCTCGGACTTCGGTCCGGGATTTTTTTTTGCAAACTGATTTTAACCAGTATTTGTAGAATATTCTTTCATTATTAATTCTATGGTGTTTTAATTCTAAGCTGTAGTAAAGTTGGGTTGTGAAGTTGCTTAAACAGTGATGCATGATTGGAAGTAAAATTGAATAAACAAACAAAGGTAACATCTCAAATGCGTTCTTATACGCAAGATACAATTTTAATTGCAGTCTTAGCCTCTGTTTTGTTTGGTATTTTGCTAGGTTTTAGGCCCTTGTCTTCTCCTGATGAGGGTAGATATACAGAGATTCCAAGGGAAATGGTTGCAACCGGAGATTATGTTACGCCAAGACTGAATGGCGTAAAATATTTTGAAAAACCAGTTTTAATGTATTGGTTAACAGCAGGGATGATTAAATTATTTGGCGTTAATGAATGGGCGTTGCGCTTTTGGCCAGCTTTGTTTACTGTGATAGGATGTGTAGGTACCTATGCCTTTGCTAGGAGTTTTTATAATAGAGGGATAGCGCTTGCAAGTGCAACGGTATTGTCCTCTTCTTTGTTGTACTATGCGCATAGTAGAATATTAATTCTTGATATGGCTTTATCGATATTGATGACGTTATCTTTGATGAGCGTATTTTATGCTCTATGCAATATTCATAAAAAATTACGGTGTAATATTGCTTTAAGTGTATTTTTTGTGAGCTCTGCTTGTGCGATTTTAACCAAGGGATTGGTGGGAATAATCATCCCCGGTTGTATTATCATCTTGTGGTCTTTATATTATAAGAATCTAGAGTTATTAAAATTAATTTTTAAGTCATGGTGGGGGATAGCTCTTTTTCTGGTGATCGCAGTGCCATGGCATGTTTTGGTAGCGACAGAGAATCCAGAATTTTTTGATTTTTATTTTATACACGAGCAATTTTTACGGTTTTTTACTAAAATACATAGACGTTATCAGCCGATATGGTTTTTTATACCAATTATTTTCTTGGGTTTTTATCCCTGGAGTCAGTTTTTATGGCGAGCCTTGAAAAATAGTGTGTTATCAGTAAAGCAAAAACAATCTACTTATTTGGTAGATGGATTTTTATTAATCTGGGTTACTTTTATTATCTTGTTTTATTCATTATCTAGTTCAAAGTTAATACCATACATTGTACCCGTTTTCCCCCCACTTTCTATATTTATTGGCAAGATAGTTTATGAGCTATGGAATAAAGCAACATTACTACCTGGTTACAAAAAAGAGGTGGTTATCTTTCAAGGAATGTCTGGTATTCTTGCAGTGGCTTTTTACATTGCGTTATATACCGAGGAGCTAATAGATTTATTGTTAGTGGTCAGGTGTGTATGCATTTTGATTTGTGTGCTGATGTTAGGAATAGTTGCTACCCTATACTTTTTTAATAAAATGCATAGCAAGGCGGTGATTTGTTCTATGCTAATTACTGGAATATGTATGTTCTTACCATTAAACATTTGTTGGAATGCAGTAGAAGGTAGGTCAGTAAAAGATATTGCGATGTTGATCAATAATAATTATGGGCCAAACATAAAAGTTATTTGTTATCGCAAATATTATCAAGATCTGCCAGCATATCTTGGGCGTACTGTACATATAGCAAATTGGAGCGGTGAATTAGATTTTGGTATTAAGCAAGAAGATACCAGTAAATGGATTATCAATGAAGAAAGGTTTACCAAATTGTTGTTGAGTAATTTACAAGACAGGGTTTTAATAGTTACGCCAAATAACATTGCTAATTATTTGCTAGAGAGTTATCATGTGAAAGGTTTGCGAATGATCTATCAGAATAGAAATTCCGCACTATTATCAAAGGAGTGAAAATGAGTGTAAATCTGCAATATATGCCTTTAATAATATTTAGTGTTGCTATTAGTGCGATTGCACAAACTTTGCTTAAAATAGGGGCACAAGTTATTAGTAATATAGAGTGTAAATTATGTAATTTATTTGATATTTTATTCAGGGTGTCGACTAATTTATATGTCATTTCTGGTATATCATTGTATGTCTTTTCCGTAGTAGCTTGGTTAATTGTTTTATCAAGGGTAGATGTTAGTTACGCCTGTCCGATGGCGGCTATTGGTTATGTTCTCATGATGTTTATTGGCTATTTCGTTTTTGGAGAAAATATTTCTAGTATTCGAATTATCGGATCATTATTAATTATCGGTGGAGTGTACTGTATTGGACAAAGCTAGTATAGACCAAGATATTATAGAAAAATTTTTGCCATTTTCTTCTCCTAGTATTGATGAGGATGAAATTAATGCTGTTATCGATTGTATGCGCTCTGGATGGCTTGCTACCGGTTCCAGAGTACAGTCTTTTGAGCAGCAGATTAGTGATTACCTAGGTGGCGATACCAATGCGATTGCGGTTACTTCTGCAACATCTGGGTTACATCTTGCTTTAGTTGCGGCTGGTGTTAGGGGTGGTGATGAGGTGATCACAACACCGTTCACTTTTGTGGCAACGGCTAATGCTATTACACATGCTGGCGCCACTCCTGTTTTTGTGGATATTGACCCTGGTACGTTTAACATAGATGTAAATAAGATAGAATCTGTTATTACAGCAAGAACAAAAGCAATTATGCCTGTTCATTTCGCTGGATTACCAGTAAATCTGGACAAAATCTATGATCTAGCAAAAAAACACAATTTACGAGTAATAGAAGACGCTGCACATGCCATTGGTTCTGAATACTCCGGTAGTAAAATAGGAAGTTTTGGTGATATTCAAGTGTTTAGCTTTCATCCATGCAAGAATATGACTACTGCAGAAGGCGGTATAATTACAGTGCATGATAAAGATACGGCACAGTCGTTAAAAGCTTTAAGGTTTCATGGTATAGCAAAAGACGCATGGTACAGGTATACAAAAGAGGGTAGTCAGCAGATAAATATTGTTTCTCCTGGGTATAAATGTAATATGTCTGATTTGCAAGCATCAATAGGAATAGTACAGTTAAAAAAACTAGATACTATGAACATGATGCGTCAAACTCTTGCTAATAGGTATTTAGATGCATTTAGCAATTGGTCAGAATTAACTCTACCCAAAGATGCAGACGCTAATAACCAACATTCATGGCATATTTTTACGGTATTAATTAATGATAAGATTATCTCTAGGGATCAATTTATTGAGTCAATGAAACAGTATAACATCGGTACAGCTCATCATTACCCTGCTATACATTTGTTTAAATACTATTCCGATACTTATGGATATAAAAAACACAGTTTTGTTAATGCTGAAAGTATATCTGATACTATTGTAAGCTTGCCACTGTTCCCAAAGATGACCTTTAAACAGCAAGATTACGTTATACAATCAATGGCCAGTATATTAAAGAGGAAGTAGAAATGAGTGGTGATATATATTTATCGGTAGTGATCCCGGTATATAATGAACAAGAGTGCCTAGAAACTATGTATTCCAGATTGACCAAGGTGGTTGATTCTATCGGGAAAAAATGTGAGATAATTTTTACTAATGATGGTAGTAAAGATAATACAGCGAATATATTAAAAGAATTTCACAAAAGGCGTCCCGAGCAAATTAAAATTATAGAATTTAATGGTAATTTTGGTCAGCATATGGCTATTATGGCCGCTTTTGAACGTGCAAAGGGAGAGGTGGTAATTAACCTCGATGCGGACTTGCAGAATCCTCCTGAAGAAATTCCCACCTTGTTAAAAAAATATGAAGAAGGGTATGATTATGTAGGATCAATACGAGACTCGCGTAATGATTCTTTGTTATTCAGAGGATATCCCTCAAAATTAATGAACAAAATTAGAGGTAAGGTAACCGATATAAAAATTACCGATCAAGGGTGTATGATGCGCGCTTACAGTAGTCGTATTGTTAGGCTTATTACACAGTGTGATGAATCGTCTACTTTTGTAACGGCTTTGGGTTATAAATTTGCTACTAACCCTACCGAGGTCGTGATAAGAAATGAACCAAGGACAGAAGGTGATTCAAAATATGACGTTTATCGTCTAATAAGGGTCACCTTTGATTTGTTTACTGGGTTTTCCATGGCACCACTGCATATATTTACAGTGTTTGGTTTCGTTGTATCATTGTTAAGTGGAATTTTGGTGGCATACTTATTGATAAGGCGTCTTGTTGTTGGGCCAGAAGTCGGTGGTTTGTTTACTATAGTGGCGATATTGATGTTTTTAGTCAGTGTAGCAATAGCAGGGATCGGCATAGTTGGTGAATATGTGGGCAGAATATATGAAGTTGTGAGGAAAAGGCCTAGATTTTTAATTAAAGAAATATTAGATACAAATAGTGATACAGAAGGTGATAATAAATAATGAGTAAGAAATTATTAATCTTAGGAGCCAATGGTTTTATTGGCAGTCTATTGTCCGAAAAAATATTACAAAATAGTGATTGGCATATATATGCCTTAGATATGGCTGATGATAAATTGGAAAATTGTGTTAATCATCAGCGTTTTCATTTCCAAAAAGGTGATGCTCATAAGCACAAAAAATGGATCGTTGATCATATCAAACAGTGCGATGTAGTGTTACCATTAATTGCTATTGCGAACCCGGCTTTATATGTGCAAAATCCTCTGAAAGTTTTTGAACTAGATTTTGAGCTTAATTTAGAAATCATTCGTTACTGTGTGCAATATAATAAACGTGTGGTATTTCCATCTAGTTCTGAGGTGTACGGAATGTGTACAGATCAAGAATTTGATGAGGAGGATTCTGTTTTAATCACTGGTCCGATTAGTAAACAACGCTGGATATACTCTTGTTCTAAGCAAATGCTTGATCGGGTTATATATGCATACGGTATACATGAAAATCTGCAATATAGCATATTTAGGCCCTTTAATTGGATTGGTCCTAAATTAGATTATTTACAGAAAGATAAAAGTTCTGCTAGATCATTAACAATGTTCATTTCTAATATTTTATATCATGGAGAGATTAAATTGGTTGATGGTGGTAATCAGCGTCGCAGTTTTATTGATATTAATGATGCCATTGATTGTTTGATAAAAATTATAGCAAACAAAAATAATTGTGCTAATCAACAAATTTTTAATATAGGTAATCCAGATAATGACTTATCTATTGCCGAGTTTGTCGATATTATATGCGAAGAGTTTAAAAAGATACCGGCTTATTCTTATCTCGTTGAGCAATTAAAAATTACACATGTAGACGGCAGTGTTCATTACGGTAAGCATTATCAAGATATGGGGTTTAGGGTGCCATCTATTAAAAAAGCACAACAGGTTTTACGGTGGAATCCGACTGTAAGCGCTAGGGAATCTATTAAGAATACGATACCGTACTATATCGATTTGTACGAGAAGCAACTTGCATAAATAAAAAACATTATTATACTTTGCCATTATGCAATGGTGATTATTAATGCAAAAGACACGTAAAATTAGCTCTATACCAAAGAAAGATTCTTCTTTTTTTGGTCATCCCACAGGGATTTTTGTGCTTTCGTCCATCGAGATCTTTGAGAGGTTTAGTTTTTTTGGGTTACGGGCTATGTTGTTAATGTATATGACCGTGTCATTGCATTACAGTGATAGCAACTCTCTTGGTATATTTAGTTCTTATGTATCGCTTCTCTATGTTACTCCGCTAATTGGTGGTTATTTAGCTGATCAAATAATTGGGTTTAAGTCCGGTGTGATTATGGGTTGTGTTATTATGGCTATTGGTCATTTTTGTTTAGGACTTATGCCGTTTGGTGAATACTTTTTCTACCTAGGCTTAGGTTTTATTATCACGGGTACAGGGTTTTTTAAAGCGAATATGTCTTCGAGTGTGGGTATGTTATATAAAGACAAAAATAAATCTTTGAAGGATGCAGGGTACACTATTTTTTATTTTGCTATCAATATAGGGTCAATATTTGCACCAATTGTATGTGGTTATGTGCGGCATGAATATGGTTGGCATTATGGTTTTGGAATTGCAGGGTTAGGAATGTTAATCGGTGCGGTTATTGCTTTGACACAAAAAAAATACTTTTCCCATATTGATAAAGGTCCCAGTAGTAAGTCTTATTGGTTAGTTGCTATGGGAGGAATTATATCCGGTCCTTTATTTGCTTGTATTCTGTACCATCATGAAAAATTTTGTACTTTTTTTCCATTTGTTGGTTTGGTGTTTGCTCTTTATATCGGTAAAATTATTTTACAGTGTAATGCCGAGGAACGAGAGAAAATATTTACGTTAATTGTCGGGTTGGTTGTGTATATGTTTTCATTTGCTCTGATTTTACAACAGGATATGGTTGTGGTTTTATTTATTAAGAGAAATGTGAATAAAATTTTCTTAGGTCAATCATTGAAGGTAGAGTACTTTCAATCCATTAACCCTCTTACGGTTTTGAGTTTGGCGGGTATATTTTCTTACGTTTGGACCGTGCTTGCTAAAAAAGGCAAGGATTTACAACCTGCTAGCAAATTTGCACTGGCATTTTTGTTATCTGGAGTGGCATTTTTTATATTATTTATGGGATGTATTAGTGGACAGTCTAGTGATGGATTATCACCAGCATGGTATGTAATTGCTGGTTTGGTATTGGGTACAATAGCAGAAATACTTACTTTCCCAATAATGTTATCTTTAACTTCAAAAATATCACCTGATCGTTTTAAAGGTGTGATGATGGCAAGTTCGATGTTAGGTATTAGTTTTGCTAGTTTGATAGCAAAATATTTATCAAACATTGCTGCTATTCCTGCACAAGCGACTGATGACAAATCATTTTTGCTACAATCCATAGGGATATATGGTAATACCTTTAAGATTTTTACTGTTATCGCTATTGGTGGTTTTGTATTGACGGTGCTAGTGGGACTATGGATGAATAAAACAACAAAAAAGTATAGTTAATCACGTGATGAATAATAACATCATATGTGTTAAAAACTTGGATGTTGTACTAGCAGAAAAAACCTTATTGCGAGATGTTAGTTTTAATATAGGCAAGCGGGATAAGATTTGCTTAATTGGTCGTAATGGTTGTGGTAAGTCTACTTTGTTGAATGTGATCAGCGGTAGATTACCAATGGATGCAAAAGAGAGTATCATACAACCATCACTTATTGTCAGATACCTAAAACAAGAAGTAGATTTTTCTGGTTATAGTAGTGCATTAGAATATGTGATATCTGGTTGTGCTAAACATCAGATTCAGCATTATGGAGAGGTAAGTTATTTAGCTAAGGAGTGGTTAGATAACATCAAAGTAAAATATGATCAGAGCTTGTCTTCTTTATCTGGTGGGCAGGCAAAAAAAATTGATATAGTTCGTAATTTAGTGGGGGAACCTGATCTGTTACTACTGGATGAGCCAACCAATCATCTTGATATTAATTCTATTACATGGTTAGAAAAAACAATAAAAAGTTGTAATGGTGCGGTGGTGACAATTAGCCATGATAAAGCATTTTTAAAAAATATTACTAGTTGTATGTGGTGGATATATGATCAGCGTTTGTTAGCTCATAACAAAGGATTTAGTTTTTTTGCGGACTGGTCAGAAAAAATCTATCTTGAGGAAGAAAAAAGATTAGTACGCCAAAATAAACTGTTGCAACAAGAAAATCATTGGTTAGCCGGTGGCATTAGTGCGAGACGCAAAAGAAATCAAGGTAGACTAAAGCGCTTGCAGGCATTGCGTGAACAAAAACAAAGTCAGTTATGCAAGCAACAAGGTATTAGATTACAGGTACAAAAGGCACGAGAAAGTAACTCTAGCAAGTTGATAGCAGAATGTCTCTCGATAGGAAAGCAATATAATGATCATTGGTTGTTTAATGATTTTTCAGTACGGATACTCAAGGGGGATAGAATAGGTATTTGCGGTGCAAATGGTTCCGGGAAAAGTACATTAATTCAGATAATCTTAGGCAAGATTAAGCCTGATTCTGGCAAGGTAAGGCGAGGTATTACGGTTAATACTGCATATATTGATCAATCTAGACAACTATTGTTAGATGCAAAGACGCCTTGGGATGTATTATGTCCTAACGGAGGGGATTATGTGCATGCACTTGGCAAAATGATACATGTTGTATCATATCTAAAGCAATTTATGTTTACCCATGAGCAGGCAAAATCACCTATCCAAACTTTATCAGGTGGTGAAAAGAACAGATTAGTATTAGCAAAAACATTAGCTCTAGAGTCAGATTTTCTTATTTTGGATGAACCTACTAATGATTTGGATATGGATACATTAGAGATGTTGCAATGTGTGCTAATAGACTATAAAGGTACAATTATCATCGTAAGTCATGATCGTGACTTTTTGGATAACACGGTAACCTCCATGATTGTTTTTGCTGATGATAATTCTGTCAAAGAATATGCTGGTGGGTATAGCGATTATTTGAGACAAAGAGGATCACAACCTGATAGTACAAATCATATAAAGAAAAAAACCAGTATTACGAAAAAAGACAGTACTAAAAGTAGTAACACAACTAGGTTGTCCTTTAATCAAAAATACCGTTTAGAACAATTGCCAAAATTAATAGCTCAGTTAGAGTCTGAAGTTGATTTATTAAGAGAGCAATTAAGTGATAGTAGTATATTTGTGACAAATCCTGTGCACGCAAATGAATTAGCAACTGTTTTAGCGGAAAAGAATGATAAGATCAGTCATTTAGAAGAAGAGTGGTTTGTATTATCGGAACAAAATCCAGCTAGCTAGTACCTTATTAGGGATGAGGCTTGGTCTAGATAGTTGTCATTTGTGGTGTTGTATTTTAGCAACATAGTTGACTAAAAAAATGCGAAAGTCAAAAAAATAATGTTTTAAGTATCACAATGAGTTATAAAATGATCTTAGTTTCTCCCTTGTGGTTAAGGGGAATAATTATGAAAGGAATTGTCAAATGAAAAAAATAATTACTGCAGCTGCTCTTGCAGCTACTGTTGGTGTTGCTAGTGCGAACACTATGATGAATGCTATGTACGCTGGTGTTAGCGGTGGATACGGCATGGGTTCTTACAAAGTAAAAGGTACTGCTGGTGAAAATGCACTAAGAGGATTCAACGGTGGTGTTCACGTTGGTTACATGCAAGACATGGGAATGGTTGTATGTGGTCTTGAAGCAAACGGTGACCTTCACGGTATGGGTTACAAAGCAGGTCACACTAAGTTTAATGCTAAAAACAGCTTTGGTCTTTCTGCTCGTTTTGGTAAAATGTGTGGCGGTTGGATGACTTGCCTAAGACTTGGTTGGATGAACACTAAGTTTGAATCTAAGAAGCTTATTGGTACTGAGCACAAAAAAGACAACAACCGTATGAACGGTTTCGTTGCTGGTCTAAGCTTTGAAACTCCTGTTATGGGTAACATGATGGTTGGTGCTGAATACACTCACACTATGTACGGTGCGAAGAAATTCAAAAAGACTTTGAACGACAAAAAAGTTACTCCTCGTGTAAGCCACGTAGGTGTTCGTCTAAGCTACAAGTTCTAATTAGAACACTAGTTTTAGTTTTAAAAGCCGTTGCTATGCAGCGGCTTTTTTTATAGACATTATTGGCCTAATGTAGGGTAGTGAGTAGAGAGTACTGTATATTGAAAATAGCTTATGATAGTTGTGATATATGGGAATAAGCTAATATAATCGTATCATTCTGATGTAGTAAGAAGACTGGGTGTACGTATATTGATGAGCTAATTTGCACTTTTAGTGATCGCTAAGATCTGTAAAACAATAGTATTTTTCCTGAAATTTCACATATGTGTTCGATGTTTACGTTTATTTTATCACCAATATGAAATCTTTTCTTGGTTTTTCTTCCTTTGATACATAGTAGATTACTATCGAGAATAAAGTAATCTCCCGTGACATTTTTTAAAGGTAATATCGCGTCTATCATGGTATTTTCTAGCGTGATAAACATAGCAAATTCTGTAATGCCGTTTATTTTCCCCTGTACGTTATTGTATCGCTGTTGTTTCATATACAAAGCTGCATATCTGTCGTTAGTATCTCGTTCAGCTTTTGTTGCTACTCGTTCTTTTAGAGATAGCAGGTTTCCTAAAGTATCTAAATTATGTGTAGTATAAGAATTGGATGTGCTAATAAGGTCAATAATGGCTCGGTGAATAGTAATATCTGCGTAACGTCTTATTGGCGAAGTAAAGTGTGTGTAATGCGATAAGTGTAAACCATAATGACCGATATTATCTAGGGAGTATACTGCTTGTGATTGTGAGCGCAAAATTAGCTGTTTTACGGTATGCTCTATTACTGTTTCTTTTGTGGCTTGCATAATTTGTAGATATTTTTTGTATGAACAAGCGTTGTCTTGATTGATTTTTATATTGTTCAGTTTAAGGAAAGTATAAAGTTCATTCACTTTATCTTCTTTGGGTGTATCATGTATTCTGGAAAGGTAATTTAGTTTATTTTGATCGATAAACTCCGAAGCGGCAACATTAGCAAGAATCATAAACTCTTCGATCAATTTATGACTGTCTAATCTAGGTCTTACTCCTATACGTTTTACTGTTAAATCAGAAGATAAAATTATTTGTTGTTCTGGTATATCTACATCCAGCGTGCCACGTTTATGTTTATTTTTTATCAGAGTTTGATAAGCTTTGTACAAATAGTTAATATTTGTCAGAGAGATTTTATTTTTTATATATTTTGTATTTTGTTTGTTAAAGCATTTTTGTACCGCGGAATAAGTTAATTTAGCTCGAGATTTCATCACTCCACGTATAAATTGTTTGCTTACAAGTTTACCATTTTTATTGATAATGAGCCAAACAGCCAGACAGTAACGTTTGACGTCAGGTTTTAATGAACACAAGTTGTTAGATAATTTTTCTGGCAACATGGGTACAACTTGATCAGGAAAGTATACAGAATTGCCTCGTTCGCGTGCTTCGTTATCAATTGCAGAATTAGGAGTAACATAGTTGCTAACGTCGGCAATGGCTACTAGTATTTTCCAACCTCCTTTGTTATCTAGATTGTTATCTGGTTCGACATATATAGCATCATCGTGGTCTTTGGCACTTTCATCATCTATTGTAACCAAAGGTATGTGTGTTAAGTCAACTCTACCTGTAGTAGTAACTTTTGCGGATATTTTTTTTAGTTCTTGTAGGCTATTATCCGTGAAATCTTGTGATATTTCATAATCATGTATTGCAATATCGGATAATAATTGGGGTGAGGAAATAGTTGATATAATTCGTACTTTGGGGTTTTTCTTGGAATTAGAGATTATTTTAGCTGTTACTAATTTATCCAATAAATTAGGCTTACATTGCAAAATGGTATAGCTATTTATAGCTGTACGAGTAGTAGGAATAAGATAAAACTTTTTCTTTATGCATTTTACTATACCAATTATGTTTGATGAATTTTTTTTCATAAGCGGATGGTTAATATACGTTCATAAATCTTTGTTAGTTGTTCTAGGTCTTGTAAAGATACTTTTTCATCAACTTTATGCATTGTTTCTCCGATAAGGCCAAACTCTAGCACCGGACAATAGTTTCTTATGAATCGTGCATCAGAAGTAGCGCCATTGGTGGTTAATTCAGGAGTAATGCCAGTTACCTCATTAATAATTGCTGACAAGTTATTGGTGACGTTGTCTGGTTTAATAAATTCTGCTTCACCGCTAAATTCGAAATTAGTTGTGAAATTAGAGGTGTGGTCTTTGCATATGCGATTAATCCATTCACTTAAAGATTGACAAGTATGGTTATCGTTAAAACGAATATTGAATTTGGCTGATGCAGTTTCTGGTATTAAATTGGTTGTTTCATTACCTACATCAATAGATGTAATTTCTAGGTTTGAAGCGGTAAAAAACTTGCTTTCTTTTTCTGCTGGTCCTTGTTTAAGTGTATGTAAAATATTGATCAGGATATGAACAGGATTAATACATTTTTCGGGGAAGGCAACATGACCTTGGTGTCCAGTTATGGTTAACTTAGTGTTGATACTACCACGGCGACCGATTTTTATAGTGTCCCCAAGGGATTTAATTGAGGTTGGTTCACCAACCAAGCAAAAATCCAGGTTAATATTCTCCTGTTCTAACCATTGCAATACTTTTCTTGTACCATTTATAGCTACATCTTCTTCGTCATTGGTAATTAATAAAGAAATGGAGTTATTTAGCGTGTTATTCTCAATGTAACGAGCAATAGCAGAGATAAAGGCTGCGATTGCTCCTTTCATATCTACGGCACCTCTACCGTATAGATAGCCATTTTTTTCTTGCGGGGTGAAAGGGTCAAAACTCCACGATTGTTTATTACCTGTGGGGACTACATCGGTATGACCGGCAAAACAAAAGTTTTTACCCTGTGCTATTTTTTTGATAGCAAATAGATTATCTACATCTGGTGTATTATCGTCACTAAATTTTAGTCTATGACATTCAAAGCCTAGTGTTTTCATCCAGGATTCTATTAGCCGTAGAGCGCCACCTTCAATTGGTGTAATGCTTTTACATTGTATTAATTCTTTAGTTAATTTTACAGGGTCTTGCAGTTGTTTTATTGTGATATTATTGGTCATTTATATTCTAAGTAATTCATTGATAGAAGTTTTTGCTCTGGTTTTCTCATCGACGGTTTTTACAATCACTGCACATTGAGTGGTAATGTTATGTGGGTTATTAGTTTTTGGCATTGTACCAGGTACTACAACACTATACTCTGGAATTGTGCCATAAATGATGTTACCTGTTTCTCGGTTAATGATAGGTGTGGATGTACCTATTGATACTCCCATACCAATTACTGCTCCTCGTTGTACATTTACTCCCTCTACTATGCTAGAGTTTGCTCCTATAAAACAATTATCATCAATTATTACCGGAGAAGATTGTATCGGCTCTAACACTCCACCAATTACTGCGCCGCTGGCTATATGACAGTCTTTGCCAATTTGTGCACATGATCCTACGGTAGCATATGAATCGATCATAGTCCCACTATCTACATATGCTCCGATATTAATGAAACTTGGCATAACTACTGTATTTGGCGCTAAATATGTGCCAGTTCTCACTATTGACCCAGGGCATATACGAATTTTTGCTTTGGCGAACTTGTCTTTAGTCCATTTTGTAAATTTTAACGGTATTTTATCATAACAATTGGATGTAGCAGCACAAAGAGTGTTATTACTGATACGGAAATACAGTAAGATAGCTTTTTTCGTCCATTCTTTAGTAATCCATTTATCATTTTGTTTTTCGGCAGTACGAGCCTGGCCGTTGTTTAATAGGGTAATAGATTCATGTATAGCGTCATGGAATGCCCCATTATTGTCTGCACTAATAGTGTCCTTGGCTTCCCATGCTTGATTAATAATTGCTTCTATAGTTTTCATAATTATTCTATTTTGTTTTTTTCCATATTCTTCTCATCAAATAATACATTAGAATCGTGAAAAATATTAGGTATGTTATTACTTTTATTCCCAATTGTCTTCTATATTCTGATTCTGGCTCTGCAACCCATGCCAGAAAAGCAGTGACATCTTGTGCCATTTGTTCAACGGTAGCGGTTGTACCGTCACTATATGTGACTTGATTATTTTGTAAAGGAGGCGGCATTGCGATCTGATAACCATCAAAATATGCATTATAATACATACCATCCATGACTGTCGTTCCCTTTGGAGGATTGGTATATCCAATTAATAGAGAGTATAGATAATTTGCTCCGCCATATTTTGCTTTAACTATTAGCGAGAGATCGGGAGGTAAAGCTCCATTGTTAGCGGATCTTGCTGCTTTTTTATTAGGGTATGGTTGTGTAAAATAATCACTTATACTGGCTTTTTTTGTAGTGATTTCACCATCTTCATCTATATGGTTATGTATTTCATCCGTCAGTGCAATAGCTTTTATTTCTTGCTTAGAAAAGTCAATAGCTTTTAATTTCTCATAGCGTAGCAACCCTATGCCATGACATGTAGAACATACTTCTTTATATACTTGAAATCCTCGTTGTAATTGTTTTCTATCAAATATTCCAAATGGGCCATTAAATGTCCAGTCTATTTCTTTATTTGGGGTAATATTAGGTTCTGATTTTGCAATAGTATTACAAAAAAATAATAACAGTAATATTATCATCTTATTTATGCTTTTGTTTATTTTTTTCATATTGGGAGATACTACTTGGTATAGGCATAGGTCGCTCTATGATGCTTAACAATGGTAGCACGATAAAGAAATGAGCAAAGTAGTATGTGGTAGCAATTCTACCTGTTAACATTGCTATACCTTCTGGCGGTTGTGATCCAACCCAGCCAAGAGTTAAGCAGCTAATCACTAACAGCCAAAATAGTTTTTTATATATGGGTCTGAACTTTGCACTTCTAACAGGTGATTTATCCAACCATGGTAGTGCAGCCAATACTGCAATAGAGCTAAACATTAATAGTACTCCGGCAAGTTTATTGGGTACGGAGCGCAAAATAGCATAAAATGGCAAAAAATACCATTCTGGGACAATGTGTGTGGGGGTTACTAGTGGGTCCGCTGGTAAATAGTTATCCGGTTCTCCAAAAAAATTAGGAGCAAAAAATACAAAAATAGCCCAGATCGTAAAGAATATTCCTAATCCATATAAATCTTTATAGGTATAATATGGATGAAATGGCACTTTGTCAGATTTATTCGTAGCATCGATGCCTAACGGATTGTTAGATCCATGTTGGTGCAACGCTACTAGATGCAATACAACAAATGCAACAATTACAAATGGTAGCAAGTAATGTAGAACAAAAAACCGATTTAGTGTTGGATTCGCTACAGAATAGCCACCAAGTAGCCATTCCATAATGGTTGTTCCCAATTTGATTTGAATTGTATGATCCACAATGGTGAAATTAATATCAAAAGCGGTAAAAAAGTTCGTAATAACCGTAGCACCCCAAAAACTCATTTGCCCCCAAGGTAGTACATATCCCATAAAAGCGGTTGCCATCATCAGGAAAAATATGATTACCCCTATTATCCATAGTAATTCTCGTGGGGATTTATAAGAGCCATAGTAGATCCCGCGAAATATGTGTAGATATATCACAATAAAGAACATAGAAGCACCATTCATGTGAATATAGCGTATTAGCCAACCAAATCTTACCTCACGCATTATTCGTTCCACACTCTCAAAAGCGTGATCTACATGTGGGGTATATTGCATCGCCAGAAAAATTCCAGTAATGATCATGATCAATAGGGTTATGCCCGACAATGAGCCAGTATTCCAAAAAAAATTCAGATTTTTTGGGGTTTGGTACTCTACTAGTTCTTTATTGATAAATGAAAAAATTGGTAGTCTATGTTCTATCCAATTTTTTATGCCCTTTTGTTTTAGAGCCTTTTTTTGTGATGGTTGTTGTATTTGGTGCTTAGACATTATTCGGTATATCCTCTTTGCCAATACATATTGTCGATTTATTTAAAAAAACATAAGGCGGTATTTCAAGGTTTCTTGGTGCTGGTCCTTGTCTTACTCTGCCAGATGCGTCATAGGCTGAACCGTGACAGGGACAAAACCATCCACCAAATTTTCCACGATTGTCTGTAGCTTTTTGTCCAGATGGTACACAGCCAAGATGTGTACATACTCCTATAACAACAAGCCATTCTGGGTTTTTTACTCTCTCTTGATCTTGTTGAGGATCAATTAATTTAGAAATATCAGTTTTTGTTTCTTGTTCTATTTCTTGTGCTGTTCTTCTTCTAATAAATACGGGTTTTCCGCGCCACATTACGGTAGTAGCCTGTCCCACTTGGATGCTGGACAAGTCTACTTCCACTTCGGCGCCTGACTGTACGTCATCTGCTGGATTCATACTGTTAACAAAAGGATAGGCCATACACCCTGCACCTAATATTCCCGCCGTACAAGAAGCCATTCCAAGGAAGTCTCGCCTGGAATGAAGAGAGTCTTTTGATTTTTTGTCTTTTTTGGTCATCGGATATGAAATTGTTTTGTAACTATAATCTAACATTTTACTTTTCGTAACGAAACCTATTTTTCATTAATATTATCCGTTGCATGTTAGTTTTTTATCACAGTGTAATGGTTATTTATTTGTTGTGATGCAAATTGTAAGAAATAATAAAATTTATCATCATTGAAAATGGAAATACTATGCCTAGGGATAAAATTGTGTTGTGGTTTGTAATAATTTCAGTTAAATTTTCCCTAATTATTTAGTGAGGTAGAAAGTGAAACGAACATTGTTTCCCATTGTTTGTAGTTTGTTTATTGGTAATGCATTATCAATGACTTTGAATGAATCTATCTACCACGCTTTGAACACCAATCCAGATATCCTTGCTAAGCAGGCTGAGAAAGAGGCACAGGAATACAACGTGGTTGCGGCCAAAGGCGGTAACCTTCCCAAGGTTAACGTTCGTGGTAGCACCGGTAAATATTACAATAAAGCGATTAATAGTCCTTGGGCTAGGGCTACTAAAGGTCAGCCTACTACACGTTTTCGGCATGATATGATGCTATCGGTTAAACAGAATATTTTCAATGGTTACGGTACCATTTATGGTATAGAAAAAGAGCAAAAACAGCTAGAACACGATGATTATATGCTGAAGAGCAAAAAGAATAGTGAAGCATATCAAGTTGCTGCTGCTTTTTTTGCGATCAGAAAAAATGAAAGATTGGTTGATCTTTCGCGCAGAGTGATAAAGAATTATAATGTTTTGTTATCTAATGTGCGTAAAAATGGTAGCGATTCGGATGAAAAACTGGTAATTGCTGCTTTGGAAGAATCAAAAGCTATGCTTGCAGGATATATATCTTCCTTGGCTGTGGCAAAAGTGAAATTTGAAAGTTTAGTTGGACAAACGGGGGTTAGTTTGAAAAATCCTAATTTAAAGTTAGATTGCAAGGATTTTGAAGATTTGGTACATAGTGCGCAGCAAAATAGTCCGGTTCTAATGTCTGCGGTAGCGCGTGAACAGTCAACCAAGGCTGGCTATAACAAGTCTAAATCTTCTTTTATGCCCAAGGTGGATTTGACATTGGATGCGGCAAGAGGGTTTCACTCAAGGTTCTATGGAACCGTGGAAAATATGGCAAAGGTGCTTGTGGTATTTTCCTCTAATGTATTTAACGGAGGGATTGATCGAGCCAAAATGAATGCGCATAAATCAAAATTAGTTGCTGCTAAGTATAAAAAACAGTCTGAATTTAGAAAACTACGTATCAATCTTAGCATGGCATATAACAACTATCTGAAATATAAACTGAATGCGGAATCATATTATAAATCTTATGCGCAAAGAAGATCATTAATAATGCAATATATGAAGCAATCTAGTAGTGAGACAATCGATTATAGAAGCGTGATAGAAGAGATACAAAGTTATACAAAGATAAGATCGAAGTTAATCAATGCCGACGAATTAAGTGACCTATCAGCGGTAAAGGTATTATCCTTGTTGGGTAAGCTAGCTTAAGGCGAAGATCATTTAAGTACAGTTTGTGATATTCATCATAATGGGCGAATGTGTAGATGTTGCCACACGCCTTATCTTGTTTCTTGGATCAATCTTACGGTGCCGCAATAGATTAGCTTTGTATTGAGTACGCAAACATTATTATAATTTCGGTGTGCAGACGAAAGCTAACTTTACTTTTTCAAACCAAAAGCAGAGAATTTTTTATCAAATTTAGATACTTGTCCACCAGAGTCTAATAATCTGTGTACTCCTGTCCATGCTGGATGAGTGGTAATATCAATATCTAGATTAATATTGTCTCCCTTTTTTCCCCAAGTAGACTTGGTTTCAAAAGTACTACCATCAGTCATAGTGACTTTGATATTATGATAATCTGGATGTATTTTTTTCTTCATGAAAAGCTCCTAAAAAAAAAATATTTTTCAATACTTTATATTCTTTTTTGTAATTGAAAGCAACTAATATAGTACTTTAAGTTATTAAGTGCGATGAAATTACTATTCTACGAGATATTCACTATAATATCTACAATCTAAAGGATTGGGCTAGTACAGTTTGGCTAATGCCGCGATTAGCCCGGTGTAGTCTATTTACAAAGCAAACCACGTAGTATTATTCACAATATAAAAAAAGAGCTAAAATATTTTAGCTCTTTTTTTGTGTGTGTTGATGAAATTATACCGCAGTATCAGCCGGTGTTCCAGCCGCAGTATCATCTGGTGTTCCAGCTACGGCGGTTGCTGGCTCGTCAAGTTTTGCTTCTAGCCTTTCAATCTCGCTATCCAATGCTTTTCTGACTGTTACAGCCTTGCTAAGGTCATCTTTTGCTTGTTGTCTTTCTTTTTCTGACTTTTTAATCGCCTTTTTAGCTGTTTTGCGGGTTTTAGTTGTATCTCTAGTTTTAAATAGCCCTATTGTGCAATCATACAGTAGTGCTTTTATATCACTAAACAGTCCTCTAACTTCTTTTACGGTGGCGTCCATGTTGTCGTCTATCGCTTGTATCTCACTTTGCATTTTTGCGCGAAATGCTGCTCTTGCCTTAGCTTCTGCTTCTTGTCGTGCGTCTCTCTCTGCTTTAAGAGCTGCTAGTTGCTCACGCAGGCCTTTTACTCCTTGTTTAGCTTGGGCTACAACTTTTCTAGCTTTAGTTGTTGCTTTTTTGGTAGCTTTTCTAGCTTGCTTAGCGGTGTTTAGCGCTTCTTGATTCGCTTCGTCTACTGTATCTCTTGCACCTTGCAAAGCTCCTGCTGCTGTTTGTCCTGCTGCGGCAACTCTCTCTCTTGCATCTCCTACTGCTGTTGTGGCTGTTTCAGTAGCATCCTGTGCTTCATCAAACACGCTAGCAACACTTGTACGTACAGCATTTTGTCCGTCTTGCAGTGCGTCTCTTCCTTCTTCCAGCGCATTTCTCGTTGCGCCCACACCCATATCGACCATGCTTGCAACTGGTCGTACGACTTTTGGTGTTTCTTCCCCTTCGTCACCAGTACAAATTGCCCCAGATTGTAATAATGCCATCATAGAAAATGTGTATGGCAAGATAAATTTTGCTTTCATCCTGTTTCTCCCCCTGTAATTTTGCCTCGAGTAGTCTTCCTGTTTCTCTAAATAAAACAACTCTTAGGTTAAGAAAAGGTTAATAGAAAGTTTATTTTTATTTTTTTACCTTGTTTTTACTGTTAATAGGGTGTGGCAATAATGGTTCGATTACCAGATAAATTATTATCAGGGCGCAAACCAAAAATGTTGTAAGCCAAAATAAATCACTATAATGCTGGCGTTTTAGGTATAATTGTCGTAGAATGGTATCAATCTTAAGAACAATACAGGAATATCGATGCTAAAAAAACTTACTGGAATGTTTTCATCAAACGTTGCCATTGATCTTGGTACGGCAAATACTCTTGTTTACGAACAGGATAAAGGTATAGTGCTGAACGAGCCATCTGTTGTCGCTATTGTAGAATCAAATGGTAAAAAGAGGGTGTTGGCGGTTGGTAACGAGGCCAAACTAATGGTTGGAAGGACTCCGGGTAATATTCAAGCAATAAGACCTTTGCGTGAGGGGGTGATTGCGGATTTCGAAGTTGCCGAAGAGATGATTAAATACTTTATTAAACGCATTAACAAGCGTCATAAAATAATTAGTCCTCAGGTTATTATCTGTGTGCCGTCTGGTTCAACTGCGGTAGAAAAAAGAGCTATTCAAGAGTCTTCTGAAAGTGCGGGTGCTAGAAAAGTATTCCTTATAGAAGAACCCATGGCGGCGGCAATTGGTGCAGGGTTGCCAGTGACGGAACCATGTGGGTCAATGGTTGTGGATATAGGTGGGGGAACCACGGAAGTTGCCGTGTTATCTCTTGGTGGTATAGTTTACGCCCGTTCTGTTCGTATTGGTGGTGATACAATGGACGAGGCAATCGTGTCATACATCAGGCGTCATCATAATTTGTTAATTGGTGAAAGTATGGCAGAGCGTATTAAAAAAGTTATTGGTTCTGCGTTAAAGCCTGAGAAAGGCAAAGGCAAGACCATGGCGATCAAAGGGCGTGATCTTGTCAATGGTATTCCGAAAGAAATTGTAATAGATGAACGTCAGATTGCTGAGAGTTTATATGAACCGGTCATGGGTATTGTGGATGCTGTGTGTATTACTCTTGAGAGTACTCCGCCAGAGCTTGCGGCTGATATAGTCGAAAAAGGTATTGTTATGACCGGGGGTGGATCATTACTAAAAAATTTGGATCATGTGTTGCGTGAAGCTACAAGTTTACCCGTATCAATAGCAGATGATCCGTTGTCTTGTGTTGCCATGGGTACGGGGCGTGCTTTAGAACAGATTAGAACTTTAAAAGACGTATTAATTAAAATGTCTTAACAAGTGGTATTTTGATGGGCTTTGTAATTTTTGGAAAATCAAAGCGTTTCAGTAGGTTTATGTACCGTTATCGCCTTTATATAGCGGTAGTTTTGTGCATCGTAATGGGCATTTTTACGCCAATTCTTTATACGGGTTTTAATCTAAAAGATATGATGACGAAAGTATCTTATGATGTTAGTGCCAAGTTATTCTATTTTTTGGAAAAACCCATTGCTTATATCTATAAATTCAAATGTACTGTGCATGATTATACCAAATTGCAAGAATATCAGGAAAATATAGCAGTTTATCGTAGTCAGGTAAAAACTCTGCATAATACTAATAAATCTTTAGAATTAGAGAACAGAGAACTACGTGCGTTGTTAGCATTAAATGGTGCGGGGGAAGAGTTAATCACAGTTCCGTGTTTTGGACAGTATGCTAAATTGAATACTGATTCACTATTTATCAAAGCAGGGTGTGAAAGTGGGGTGGCGAGATATGATGTTATTCTTAGCGAAGGTACAATAATAGGTCAGGTGGACGAAGTTGGTGGTCAGATTTCAAGGGTGTTGTTAATAACTGATCCTACGTCTAATATTCCAGTTTTTTGTGAAAAATCAGAACAAGAAGGGATAATATCAGGTAATAAAGATGGCTTGTTAAAGTTAAAATTTGTTCGCAATAGTAAAGAAGTTATCAAAGGTGAATTAATATTTTCTTCCGGAGTTGATGGTCATTTTCCACGTGGTAAATTAATAGGTGTTGTGCACACAATTGATGGAGACGAGATTAGCGTGTTACCTCAATTTATAGCAGAAAAGTTACGGTATGTTCAGGTTTATCGTTCTTCTGTGGTAAATAAGAAAGAAGGTTGTCTCGTCAGATGAAAAAGGTATTAAATATTTTTGCTTACTCTAGTTTAGTAAATTTTGTCTTTATACTAATATTTTTTTTCTTTATGTTGCTCACAGCTTTCTTAAATACTATAAACGAGCCGTTTGGGTATTATTTTCTTGGAGATTTATTTTTTGTAAGCTGTTTTATTTCGCTAATGCATACCAAAATAAAGTATTACTCGATACCTGTAATCATAAGTATTTGGCTAGATTTTATGTGGCAGCTACCTCTTGGATTAAGCGCATTGATTATACTGGGTCAATATTTATTTATCAGGTTATCTTATAGCATAGGTGATAATAGTAGTTTTATTAATCGTTGGTTATCTTTTATCGCTTCATATCTGGTGATGTATATTCCGTTGAAAATATTATTTTTTTCACGATTAAATTATGTACTAATAGAGGCATTATCCACAGTATTAATATATCCATTGCTGTCTGTAGTTTTATGGCAATTTTTTGTTATCTTTAAACAGGTTAGATATGAGAAGTGATAAAGATAAATTTTTTGAAGAACAAAAATTTACCAGAAGATCATTATTATTAGGCGGAATAAAGTTTAGTTTATTTACTGTCTTATTTGGTCGCCTATATTATCTAGGGGGTTATAAAAATTCTGATTATAAAACGCTCTCTGACGATAATCGTATCAAAGTGCAATATTTGCTTCCTAAAAGAGGTAAAATAACCGATCGTAATCATAAAATATTAGCGGATAATATTCAAACATATCGCTTAGTGATGTTGCCTGATCAAGTACAAGATATTAGACGTTCTTTTCTTGTGTTGAATAAATATTTTCCTATGGATAATGTTGATATAGACGCTTTAATTGAAAAGATAAAGTACAAGCCTAAATTTATTCCTTCTACCGTAATTGAAGGCCTGCAATGGCAAGATGTCTGTAAGTTAGAGGTGGCCTTAAGAGATTTTACTGGTTTTTTTATTGAGCAGGGATGGATGAGATTATATCATTCTGGTGATTCAATTGCACATATCGTTGGGTATGTGCAAGCGCCATCTAAGGATGATTATAAAGCAAATCCAATGTATCGTCTGGCGGATTTTAGAGTTGGTAAATCTGGAATAGAATATCATTTGGATGAGGAATTACGTGGCTCATATGGCTATAAACGCATAGAGGTAAATGCCAAGGGCAAGGTTATCAGGCATCTAGAGAACGAAAAAAGTGTCGATGGTAACGATCACTCTATTACCATTGATTTTGAATTGCAACAATATGTGCAAGATAGGATCAGCGCAGAGCATAGTGGCAGTTGTGTAGTGATGGATGTTGTCAATGGAGAAATATTAGCCATTAATACCCATCCAAGTTTTGATGCTAATCTGTTTCCCAATGGTATTGTAAATAAAGAATGGAAAAAATTATTACATAATCCTTATGGTTGTTTAAGTAATAAGGCTATTTGTGGTTTATATCCTCCCGGATCATTATTCAAAATGATAGTTGTATTGGCTGCTCTTGAGTCTGGTGCGGTTACCCCAGATCATCATGTGACTTGTTCTGGTTTTGTAGAGGTCGGAAGTCACAAATTTCATTGCTGGCACAAGCGAGGAGGGCATGGTCGAGTAGAAGTAATTCGAGCATTGCGTGAGTCATGTGATGTGTATTTCTATGATATCGCACAAAAAACAGGAGTGGCGCAAATTAGCAAAATGGCACGTCGTTTTGGATTTGGTCAGTTAACTGGTATTGAAATTCCTAATGAGAAATCAGGACTAGTACCAGATAAAAAATGGAAATTAGGTGCGAAAGGACAGCACTGGTTGGTGGGAGATACAGTTAATCTTGGCATTGGTCAAGGTGCAATGTTGGCAACACCATTGCAACTTGTGACCATGATGGCTAGGATAGTGAACCCTGATAAGCAAATGGTGAGTCCATCGCTATTCCAACGTTCGCCAGAAATGATTTCTAGTTTAGCTACTATGGATATACAGCAAGAATATCTTGATATTGTGAAAGAAGGTCTTGATCAAACTGTCAATTCGCCACATGGTTTGGCATATTATCGTCGTATACTAACACCTGGTTATGAAATGGGCGGAAAAACAGCAACGTGTCAAGTAAAGCGTATTACTTTAGAAGAAAGAAAAAAAGGTATACTAACGAATGAACAGCGTGTATGGCATCATCGTGATCATGCCATGTTTGCTGGCTATGCTCCTATGAGTAACCCCAGGTATGCTGTTGCTGTCGTCATAGAGCATGGTGGTTCCGGAGGAAAAGTTGCGGTGCCGATAGGTCGTGATATTTTGTTAAAAGTGCAAAAACTTATGAAAGGTAAAGGGTGATATGTTTATGAAACATTCACTATCAAAACTGGGATTTACAGAAATATATCTTACGATACTAATTCTGTTAATTGGTATTGTCAGTGTGCTTGCCTTGTATTCTGCGGCTGGTGGCAATTGGGATCCGTGGGCTTATAAACAGATGCTGAGGCTATGTCTGGGCATTTTTGCTATGTTTATAGTGGCTATGGTAGATGTGAGGGTTTGGCGCATGTATTCATATATTTTTTATTTTTGTTCCCTGTTATTGCTAATATTTGTCGAAATTAAAGGGCACATCGGTATGGGTGCTCAGCGCTGGATAGATTTAAAAATTATTAATTTACAACCATCAGAGATTATGAAAATTAGTTTGATTATGGCACTATCGCAATATTTTCACGATAAATATGAAGAGCAAATAGTGCAAGTAAAGACCTATTTGGTGCCGTTGTTGTTGATTGCTATCCCTTGTACATTAGTAATGCGTCAGCCTGACCTCGGTACAATGATAGTTTTGGCCGTTAGTGGTGCTGTGATAATATTTATGTCTGGTATTAAATTATGGAAGGTTTTAACTACTATAGGTTTAATAGGCACCTCCTTGCCATTTTTGTGGCGTAATATGCTGCCTTATCAGAAACGACGAATTTTTACTTTATTAAATCCGGAAAGTGATCCTCTTGGTAGCGGGTATCATATTATTCAGTCCAAAATATCAATAGGTTCTGGCGGTTTCTGGGGCAAAGGTTTTTTGCAAGGTTCACAGAGTCAATTACAATTCCTACCAGAAAAACAGACTGATTTTATCTTTGCACATTTTTGTGAAGAATTCGGTATATTGGGAGGGTCTACGTTGATATTTATCTACACTATCATCATTATCATTATGTTTAAGATTACAACTGAATGTAAAAGTTTCTATAGCCGTTTGTATTGCATAGGATTTACTTTTTTGTTTTTCTTTTATTCGTTTGTCAACATAGGTATGGTGATAGGTTTGTTGCCAGTGGTAGGAGTACCATTGCCGTTTATGTCTTATGGCGGAACTTCGATGCTATCGTTATTAGTTGGGTTTGGCATTATGATTTCTTGCCATTTACGTAGAAATCAGAGATTCGGGAAAAGTTATTAGTATTATCTGAGCAGAGATGTATAGTGCCTATATAGCCGTGATTTATATGGAGCCTAATCCTTCTTTATAGCATTGATTTTTTATCATCATAGTATGATGTCTTTGTGTCATTAATGTATTGTTAATATTTTTCATATACAGTTTCATTATATTAATATTGAGGCATAGTTATGCAGCGATTTAGTCGTACCTCAGTGTTATTATGTTCGCTTAGCGTTTTGAGCTATAACATTAAGTCATGTCCCCGTTTAACAGATTCGTCACAATGTGAACAGCAATCATTAGCAATGCATTCTGTTGGAAGACCGGCATTATCTGGTCAGCCAGATGAGTTAGAATTAACAGAGGTTGCCCGTGCAGGAATGATCACTGATCCGTTTCATCGGTCACAAAGTGAGTTGATGGTGTCTGGTAGAGATTTAGCAGCTGAGCATAGAGAAAATACCAGTAGATTTGTTGCGGCAATTGCAACGGTCGGTAATACTGTGCCTAGTGCCAGTGATCACCCTGCATCGACAGTCGATAGTGCTTATCCTGAAGGTGCAAGAACAGTAGGAGGTGGGTGTGTAGAAGAAGATACACACTCTGAAACAGGGGACCCGTCAAGCCAAGATGAAGAAACAGGTGAAGCAAGAAGTAGAGGTTCTGTACATGGTCCATTGGATCATCCTCACCCTAGATTGCTTGTTGCGGATGGTTTAGCGCATGTTAGTGATTGTGCGACAGATGCGGTGGAGACGGTAGGTAGTGGTGTGCATGACGCATTCAGGCGTTTGGATCCTAGAGCATATGTTGATGGTCAGTTAGCAGATGCTAGTAGTGCTGCGAATAGTATGATACCTAGAGCAGGAAGAATGGTGAGTAGAGTGAGAGAAGACGTACATAGAGCATCAAATCGTTTTGCAGATAGAGTACGTGATGAACAAAGAGTATTGCATGGCTCATATAGTACTATGAGAGAAGAACAGTCAGCTTTTGGTAGAGATCTAGGCTCAGCTAGGCGAACAATGCCTGCTGCGCATTTAAATAACCCATCTGGTCGGAATATCCCTGGTGGGATGCAGGATATAGCACAAGATGATGGAGTTGATTTACATGTAAGTCCAGCGGATAGCAGCTGGTTATCTGCGCGTGCTAATAGTTTTATCAAAAAGTTAGCAGGAGGAGTTGATAAGTTATCTGCTACTGGTTACGGTATATCATTTGCATCTGCGGGAGTCGTATATGTTTTGTCGACGGTTAGTTTTATTGGTGAAGAATATAAAATCATATTAGCTGAATTGTCACCAGTGCTGGCTGTTATAGGTGGTGCCTTATTTACTTTAAAGAAAGGGGCAAAAAAACTTCATAATAAAGCTAGGCATGAATTAGACGAGCAAGAAGGACGGTCTTTTGATTGGTTAAAGCCGCCTAGAACTGATGCTAGTTTATTATACATGTGGCATATGATTGTTAATGACAATCAAGATTTGATACAGGGAGACGATAACTTAAAAGGGTTTTCCAGGGCAAAACAATTGGAATGCCTAGCAAATATTTATAAAGAATTATTCCGTCGGAGATCTGATTTATTACCTGAAGTTGACCTTGATATTTTATTAGCAAATTTATTGCGGCAACCAGATCTTACATTACCATAAATTGGTGTACCCGAAGGGATTCGAACCCATGACCTTTGCCTCCGGAGGGCAACGCTCTATCCAGCTGAGCTACGGGTACATATGATCTTACATTTGATAGAGTATAAATCATTCATGATACGTAAATCTATAATTAATTCTGCTTAATTTTTCCGCTAAATTACTCACTAGGAAAACAAAGATTAATTCACTCAATTACAACTTGTTGTGTGAGCCATCGCAGAATGGCGGATTCTTGGTTAACTTACAACCACAAAAATAAACCGTTCTATCTTTTTCTGCGGTCCATTTTATTGATTTGGTAGTATTTTTTGTTTTATGAGATCCGTCGCACATGGGAGGATTATTGGAATAACCGCATGAGCACCAAAAATATGTCTTGCCCGCAGTAACATTAATAGGGAATGGTTTGTCCATACTAATCTTTCAAATTTGTTTAGTTTGCAATACTAACCGATTACGCTTGATGGCATTCTATGATGTATGTTATATAAATTCAAGGTATAATTGCTTGCAGAGTTTTGCAATTTTGTGCAAGTAATATGCGTTAACAGAAACTGACAGTAAGGTAAAATAGCTGTAGGTTTGAAGGTAGATTTTAATGACGGTTAAGCTTTACACAGATGGTGCTTGTAGTGGTAATCCTGGTCCTGGTGGATGGGGGGTTGTAGTTCATAGTCATGGTGAAAAAAAAGAATTGTATGGTGGCGAATTAGAGACCACCAATAATCGCATGGAAATGTGTGCTGCTATTAAAGGAATAGAATCAATTGATATACAAGATGAGTTGCATGTGTATACAGATAGCTCGTATCTAAAGGATGGTATAACTTGCTGGGTAAAAAAGTGGCAAGCAAACGGTTGGAAGACGGCGAATAAGAATCCAGTAAAGAATCAAGATTTATGGGAAAGGCTATCGGTTCTTTGTGCAGATCGTAAAATAAAATGGTATTGGATAAAAGGTCATAACGGACATCTGGAAAATGAACGAGCAGACTTTCTAGCACGTCATGGTTTGATGCAGCAAGTTATGAAGGGATCAATGAACCAATAGATCAATATGGAAACAATAGAAAATCAGGTTAGAGACAAACTAAGCAAAAGTTACTACCTTTTATCGCAATTTGGTTTGGATGACCAAACTTATGTTCATCTATCAGCTCGAGTGCCTGGGGAAGATGCGTATTATATTTTTCCTTTGGGTTTACTATTTAGTGAATGTGCGCCCGACAAATTAATCAAAGTTGATTTTCAAGGTAATATCATCAAAGGCTATGAAAACAGCTTTAATACCACTGGTTATGTAATACATAGCGCGATCTATACCGAGCGACCTGATATTAATGCAATTTTTCATTTACATACTATTGCTGGTGTTGCCGTTTCTGCTATGAAAAAGGGGTTGCTGCCGTTAAGTCAGTTCGCTATGCACTTTTTTAATAAGGTAAGCTATCATGAATACAATGCTTTGGCATTAGATGGAGTGATGCATGGTAAGAAAATGGCACAAGATTTAGGTAGCAATAAAGCTATGTTTTTGCTTAATCATGGTACGATAACGTGCGGAGAGGCGATAGAAGAGGCATTTTTTTATACAATGTTTCTAGAAAATGCTTGTAAAGCGCAAGTAGCTGCTATGTCTTGTACAGATGAGTTAGTAATACCCGATGATAATGTGTGTATGCAGGCTTCAAAGGATATGTTGGCTTTTGAACAAGGTAAGGTTGGTAAGCGTGATTTTGACGCTTATTGTCGTGTTACTAGGTTTCCTTGGGAATAATTTATATTATTTATACGTTTTTGCATGCAATAGTATCGATAAACTAGCCATGATATCGCCATGAGGGTGTGTAGTAAATTTATTATTGGCAAAGTATGAAAAAAGTTCTAGAATTAACTTAGAATTAATGGAAGAAGATAACAATGAGTCCACAATTAATTCACACACCGTACAGGAAACAGTACAAGTAGCTAGAGCTTTGCAAGGATCTATTCTTAGCAGGCTCTAGTGAAAATTATCAGATTATTATAATTGTAAAATGTAGTATCAAACTGAATGACGGACAAGATAATATCCCATGGCCATAATGATCAGTGTATCCGCATTGCTGACATTGAAGAACGCTTAAAATCCAGCACCAGTTTATGCCTGCCATTTTCTGAAGAAAAAGTACTATTACAGCAATTATCAGAATTCGATTTAGGTCGATTCTTACTGAATAATAAGGGATTAAATGGTTATTGGACATCCTATATTATCAATCGTGCCGTGTGTGGAAAACTTGCATCCTTTAGAGAGGTGGATTTTACAAGACGCACCTATAGTAAAAGCAACTAGAGAGCGTTTTCATATCTTTCAAAAATACATACAAAATAATTTAAAGAATAATATAAATTTGGCATCGGTACCTTGTGGTGTAATGGATGATCTTAGCACCCTTGATTATGATAGTTGCTTAGGTGTTTCCGTCACTGGAATTGATTTGGATAGTGAATCCTTAGAATTAGCAGCGAAGAATGCCACTATTAATGGTATCAAAAATACTTATTTTTTACAGAAGAATGCATGGCATTTGAATTTACCTGAACAATTTGACATAATTGCTAGCAATGGTTTGAACATTTACGAGCAGGATGATGCTAAAGTTATACAATTGTACAAAGAATTTTTTAAAGTTTTAAAATCAAATGGTAGTTTAGTGACTAGTTTTGTGACTCCTCCGCCTACGCCAGCAGATTGTGGTATCTGGGTGCATTATAAAATGCAAGATTTAATTAAACAAAAAGCAATTTTTAGTGATATATTGCAGGTAAACTGGCAATCATTTAGAACCGAAGAGCAGACCAAATCACAATTACTTGAGGCGGGTTTTTCTGGTATTGAATTTACCTATGATGTGCAAAGAATGTTTCCTATGGTTGTTGCTCACAAGGCGTAATTACCTTGTATTGTTCTAATGGTTATTGGTTAACTCTATAATGCCTTTGATCATTCTAGTTAAAAGTTGCTCTATTTTCCTGGTGATGTACTCGGGATTTGTCCTATGCGCATTGTATGAAAAGGTTTGAAATGTAAAAATTATTCTAATGACTGTCTTGTTTAAATTCCAAAATATCTCCGGTTTCGCAATTTAAGTATTTGCATATTTTTGCTAGTGTGGAGAACTTGATAGCTTTTGCTTTACCAGTCTTAAGTATGGATAAATTGGGAACTGTAATATTAATAGCTTGTGCCAATTCTTGTAATTTTACTTTTCTTTTGGCGAGCATAACATCTAGATTAACAATAATTTCCATTATTTATCCTATTAAATTGTTAGGTCATATTCTGAATTAATTTTGTTTGCTTCCAACATAATCCATGAAATTACTATAATTATAGTACCACATAATATTGTTTCAAGATTTGGTGTGCCAAAACCTATGACAATGTATCGTTGGCCAGCAGGATTAGATAAAGTCACTGCTAGAACCATCATAGTTCTGTAAATAATCTTGATAAATATGCCATGTGCTAATATAACAATGCCTAGTTTTTTATATTGTTTGGCATTGTCTTGGATAAATATTTTGCCTTTGCTATAGTTAGTGAAAATAATTTTAAGAGAATAAATTCCCAGCAATAAAGGGATAGTGTGAAGAATATTGGCAATGATTGCTATGAGCTTAGATTCCATTGTCCAATTTATTTGCGCCAGGTTAACCATTTTTTCTGGAGTCTCAAGTGGCGTAAGTAGTATTCCTTTTGCAACAATAGATTTGATAAATGAGCTATCTATAAATACCCAGGTCACTAAATGTATTATTGGTATCGTGATTAGCAATATCTTTAATATCACAAGAATTATTTGGCTTAGTTTTCTGATTTTTTCCATTTTTTCTCCATTATCGTGTTGGAGGTGATATTTATATAATGTTACGCGATAATTTATTGTTGTAAAACAATAAAATCATTCATGTGTTAGTGATGATATTTGTTATGATACTAGGTTGTTTTTGTGTTGTAACATGGTATGTGAAGGAGCTTTAGCGTTAGAGGTTACAACAACAGTTTATCGCATAAATAATTTATATAATCGAATATTATTCATTATATTCTGTGCCGAAGCTTGTTGTTGGGAACATGTATTTGTTTATTATATCGTGCAGTAGGAATGATTTTATCAATTATTCGTTTAGTATGACTGCTTATCAAGTTGATGATAAATATTAGATAGTTTGATAGTCAAGTTTATGGGTTTGGGGCCTGCTATAAAGTACAAGGTTTATAATAAAACCTGTGTGTTTGTTGATGGATAAACTCCATTTGACATACACTATTAATGGGTTACACTTTACTGCAATTACAAGGAGCGAGCATGAATAACGCAATAAAACTAGTTAGAATATTAATTGTATGTTTTGCTACGTCAATTGTAAATGCTGCAGGATTTCCTTTTTGGGGTGATGAGCAACTTTACAGAACAAAAAATGTAGGCGCTGTACCGTTATCTATGGACAGTTATTTACATACTACGTCACGTGCTGTACGAGGTTTATGGTCTAGGCCATTATTTTGTGTTGTCAAAACTCTTGAATTAATGCTGAATCATCCTAGAATAAAAACTTTTCTGATGTGCAATTACGTTATTCCTCAAGTATCAGCAGCATGGGGTTGTGAGGGTTCAAACTTGGATCGTGATGGTGGTGGTGGCAGTATTGACATAGAGTGTACACAAACAGATGATTAACTTAGCTTCACTAGGATGCTGAGTGGTCAATTTATCCGGAATCATAGTTAAAGTCGATTAACAAAATATTATTATCGTTCATTTGGTATATGTGGATAATAGAGGAGGGAGAAGCACTTCTCCCCGTCGGTTTTATCTGTGATATGTGTTGTAATGCCAATGTGTAGTTTTTGTTATACCAAGGTCTTGAAACATTACATAGTACAATCCATAAAACAATCAGTTAATTGTTAACAGATAATTTGCAGCCATAAGCAGGTTGCCCCAATCATTATTGGTAATAATTGCTTTATTCTATTCACACTCTTGTAAAGATTTAGCTATGATCTCTATTGCAATATCAGTTTCTTCTTTTGTAATTACCAATGGTGGTGCTAGTCTGATAACCGTGCCATGTGTCTCTTTCGATAAGAGTCCATTTTTCATCAATTGTTCACAGACTATTCTTGCAGATATCTTCCGTGTATCAATCTCTAGGGCAATCCATAATCCGGCGCCTCTGATGTCTTTTATAAGCGGTGAGTTTATTTTATGTAACGCATCTAGCAAATATTGTCCCAGTTCTGCTGATTTTTGGGCATAATTATCTCTTTCGATGATTTCCAGAGCTTTTAGACCAACTGCTGCTGCAAGTGCGCTTCCACCAAAGGTTGATCCGTGTGATCCGGGAGTGAGGGTTGCTACCATTTCTTGTTTCCCAACGAAAGCAGAAATAGGCATTACTCCACCCCCTAGCGCTTTACCAAGAATAATACCGTCTACTTGTACATTCTCATGTTGAAATGCAAACATTTTTCCTGTTCTGCCTAATCCGGTTTGAATTTCATCAACAATTAACAATATATTATGCTTATCACAAATTTCACGTACCTGTTTTAGCCATCCTTTGGGTGGTAATATAATGCCGGCTTCTCCCTGCATTGGTTCTACAATAAAAGCACATGTATTATCAGTGATGGCATTTTCTAATGATTGTGTATTACCAAATTCTACTTCAACAAAGCCAGGGGTAAATGGACCAAAGCCTTTTTTATATTCATCTTCTGAAGAAAAACTGACAACTGTTGTTGTGCGTCCATGAAAGTTGTTTTTAGCAACAATAATTTCTGCTTTATTATCAGGTATATTTTTAAATTTATATCCCCATCTTCTTGCTGCTTTTATGGCGGTTTCCACCCCTTCAGAACCACTATTCATTAAGATGGCCATGTCAAGATCGGTGATCATGCATAGCTTTTGTAAAAATGGTAATAGGTTATCTGTATGGAATGCTCTTGATGGTACGCACAGTTTGTTGGCTTGTTTGTACATCGCTTCGATGATTTCTTGATTGCAGTGACCATGACTGACCGCAGAAAATGCAGACATCATATCGATATATTTCTTGCCATCTGTATCATACAACCAGATCCCTTTTCCTTTGATTAAGACAACAGGAATAGGTAAATAATTGGGGGCTGATACTTTTGATTCTTGAGAAATATGATGTTTTTGATGGCTTGATGTCATGATTTACCTCGGCAAAGTTTCTATTAATATTTTTTCTAGTAAGTTAGCTGTTTTATTATCTTGGTCTAACTCTGGATTTAGTTCTGTAATTTCCAGTGCCTGAAATTTTGAGTTCTCCCTAAGTAGGTATAGGTAAGGTAGCACATGATCAGGATTAAGGCCATTAGGTTCTGGACTACCGACCCCTGGGTCAAATTGTGGATCAAATGCATCCAAATCTATGCTTACTCCGAATGCTTTCGTATGTTGTGTGACATGTAATATTGCTTGTTTAATTATTTGTGCAAAGCTAATTTTGTTTATTTCACCACAATAAAATACCTTGACACCAAGTGTATTTAGTAATTCTTTTTCTTCTGGCTCATAACTTCTGATACCGATTAATACAATATCTCTAGGATTAATTTTAGGACCAGCAGATAAAAGATTGGTCAATTTTTTTTCACCATAGCCCATAAGTGTTGCAACGGGCATTCCATGAAAAGCTTGTGATGGTGACGTAGAAGGTGTGTGTGCATCCATATGAGCATCAATCCAAATCAAGCCAAATTCTTGTTTTGCGTTTAAGTATTCTATTGCACCAGAAAACGTACCAATTCCCATAGCATGATCCCCGCCAATAGCACATGGGAAAGTGTTTTGTTGCATTGCATTATGTACCGCGGTTGCAAGATTTGTTAATTGTTGTTCTATCAGTGGTAGTGTTTGTGGTCCTGGAGGAATGGATATTTCAGTATAAGTTTTTTCCGCATGAACCATGTCTGTCCAGTTTGTATAAATGCCTTGGTTATTTAGTAATTTTTCGAGTGTTTTGTTTTTCATGTATACAGGGCCATTTTCCGTTGCTCGTACCTGCGCACCCCATCCGGAAGCCGATCCTATCAAACTGGTTTTATGTGCTGTCATTTATTTTCTGTACTTTTACAATGGTTGACATTGTTTATTATTTTACATGTTTTGTCAAAGGTAATCATAGTATCCAGATAGGTTGACTATGGTAACTGGTAATTTAAATTACGACACTGCTTATATGATGATTTGTATGTTCTATATTTTGTTTTTTCTAGGTATAAACCGATGGTTAGGGTGTTTTGTAAGCTTTCTATTTCGTTTAGTGTACAGTTTATTTTTGTTTTAACTGTATCATTTGTTGAGCAAGTTATTTAATCTACAAGTTTTGCATTATATCTATGATCAATACAAGAATAGCAGATGTTTTTTTATCGTGTTTATTTTATTGCGTAGTATCTAGGATACTAGGTGAGTTAATAAATTGCTTTGTATCGCTTTGTATAACACTAAGCATCATAACAATTATTTTAACAATCCACGTGATACTAAATTAAGCAGTATAAGCAATTTTATAAGTTTAATGGCGGACAGGGTGGGATTCGAACCCACGAAGAGCTTTCACCCT
Organism: Alphaproteobacteria bacterium; assembly: GCA_965204765.1. Taxonomy (GTDB): domain Bacteria; phylum Pseudomonadota; class Alphaproteobacteria; order Caedimonadales; family UBA9215; genus CBDBFG01. The sequence continues at coordinate 176,605 of CBDBFG010000003.1, read as the reverse complement.
TGCCGGTTTTCAAGACCGGTGCCTTCAACCGCTCGGCCACCTATCCTTAATCTGGGGCGAGTGATGGGTTTCGAACCCACGGCCTCCAGTGCCACAAACTGGCGCTCTAACCAACTGAGCTACACCCGCCACAAAATAGACAATAACTTTGTATCGCTTATATAATTCTTCGTCAAGTGTAAATGTATTTTGGTTTAGTTCTGTTAATTAAAGATATTTTTATCAGTTGGTGTTATAATAAAATTGCATTTTTTCGTATATGGCAAATCAATAAATTTTATGTTTATTACATAGTAATTGAAGGGTAATGCCAATTCATAGGTTATTGTCATGAATACAAGGCTATGAAATGAATGAATAGAGTATGACGCTAGTCAAGGTATGCTCAGTAAGCAATTATTGTATTAATTGGCATATATTAGTCAGCATGAAAGAGAATGAAATACTAGTCAAAACAAGCAAGTTAAATATTTTAAAGTATATTTTGTTTATGAGTGGAGTTGTTTTTTTGTAATGTCATTATGTTTTTAGAAAAATAATAATATAGTTATGAAAGAATAGGATTGACAAGGTTTAGGTGTTTGTATATAAGGGTTTTACTGAGTTTGGGAATTTATTTTACATATGGTTACGTTGGTGATTTGTATGTATGTTCGGATTTCTGATGATTTATATTATAGTGAATGATTATAGAAGGTTTACATGGTTGGCTTGAGTTGTTTATTTTCAAGTTGATTATGTAGACTATGCAATATTTTTAGATTGTTTTTTATGAATGATTTAGAGATAGTCTGCGTTGATTTGAGAAGTTTTTATACTTGCTTATTATTAAGTGGGATTAAACATGAGAGTTTGATCCTGGCTCAGAACGAACGCTGGCGGCAGGCCTAACACATGCAAGTCGAACGGACTTATGGTTTTCGGATTATAAGTTAGTGGCGAACGGGTGCGTAACACGTGGGAATTTGCCTTATAGTGGGGGATAACTTTTGGAAACGGAAGCTAATACCGCATACTCCCTACGGGGGAAAGATTTATTGCTATAAGATGAGCCCGCGGTAGATTAGGTAGTTGGTGAGGTAATGGCTCACCAAGCCGATGATCTATAGCTGGTTTTAGAGGATGATCAGCCACACTGGGACTGAGACACGGCCCAGACTCCTACGGGAGGCAGCAGTGGGGAATCTTAGACAATGGGGGCAACCCTGATCTAGCCATGCCGCGTGAGTGAAGAAGGCCTTAGGGTTGTAAAGCTCTTTCACCTGTGAGGATGATGACAGTAGCAGGAGAAGAAGCACCGGCTAACTCCGTGCCAGCAGCCGCGGTAAGACGGAGGGTGCTAGCGTTGTTCGGAATGACTGGGCGTAAAGGGTGCGTAGGCGGTGATGTCAGTTAGATGTGAAATCCCAGAGCTTAACTTTGGAACTGCATTTAATACTGCATTACTAGAGATCGAGAGGGGAAAGCGGAACTCCTAGTGTAGAGGTGAAATTCGTAGATATTAGGAGGAACACCAGAGGCGAAGGCGGCTTTCTGGCTCGATACTGACGCTGAGGCACGAAAGCGTGGGGAGCAAACAGGATTAGATACCCTGGTAGTCCACGCTGTAAACGATGAGTGCTAGACGTCGGAACGTGAGTTTCGGTGTTGGAGCTAACGCATTAAGCACTCCGCCTGGGGAGTACGGTCGCAAGATTAAAACTCAAAGGAATTGACGGGGACCCGCACAAGCGGTGGAGCATGTGGTTTAATTCGAAGCAACGCGCAGAACCTTACCAACCCTTGACATGGTAGTTTGGACTTTTAGAGATAAGAGTTTTCAGTTTGGCTGGGCTACACACAGGTGCTGCATGGCTGTCGTCAGCTCGTGTCGTGAGATGTTGGGTTAAGTCCCGCAACGAGCGCAACCCTCGCCTTTAATTGCTACCAGGTATGGCTGAGCACTTTAAAGGGACTGCCGGTGATAAGCCGGAGGAAGGTGGGGATGACGTCAAGTCCTCATGGCCCTTATGGGTTGGGCTACACACGTGCTACAATGGCGGTGACAATGAGCAGCGAGTGGGTGACCATGAGCGAATCTCAAAAAGCCGTCTCAGTTCGGATTGCACTCTGCAACTCGAGTGCATGAAGTTGGAATCGCTAGTAATCGTAGATCAGCGTGCTACGGTGAATACGTTCTCGGGTCTTGTACACACCGCCCGTCACACCATGGGAGTTGACTCTACTCGAAGCCGGTGAGCTAACCGCAAGGAAGCAGCCGACCACAGTGGGGTTAGCGACTGGGGTGAAGTCGTAACAAGGTAGCCGTAGGGGAACCTGCGGCTGGATCACCTCCTTTCTAAGGAAATTTGTGGATAGTTTGATGTATTTATCATTCTTTTGCGAATTTTATATTATTACTCGAGCCGACCTTGTAAATCTTCTATATTTAGGTAGAGTCCAAAAGACATATAATTTTTTTATGTTGGGCTAGTAGCTCAGCTGGTTAGAGCGCACGCTTGATAAGCGTGAGGTCGGAGGTTCAAGTCCTCCCTGGCCCACCAGTTTTATTTTATTATTGTTTTTTGGTCTCTATCTGAGAGTTCAGTTACGGGGGTATAGCTCAGCTGGGAGAGCGCCTGCTTTGCAAGCAGGAGGTCATCGGTTCGATCCCGTTTACCTCCACCATTTATTTTGGTGGTTGAGGGGGATTTAGAGTTTATTAGTTCTGTGATTGATGATTTATAATATAGTGAATAGGAAACGCATCAAATTTAGATTTTTAGGATAGATTTATTCTATTTTAGAGATTTTTGAGTAATACTTGAGTAGATGGGATATTATTAATTTATTTATTCTGTTTATTTGAAGGATTGCCGGAGAGAATAAGAGAGAGAAGAGCATTTGGTGGATGCCTTGGCTTCAAGAGGCGATGAAGGACGTGATAGACTGCGAAAAGCTGTGGGGAGTTGTCAATAAGCATTGATCCACAGATATCCGAATGGGGGAACCCACCACGTACGTGGTATTTACGACTGAATACATAGGTTGTGAAGGCGAACCTGGTGAACTGAAATATCTAAGTAACCAGAGGAAAGGACATCAACAGAGACTCCGCTAGTAGTGACGAGCGAACGCGGACCAGGCCAATGCTTTTTATAATTGTGACTGGAACTAGATGGAAAGCTAGACCATAGAAGGTGATAGTCCTGTATGGGAAGCAATTATGAAAAGATACGAGTAGGGCGGGGCACGTGAAACCTTGTCTGAAGATGGGAGGACCACCTTCCAAGCCTAAGTACTCCTTGAAGACCGATAGTGAACAAGTACCGTGAGGGAAAGGTGAAAAGAACCCCGACGAGGGGAGTGAAATAGATACTGAAACCGAATGCTTACAAGCAGTAGGAGCACCTATATGGTGTGACTGCGTACCTTTTGTATAATGGGTCAGCGAGTTAATTTATGTAGCAAGCTTAAGCCGATAGGTGTAGGCGCAGCGAAAGCGAGTCTTAATAGGGCGCTTAGTTACATGAATTAGACCCGAAACCGAGTGATCTAGCCATGAGCAGGTTGAAGGTACAGTAACATGTACTGGAGGACCGAACCCACTAATGTTGCAAAATTAGGGGATGACTTGTGGCTAGGGGTGAAAGGCCAATCAAACTCGGATATAGCTGGTTCTCCGCGAAAACTATTTAGGTAGTGCGTTCTGAGATTGCCATCGGGGGTAGAGCACTGGATGGGCTAGGGGGGAGCGATCCTTACCAAACCTAACTAAACTCCGAATACCGATGAGTATATCAGGGCAGACAGTCTGTGGGTGCTAAGGTCCATAGACGAAAGGGAAACAGCCCTAACCGTCAATTAAGGTCCCTAAGTTATGACTAAGTGGGAAAGGATGTGGGAAGGCCAAGACAGCCAGGAGGTTGGCTTAGAAGCAGCCATCCTTTAAAGAAAGCGTAATAGCTCACTGGTCTAGTTAAGCTAGCCTGCGCCGAAAATGTACCGGGGCTAAAGTCATACACCGAAATTACGGGTTCTACATTAGTAGAGCGGTAGCGGAGCGTTCCGTAAGCCTGTGAAGGAGTACTTGTGAGAGGCTCTGGAGGTATCGGAAGTGAGAATGCTGACATGAGTAGCGTTTAAGGAGTGTGAGAAACACTCCCGCCGAAAGTCCAAGGTTTCCTGCGCCAGGTTAATCCGCGCAGGGTGAGCCGGCCCCTAAGGCGAGGCCGAAAGGCGTAGTCGATGGGAATCAGGTTAATATTCCTGAGCCTGCTAGTAGTGACGAATTACGTGTATTGTTATTCCTTATTGGATTGGAATAGCAGTGAAGTAGTTCCAGGAAATAGCACTAGCATTAAGACCGTACCCCAAACCGACACTGGTGGACAGGTAGAGTATACCAAGGCGATTGAGAAAATGATGTTGAAGGAACTCGGCAAAATACCTCTGTAACTTCGGGAGAAAGAGGACCTTCATTTGGGCAACCAGATGAAGGTGGCACAGACCAGGGGGTGACGACTGTTTACCAAAAACACAGGACTCTGCGAAGTTGAAAGACGACGTATAGGGTCTGACGCCTGCCCGGTGCTGGAAGGTTAAGAGGAGGTGTGAGAGCATTGAATTGAAGCCCCAGTAAACGGCGGCCGTAACTATAACGGTCCTAAGGTAGCGAAATTCCTTGTCGGGTAAGTTCCGACCTGCACGAATGGCGTAACGATTGCCCCGCTGTCTCCAACATCAACTCAGCGAAATTGAACTCTCCGTGAAGATGCGGAGTACCCGCGGTCAGACGGAAAGACCCCGTGCACCTTTACTACAACTTTGCATTGGTGTTAGGAGTCTCATGTGTAGGATAGGTGGGAGTCTATGAAGCAATGGCGTCAGTTGTTGTGGAGGCATCCTTGAAATACCACCCTTGAGATTTTTGACATCTAACCGAGGACAGTTATCCTGTTCCGGGACCCTGCATGGTGGGTAGTTTGACTGGGGCGGTCGCCTCCCAAAGAGTAACGGAGGCGCGCAAAGGTAGGCTCAAGTTGGTCGGAAATCAACTGATGAGTGCAATGGCATAAGCCTGCTTGACTGTGAGACTGACAAGTCGAACAGAGACGAAAGTCGGCCATAGTGATCCGGTGGTTCCACGTGGAAGGGCCATCGCTCAACGGATAAAAGGTACGCCGGGGATAACAGGCTGATCTCCCCCAAGAGTTCACATCGACGGGGAGGTTTGGCACCTCGATGTCGACTCATCACATCCTGGGGCTGAAGCAGGTCCCAAGGGTTTGGCTGTTCGCCAATTAAAGTGGTACGTGAGTTGGGTTCAGAACGTCGTGAGACAGTTCGGCTCCTATCTGCCGTGGGTGTAGGAAGATTGAAAGAGGTTGTCCCTAGTACGAGAGGACCGGGATGAACATACCTCTGGTGTACCGGTTGTTGCGCCAGCAGCACCGCCGGGTAGCTAAGTATGGAAGAGATAACCGCTGAAAGCATCTAAGCGGGAAACTTGTCTTGAAACTAATCTTCCCTATGAGGGTCGAGGTAGACTACCTCGTTGATAGGCATGATGTGGAAGTATGGTAACATATGAAGCTAACATGTACTAATAACCCCACTGACTTATTGTACTCCAAGCAATCCTTCAAATAAGCAGAGTAAATTATTTATATTATAAATAAATACTTTGCAATTTGATGTTGTCGTTAATTACTAATTGAGCAAAATACAAATTATGTAGTGTTTAATATACAATTTTATTATCTCATACTTAATTTGTATCATTGTTATTGTCTTCTTATAACAATATCCAATTGATAATTAACATGCAGTGAATAACTAAATATGAATTATGTGTTTATAGAGTGGTTTGGTATCTATAGCGTGAGAAAAACACCTGATCCCATCCCGAACTCAATGGTTAAGGCTCACAGCGCCGATGGTACTTAGTCTTAAGGCTTGGAAGAGTAGGTCGACGCCAAACCTCTCTATAAATACATATACATAATACCTCGCTAGTTTCCTATACTATGTCATAAACTAATTAATACACCATCAGAAAACTAATCGTGTTACAAGATAATCAGTAACCATCAGCACTAAATAATAACAATATATGATAGATAATTATCACCCCAATAAAACAACATCATAACAATGAAAACAGAATTAACTACTACATAAAAAAGATTTGTATAAATATTATACAATCATTATAAGTTAAAAATTAATTCCATGATTAGCAGTGAACCGCCAAAACGTGTACATCATAAACTGCATCAAAACACCCATAGCAGCAATCGAATATAAACCTGATGAACCAAGATAAAATTTACTTTGTGTACAATCTAACTCTCCATCACAATGAGTATAACCGATATAAGACGCATATAAATCACAAAGCGCTGCACTCGTTAATACAGCACATTCCATACTTATAAAAATTCTTTTAGCTAGCATATATTCTTCTATTTCTAACCTTATTATTTGCCTGAGGGTGTTGTTTGGCTTTCCCTCTTCTTCATCATACTTAGGTAGTTTGTGATATGCGAATGATTTTTTTTGTTTCAATTCCTCGAGATCTGCCCATAAATGATTTATGGAAATAATAGCTGTTAGTAGAAGATAAGGTATAAATTTCATAGTGATTTAATTGTAATGACGGCGCGATTGTATCATCAATTGATGTATTTTCAATAGGATATATTACATTTGATTTACTTTTTATCTTTGTATATAAAAAGTGTAGAAAATAACAATAAAATTCAAGTTATATTAGTTATATAAAGGTATTACTAAAATTATAGTTTAGTATTATTCATTAGTTGGGGTTAAGGTAATAGTTTGTGAATATTCTTAGTATTGTTTCAGTAGAATTTATTTTGATTCTTTTATTTGCGGGAATTGGTTGGGGAATTACGCCGATAGTATCAGATCCTTTAGGTGTCGGGCTATTTCTGTTTTTACGATTTTTTACTGCTGGCATCTTTCTTATATTATTAGGGTATGCCAAAGGTGAAACTATACGCCTTACGAAACAGACAATTCCTAAATTAGCTAGTGCTGGATTTTTCCTATATAGTTTTAATATGATCTTTGTTGTACAATCCTTTGCGATAATTCCAACAGGTATTGTTGCCGCTGTTATGGCAATGTCCGCATTACCAAATATGATTTTTGCTTATTTCGTTTTAAATAGTAGAATCCAGATTAACAGGGTGCTTGCTACTATTTTGATGTCTTTGGGTATTTATTTGTTATGTTTAAATACCGTGCCATTAAAAGATGATATTTCGGTATATTATGGTGTATTTTTAGCTCTTTTAGGACTATTTATTTCCGGTTATGGCCATACCTTTATAGCAAAGGAAATTAATGAGCGTAAAGGGTGTTTATTCCAGGGGTATGCAATGGTGCTTGGGTCATTGTTTTTATTTGTATTTAGTTTTTATGATAATAGTTTTTATAATATTTTTTCCTTTAAACCTGATTTAATTTTTATAATGGTTTTTGTATTTCTTACATTTATATCTACCGGGTGGCTTTATATATTATACTTTAAATTAGTGGAGCAAACGGACAATGTAATAGCGTCTTATGTTTGGTATTATGTTCCTGTAATAGCTATATTATACAATACAGCAAACGGTAATTACAATTTTGGTTTTTCATCTGCTATCGGTATGGCTTTATTAATCTTGGGTGGTAACTGTATACATAATACAATGTTTTCTAAAGCAATTGATAAATTAATAAAAGGCAAATTGCATAAATCATTATGAGTCCAAGGGGATGATGTTATGATTGCCCGCTGGAAATGAGAAGTGTTAGTACAGTTAAAAATTAATGGCGATAGTTGTTTATCGTGTTAAATGATATTTATTGTTTTCCCATTATGAGATACCATAACTCGTTGCATCTACTATATGACATAGATAGTCTTTAGGGCTGTTTGTTATGTTCTGTGTCCTGATTTTATTATTGCGCTGATAATTGTTTAACAAATTATTACAGTGATATTAAAAATTAACTAATTTTTAATTAATTGTATTTACCTTGATTTATATACATAATATAAGAAGGATTTGGAATGAAAAAAAATTTTATCATTTATTTGTGTGACAGCATTTAGTTTGGGTGAGATATATAGTGCAGGTGTCACACAGGAAGAACTGGATTATATAGCAGCCAATCCTGCTACAGTGTTGGCGAGGACAAGAGCAATGAGGGATGTTGCGCCAGGTAGTGAGGATATGTCTTCTGCTGTTAGCGCAGTACGTGATTTAAAATTTCCTGGGTTGCAAGATATTATAGATTCTTGGCGTACTAACGTTGGTATTACATTTACAGAAGAGGAGTTGTTGCCGATTAATGGTCCTTTGGACTTTATGGAAGTATTACAAACAAAATTAGTGGGTCTTAACGCCGGTGATGTAAGGTATCATGGTACTACCACTCCGGCACAAATAAAGGCGAGGTTTGTGACTTTGAGAGAATCACTAAGACAAGATGGATAAAAAATTAAACTGTAATTAAAAGAGGAAATTATGCGATTTATAATTATATGCTGTATAAGTTTTTTAAATAGTGCTGTGGCAGATTTTTATGCTGGTGGAGCGGTTGGTAATACCAGTATTAATACGAAGACCAAAAAGAAATTACAAGTCAATGGCAGTGTTGCGGAATCTGCGGGACTATCAAAAAACTATTCATTTACTGGTATGATTTATGCTGGTTATGACAAAAATATAGCTGATAGGTACAGCTGTGGTGTATATCTGTCTACTAATATGGTTAATGCTAGTGCTAAATCTAGCGGATTAGGGGCCGCGGTTCTTGAAAACACTCAGATTATCAAACCTAAATGGGAACATGAAGCCGGAGTTAAGTTGGGTATTCAAGGGAAAGAGATTATTCCTTTTGGTATAGTTGGTTATAGTTTGGGTAGATTTAATTTAATTTCTAACACAAATAATTTAAGTAATCCAACAAAAGCATCGAGACGCTCATTGCATGGGTATCACTTTGGTTTTGGAGTTGACTTTAAATATGCAGCAAACTGTATGGTAGGAGTGGTCTATAAAAAGGCTATATACAATAAATCAACAATTCTGCATGATGGTGTAGGTAGTTTTAGCTTCAAGCCTGTTACTGATAAGTTATTTATTAGTTTAAAATATTTATTCTAGTTATCTAAAAGGGACCATGCTAATATTGTGGTCTCTTTATTTTATTCTATTCTATGAAACCAAAATTTCTCATAAATGTTTGAAATTCAGGCCTTAGTGCCATTCTTTTTGCTTCTGCAGTTAGTCTAGGTACAGCGCGGTATTGATCTAGTGGCATGTTAAATACAGCGGTTTGGAATCTATAATATCGGCCTGTCGTGCCATATATTTCTTCTAGTGCTTCTTCTTTTACTTCGGCATCTGAATCCATGGCTATATCTATTAGTGGCCTGATCCATTGTAGTATTCCTGCTTTTCTTAAACGACGCGAATTATCAACGCCTTTTTGTATTCCGGTACCAATAGAAAAAAGGTAAATACTATCCATATCATCAACACCGAATAATTTTTTAGTACGCGATGCAGCTTTGATAACAGCAGAATTATCAGATGTTCCGCCATCTACACAATATAATGTATTGCCTTCCCCATCATCAATTTCTGCCATTTGAAAAAACGTTGGTGCAGAAGTTGATGCTAGCAAAGCATCTCGTATTAGCATATTGGGGTGTGAACGTTCTGTTAAAAACAGTGTCTTATTTCTACTTATTTCACGAGTAACGATTTGTATTGGTATACGTACATCTCGTAATCTTTGATTGCCAAATATTGTGAATAGGAATTTTTTTAGTGCTTTGGTTTTATATCTTGGTCCCAATAAGCCATTTAATGTGCGTATTTTCCTTGCATTTTTAAAACAAAATATTTTTTTTGCAAATTCTTGGCACAGTCCTACTAATTGTCTACCTGTGTATGGTCCATCCACAAACTGGTTGGCTGCTTGGTCGTAATGTTTTTTTACACTTAATGCAGCAGCCATTAATGCTCCGGCTGATGTGCCAGTAATACCCCCAGGAAATAATTTATGAAATTGTTTACCGGATTGTTCTTCTAATTGCGCTACTGCCTCTGCGGCGAATGCAATTCTTGCACCACCACCATCAATTTGTGCCACTCTTAATGGTCCTTCGTAGGCTAGCCCTACATGTTCGTAATCTCCATCTGTCAATGTGGCTGGTGCAGAAGGTCTACCAACTCCCATATGAATCATACTTGGCCCATCGTCTTCTGGTATAGATCTGATATCAGCAAATTGATCAGTGCCTAGAGCAGTGTTGCAGTGCAATAGTGCAACAAATATAATGGAACAAATATTATTTATCATAGGTAAACCTCTGTAGAATAAATTTATGAGGTTTATGCTATCGAGGAAAGTTTAAGGAAGAGTTATTATAGGTATTAACAGTTTATTAATGTTGTTATTTTTATTGTTAGCTTTATCTAAATTATAATTGATTCCTCACTAGTACTTGGTTAGATAAAGGAGAAAAATATTATATATTTTGCATTATGCTTTCTAATTCTCCTGAACTATTTATTCTGCTTAGTTCATCGTATCCCCCGACATGCATTTCACCAATGAATATTTGTGGTACGGTCTTTTTCCCTTGCGCCTTTTTAGTTAACATACTTCTTAGGGATGGATCGGATACATCTATTTCTGAATATTTATAGCCCTTGGTATTTAATAACTTTTTTGCATGGGTACAGTACGGACAAATTGGTGTTGTATAAATAACTATCTTTTCTTTATGAAACATCTTTTACTCCTACACTACGTCACAAACGCGCAACTCTTGCTATGGTTATGGTGTATACTTTTTCAGCCCCGTAGTGCTTTAAAAGTTTGGCACATTCATTCAAAGTTGCTCCAGATGTATGGACATCATCGACTATGGTAACACTCTTTTTATTAATAAATTCTATATATTTTTCATTAAATGCAAAAACATTCCTAATATTGTGTTGTCTATGTAGCTTGTTGCCTGTTTGAGGGGCCGTATGCCTGACTCTGTGGATAATATCATTATATGACTTGATAGAGGTGATTTGTGCTAATTCATTGGCCAGCAATACTGCTTGATTATATTTACGTGATAACAATCTTTGCCAATGTATAGGAATTGGAATAAATAAATCTGTTTGTTTAATGATATCCTGGCTTGATCTGCGCATCCATTTAGCAAATAACTTAGCTAAATGAGTGGCGTCATTATGCTTAAATTGTAAGATAAGGGTTTTACTGAACTGATCATATATTAAGCTGGACCTAGATTTATCAAAATAATATTTTTCTTTGGTGCATTCAGCACATAAATTTAATTCGTTACTGACAGATATCTCAAATAGAAATGCACAAGAATCACAATATGGAGATGACAAGAAAGTCAGACCAGACCAGCACTTAGGACAAATGCTATGATCTTCATCAACTAACGCAGAACATGATAAACATCGTTTTGGTAACACAAAATCAATAACAATCTGCAATAACTTATTACGCATACTATGTTGTACTGGCTTACTAGAATCTATTGTACAGATTTTATGCTGGTGATCTATATAGTATTTGTGGTTGGTTTATTTTTAGCAGTTCTGTTGAAATATACCACACCTAGTGATTTGTGATATGTCTTTACGCCACGCCATGTTTGTCAATTGATGGTCATGCATAATTTTTGTTACTTCTGTTTCCATATTATGACCAATCTCAAGTATTACATAGCCATTGTTATGTAAAAATTTTGTCGCATGTTGCGCAATAATTTTATAGGCGGCTAATCCGTCATCAGATTCACTTATTAAGGCTTGCTTCGGGTCATAGTTTAGTGATGGGGCCAGATTATTATATTCTTGTGGTGTAATATACGGCGGGTTAGAGATAATCACATCAAAATATGTGTTATTGGGTAAACACGTAAACCAATCGGACTTAATAAACTGTACCATATGAGAGAAATTCAATTGTTGTGCATTATGGCGTGCTATGTGTAACGCCTTGTCGCTTTTATCGATGGCGATTCCGCTAGCATTTTTGTATTCGGATAAAATACTTAAGATTAGACAACCTGTCCCCGTGCCTATGTCTAATATATTAATATTTTGGGCTTTATCGGGATAATATTGCAACACAGATTCTATGATAACTTCGCTATCTGGTCTTGGGTCTAAGGTATATTTGTTGGTGTGAAAGTTTATTCCCCAAAATTCTTTGTAACCGATTATTTTAGCAACAGGTTCATGGAGAGTCCTTCGGGTTATTAAGTGATTAAATTCTTGTATTTGTTGTTGTGTTAGTTGGTTATCACAACTGGTAATTAAAAATAATTTATCTTTTTTAATCACATGTGCCAATAATACACTGGCATCTAATTTTGCGCTATTGATATTAGCTTGTTTTAAAGTATGGTATCCATCCTCTAATATTGTTTTTATTATCATGATAATTCAGCGAGTTTTTCAGCCTGATCTTCTGCAATAATAGGATTGATTATTTCCAATAATTCACCAGAAAGTATTTGTTCTAGTTTATATAAGGTTAAATTTATTCTATGGTCTGTTACTCTGCCCTGCGGGAAATTATATGTTCTGATTCGTTCAGAACGGTCACCACTTCCTATCTGGCTTTTACGGTTTTCGGCACGTTCATCCAGTTTTTTTTGTTTTTCGAAATCATATATCCTAGAGCGCATAACTTTCATAGCTTTCGCTTTATTTTTATGCTGTGATTTTTCATCTTGTTGTGACACTACTATACCAGTTGGAATATGAGTAATACGTACAGCACTATCTGTAGTGTTAACAGATTGCCCGCCTGGTCCGCTAGCCCTAAATACATCGATGCGGATATCTTTTTCATTGATTGTGACATCAACATCTTCTACCTCTGGTAATACTGCTACCGTTGCTGCTGATGTATGGATTCTACCACTGGATTCTGTTTCCGGTACTCGTTGCACTCTATGTACCCCTGATTCAAATTTTAATTTTGAAAATACTCCTGTGCCGGCAATGGAAAGGCTTGCTTCTTTTAAGCCTCCTATTCCGGTGTCATTTGCACTGATTAATTCAGTTTTCCATTTCATTATATCTGCAAACCTTTGATACATACGCAATAAGTCGGCGGCAAATAATGCTGCTTCATCGCCGCCGGTACCGGCTCTTATTTCTACTATTGCATTTCTGTTGTCATCCTTGTCTTTGGGTAACAACATAATTTGTATTTGTTTTTCCTTGTCTTTTTTCGCTTGTTTAAGATTTTCCAAGTCATCGGCTACCATTTCTTTTATTTCATTATCTGATTCTGGATCATCCAATAGCTGATTGTTTTCTTTAATGTCTTGTTCTATTTTGTTGAGTTCTTTTATTGCACTAGTAAGCTCATTTAGTTCTGCGTATTCTTTGGATATTTTTATGTATTGTTTTGGGTCATCAATGCCTTGTGATAATTGTTGTGACAATTCATTATGTCTTAATAAAACCTGGTCTAATTTTTTAGCAAAACTCACTATCTTTTCTCCATAAGATTAAATTTATTACAGCTGTGATTTAAATATTATTATTGGTGCTCTATAAAATAGTCGATTAAATTATCCAAATATACGCTTTCTTCAGTACTATTTTCAAGATTTTTTACAATTACAGATTGCTTGTTTACTTCTTGTTTACCCATAATAATCGCAAATACTGCGTTGCATTTTGTAGCTTTTTTTAATTGTTTGGCAATATTGCCACCATACATTATTTCTATTGCAATATTTTGGGTCTTAAATTTATTACTTATTTCAAAGGCTAATAATTCTTCATCCTGTGTAAGGGGAATAAGTTTAATGGGTACGGGCCTTGATATTTTCTTATCTAACAACAATGCTAGTCTATCTACTCCTGCAGCCCAGCCAATACCAGCAATGTTAGGCCCTCCTAAGCTTTGCACAAGTCCATCGTATCTACCACCAGATAACACAGCATTTTGTGATAATGAATCATTGGTAATATACTCAAAGGCGGTATGGCAATAATAATCTAATCCTCGTACTAATTTGTCATTGATCTCAAAGTTTATTTTCAGTTTCGTCAGATAGTTTAATACATTATCGAATAAAGATAGCGAGTTATGATTCAAGTAATCTTTGTACAAAGGTGCTGATTGTACTATTTTCCTATCATTTTCATCTTTAGAATCCAGTATACGCAGAGGATTTGATTGTAATCTTCGTTGGCTATCTTCAGATAAATCACATTTGTATTTTGCAAAAAAGTCTATTAATTTTAGGCGATAATTATTGCGGCTTTCTTCATCTCCTAAGCTGTTGATTTGTAAACGTGTTTTGCTGCGGACGTTTATAGCCTGTAAAAACAATTCTGCAAGTTGAATTATTTCTATATCACCATGATATGTTTCTATACCCAAAAGTTCTATGCTTACTTGCGTAAATTGTCTGTATCGTCCTTTTTGTGGTCTTTCGTAACGAAACATTGGTCCAGCATTAAAAAATCTTGTTGGTAAGCTTTGCGTTAATCCATTAGAAATTAATGCTCTGGCAATTTGTGCCGTACCTTCCGGCCGCAAAGTCAAAGAATTATCGGCTCTATCTAGAAAAGTATAGGTTTCCTTTGTCACGATATCAGAACTTTTACCCAATCGGTGAAAAATGTCTGTATTCTCGAAAATAGGCAATTCTATCTCAGAGTATCCTGAATTCAGTGCATATGTCCGCGAAGTATCAATGATATATTTGTGGGTTAGTTGTTCTTCAAATAATAAATCTTTCGTTCCTCTTGCGGTTTGTATCATTTGATCTTCCTATAGCAAATTAAAGCCCATAGTAATCTAATAGTAATTTATAGTCTATAATTTTTGTTTTTAGTAGTTTTATAGTACACTAGGTTTAGTAGAATGAAATTTGATTGCTAGTATATGTTGCCATAAATAATGATAGCAATAGGCTAATATAGCTTAAAACAACAAAAGCAAGTATAAGGTAAGTAATAATTTAATAAATTGGCTGCATTAATGATATCTTAATATTATTATTACATTATATGTAGATAATTAGGAATTTGTGATATGGCAAACCAATCGTCTTTATCTCCTAAATGTAATAAAAATGGATCCCTTAAGATAAATGTAAGAGGTTGCGAGATATCTAGTACAGATGCTGAAAGACCAGCTAAACATACAACACATACTTCTGGTGAATTATTAAAGAAAGCACGTGAATCAAAGGGAGAAAAGATTCATCAGGTTGCTGATATATTGTGTATAGGAAAAAATTATCTGCAAGCTATCGAAGATATGAACCAAGACTCTTTGCCAGAGCAGGTATATACTCTTGGATTCGTTAGGTCATATGCAAATTATTTGGGTTTAGATCCACAGAAAACTGTTAATAAATTCAAGTTGGAAATGTTTGGCTCAGCTGTCGAAGAAGACTTAACATTGCCAGAACCCATAGAGAGTTCTGTTTTACCTAGCGTAAAGTTGTTATTACTATGTTTGGGAGTCTTGTTATTCCTGATTCTTATAGGAAGTTACATGTAATTGGGCAACTGTAGCTGGTATTCGTTTAGATCATACACATCATATGAGATGCATTACAAATTAAACTCGTTATACAATGATTTAACCAAATCATGTGCATAGTCTGATGATACTAGGATGCTCATTTTTAGCTCTGTTGTACTGATGCCATAGGTGTTGATCCCTAATGCTGATAGCGCATTATAGACGGTGCGTGCTACATAAGCATGTCCGCGTATGCCTGCCCCAACAATCGATATTTTAGAAATTTTTTCTTCTATTTGTATACGAGAAAATGATACGCGTTGTTGAAGATCAGATAATATTTGACTTGTGTCTTGTAAATTATGTTGTGCAGTAGTAAAGATTATATTGTGTTTATTATCAACATTACTTTCCGTTTGTAATATCATATCAATAGCAATATTTTCTTTTTCTAGTTGGGTAAATATCTTTGCAATTAATAAAGGACTGCTTGGGACATCATGCAAGGAAAACTTTACTTCGTCATCGTTGCATACTATACCCGTAACTTTATGCTGTTCAATCGGTGGTGAGCCATGTAATATTTTTGTGCCTTTGGTTTGTGAAAATGTTGGCAATACTTTAATATCTGTATTATTAATTAGAGCAGCTTCTATTGCGCGTGGGTGGATGACTTTTGCGCCTAGTGATGATAGCTCAAACATTTCCTCAATTTTAATATTTTCTAATGTTGTGGGGCTTTGTATTATTTGGGGATCTGCAGACAGTATGCCATCGACATCTTTATAGAGATAACAAAAATCTGCTCTGATTGCAGCGGCTATTGCCACAGCAGTGACATCTGACCCGCCACGTCCTAAAGTGGTGATTTCATTATCTTTATTTACTCCTTGAAAACCAGGGATGATAACTATGCTTTTTTGTAAGTGGTGTTTTATCTTGTCTGTATTGATATGTTCTATTAATGCATTCGCACGTTGATTAGAGGTAGTAATAGGAATTTCCCATGCTTGTAATGTCTTGGTTGAGATATCTAATTCTTGTAGTGCCAAGGACATTAAAGCTGATGATACTTGTTCGCCTGAACTAATAACCGTATCATAGTCTTTCTTATTTTGCGCAGTAAACTGTTTAGTTAACTCTATTAGTTTATTTGTTTCTCCGAAAATGGCGGATACGACAACTATGATTTTTGATTCTTTATTTAGAGTAGCTACTTTTTGTGCCGCATTTCTAAAATGTTGCACCGACGATAGGGAACTTCCTCCAAACTTAACAACTATAGTTTTCATCTTATCTTTCCTGGAGATATAAAATCTAGATACAGAACAGAATACTGGAAATTAACACTTATTTTGTACAATAGATAGCATTAAATTTATTTTCATCATGTATTATATTTAAGGCTGGAAATGACTGTATATAATCATCATTTTGTAATGTGGCTCCTCGGGACGGGCTCGAACCGCCGACCCAGTGATTAACAGTCACTTGCTCTACCAACTGAGCTACCGAGGAATATTTACATATGATCTATATCAAAATATTTAGTTTTCGCAAGGAAAAAATATTTTTTTTGGAGGCCGGAGCCGGAATCGAACCGGCATATAAGGATTTGCAGTCCTCCGCATCACCACTCTGCCATCCGGCCTAATTTTTATGTAAGAAGCACAATGTACGTTAATATTTCTCATTGTGTGTATCTAGGGCGCTGCTAATTGTTTGTGCACTGATAAGTTTATCTATTTGTATAACCCAAACTAATTTTTATTCTACTTATCGTGCTGCTTATGCAGGCAACAGCTTACATACTACATAAACTTATAGATATTTAAAGTTCTATGGTCAATAGGATTATTAAAAATTTTTACGTTTTTGATACTTACGATATATCGCCAAACCTATGATAGCTAATAGGCATAATATTACTATCTTTTGATAACCAATTAATTTTTCAATCATGATGTCAATTTGATCGGCGAAAAAGTAACCTAGTAAATAACCCGCACCACAACTAATTATTGCCCATATTAGTGCAGCAATGATGTTTAATATAGCAAATCTCTTTATTGATATTTTGCTTGCTCCTATAACAAATGGACTCACTGTTCTAATACCATATATAAAGCGAAAACCCATTATAAACCATACATTATATTTATGTAATAAGTTGAAAGCCTTATCCATTTTTACTTTCCATGCGGGTTTTTTATTTAATAATCTAGGGCCATAATGTCTGCCTAAAAAAAATAGCATCTGATCTGCAAAAGTAGAGCCAAGAAAAGCGATCGCCATAGTGTATGGCAAGTATAGATAGCCTTTATATGCCAAAAAACCAGCTGTTAAGACTACGGATTCTCCTTCTATGAATGATCCAAGTAGCAGGATAATATAGCCCAGCATAGGGCCATATTTTATTAATAAATCTTCTATTCCGCCCATTGTCTTTACTTTAGTTTTGTTAATGCTGTGGTTAAATTATATTTTATTTCTTGTTCTTGCAGTAGTCTTGTTTTATTTTTATGCACTATTTCTTCCGGGGCATTGTTGATAAATTTTTCATTACTTAACTTTTTTCCTAACATTTTTATCTCTTTTTCTACATTAGCGATATTTTTTTGTATTCTGGACTTTTCTTCTGCAATGTTGATAATACCATCTATTTTGAGATAAAAATTAGCACCATGTACGGTGGCTTGGACAAATCCTTGTTGTGTGAATTGCTCCGCAAAATCTATACATTGAATTCTGGCGGATTTTTTAATCATTACTGCACAATTATGAATGATTGATTTTATATTGTTATCTTTAGTTTCAATGTACATTGGCAATGCAGCACTGGCCGGTATATTCAGGTCATTTCTAGTTGATCTAATAGTAGTGATCAGATTAATAATCCATGTAAAATTATATTCTAATTGTTCGTTAAAGTGACTTTTTAATGAATCATAAGAAGGGTATTTTGCATTGATTAACATGCTACTATGGTTATGATTATTTAAATTTTTCCACAACAATTCAGTAATAAAAGGCATAGTAGGATGTAGAATATGTAGTAGCTTGCCGAAAATCCATCCCAAAGTCTTTTTTATTTCAACTTTGTGGCTGTTGTTGTCGTCATAAAGGAGGGGTTTTATAAATTCCACATACCAATCGCATAATGATCGCCAAGTAAATTGGTACAGTGCGTGCGACATGTCATCAAATCTATATTTTGCTATCGCATTATCACATTCTTTTATACAGCTAACCAATGACGAAACAATCCATTTGTTAACATCCAAAGTTATACTGTTGATATCGAATTGATCGTCATAAGTAATATTATTTGCTTCTATAAATTTGGCTAAATTCCATAGTTTAGTTGTAAAGTTGCGATATACTTCGACATTTTTTTCTGCAAATTTTATGTTTCTATTAGGAGAGGTAAGGCTAGCCATAGTAAACCTTAGAGCATCGGCACCATATTGTTCAATAATGTCTAAAGGATTGATAACGTTGCCTTTAGTTTTTGACATTTTTTGCCCCTTATTGTCGAGTACCAAGGAGTTTAGGAACACATTTCTAAATGGTATTTTCTTCATAAAATAAGTTCCCAGCATTATCATGCGTGCAACCCAGAAAAATAAAATATCACTTCCGGTAATTAAACAATTATTAGGATAGAATCTTTCCAATTCAGGGCTTTGAGCAGGCCATCCTAAGGTTGCAAATGGCCATAATGCAGATGAGAACCACGTATCCAATACATCATTGTCTTGTCGTAATGTAACTTTTTCACCAAAATGTTTGTATGCTAATTCTAATGCATGTTCTTCATCTTTGGCTACAAACATTGTTCCATCTGTACTGTACCAAGCAGGTATCCTGTGTCCCCACCATAATTGCCTGGATATACACCACGGTTGAATATTTTTTAACCAGTGATTATAGATGCTGATATTGTTTTCTGGTGTTATATCTATTTCATTACTTTGTACCACTTGCAATCCGGTTTTTGCCATTTGTTCTACATTCAAAAACCATTGATTGGTTAGGCGTGGTTCTAGAACTGTATTTGAGCGATCGCCATATGGCACGGCTATCATTTTTTCTTCTGTTTTAACTAGTTGTTCTTGCATTTCCAGTTGTTGTACTACTAATTTTCTTGCTGCAAATCTATCCAAGCCCGCAAATTCTTTTGGTACGATTTGTTCCATTTTGCCGTAAGAGTCAATAACAGTTATTTGTTCTAATTGATGTCTTTTACCCACTTCAAAATCATTGAAGTCGTGAGAGGGAGTGATTTTCACAGCTCCGCTTCCTTTAGTAGGCTCACAGTATTCGTCTGCAATGATAGGGATTTCTCGGTTAACAAATGGTACTATTACAGTATCGCCTATTAAGTTTTTATACCGTTCATCTTCTGGATGGACTGCGATGGCAGTATCGCCAAATAAAGTTTCTGGCCTTGTAGTTGCAACTATAATGGCTTTCTTGTTATCCTTTTTATGAAAGTATTTGATATACCACAAGTGGCCTTTTTGTTCGATATTGTTAACTTCTAAATCTGAAACTGCAGTTTGTAAATCTGTATCCCAGTGAATCAGTAATTTATCTTGATAAATTAGATCATCTTGATAGAGCAAGAAAAAAGCCTCTTGTACAGCTCTACTTAGGTCACTATCCATAGTAAACTTTTGTCTGTCCCAAATGGGGCTTAGGCCAAGTTTTCTCTGTTGCTGAACTATTTGTTCGCCGTATCGCTGTTTCCATTCCCGTACTGTCGCAAGGAATTTTTCTCGTCCCAGGTCGTTTTTGGTGATACCCTGTTTTTTTAAAGATTTTTCAACCAGCATTTGTGTGGCAATGCCTGCATGATCTGTACCAGGTTGCCAAAGAACGTTCTTACCATTCATGCGATGATAACGAGTTAAGATATCTTGTAAAGTATAGTTTAAGGCATGCCCCATGTGTAAATTACCTGTGATATTAGGAGGGGGCATCATTATGCAAAAATTTTCTTTGTTACTATCATATTGTTGTTGTGCAAAACAACCAGACTGTTCCCATTGTGTATAAATGTTATTTTCATTGGCTTGGGGAGAGTAATATTTATCTAACATTTTTGCCTACAGTATTTTATCTATTTTTGTGTTTCTTCGAATATTAGCATTATTTATGCCTTTGGCGTACATCTTACTAGTGAAAATAGTACATTAAAACCTAAGAGACTATATTGTGGAACTAAATTAAAAACAAGGGTGATATCGTTTTATAGCGGTTTCGTTTTGTTTTCTACTGCATTTAATCGTCACTTATCTATTATATGTACATTTCGTTCCTCAAAATTCGTATTAATTCAAAGTTAACCCACCATGATTGTTGCATGTTTTGCTTTTGTTATTTCTTGTACATTTGTTGTATATCGTTATCTATTCCTACAAGTGTTTAATCATCGCAAAGAATCATAGAGTTAGAGGTATGTTATGTGGTATCAAGATGTAATGTGTCATTTAACACGCTAATAGTGGCACGTTTTGTTAATTGTTGGTTTAAAATTTTTTCTGCCAAGGTATTTTGTAATTCATTTTGTATAACTCGCTTTAAGGGTCTGGCACCGTATTCATGATGGTAGCCCTTGTTTGCTAGCCAATGCAACGCTTTATCATTTACTGTTAGTTTTATTTGTTTGGCGTGTAATAATTGTTCTAATTCAGCAATTTGAATCTTGGTGATTTGGTGCATATGTTCAGGTTGCAGTTTATTAAAAAGTAATATTTCATCTAATCTATTAATAAACTCTGGCCTAAAGTGTTGTTTGACCAATGCCATGATTTGGTTATAGGTGTGATCATAATCTTTGTTATTTTGTGTTAGTAATATGTCGCTGCCAATATTGGACGTTAATATTATTATGGTATTAGCAAAATTTACAGTTCTGCCGTGGCTGTCGGTTAATCTGCCATCATCTAGAACTTGCAATAATATGTTAAATATATCACTGTGAGCTTTTTCGATTTCATCGAATAGTATAATTTGGTACGGCCTTCTTCTGACAGCTTCGGTTAGTGTACCTCCGGCTTCAAAACCTATATATCCTGGTGGAGAACCTATTAATTTAGCGATTGAATGTTTCTCCATATATTCCGACATATCAAAACGAATCATCGCTGTGTCGTCATCAAATAGAAATTCGGCTAATGCTTTGGATAATTCTGTTTTGCCTACCCCCGTTGGTCCTAAAAATAAGAACGAGCCGATTGGTTGTGTGGGATTATGTAAGCCAGCTCTAGATCTTTTTATCGCATTACTGACCGCGTGTGTAGCCCTGTCTTGCCCAATAATTTTTTTTTGTAGTGTTTGCTCAATGTGAAGTAATTTTTGCTGTTCCCCTTGTAACATTTTATCAATCGGGATGCCTGTTGCCTGCGCTATTATCATGGCAACATCATTTTCAGATACTTCTTCCTTTATTAGTTTTGATTTTCTATTTTTTTCACTGGTGATTAGTTTAGATTCTAAATTTGGAATTGTACTATAAGAAAGCTCACCAGCTTTTGTTAAATTACCTTCTCGTTGCGTAATTTCTAAATTCTTTTTAGCATTTTCTAGTTGCTCTTTTAGGGTATTGATCTTTTGAATTTCTAGTTGCTCTGTTTGCCAATTTTCTTCTTCAGTGGTTAATATTTCTTGTCGCAACTCAATTTTTTTGTTTATTGCTTGTAATCTGTCGCTGTATTTTTTTTCAGTTTCTTTTTGTAATGCCGATTGTTCTATCTTTAATAAGGTTATTTCTCTGTTAAGCCTATCAATGTTTTCTGGTTTTGATGAAATTTCTATACAGATCTTGCTGGCTGCTTCATCGATAATATCAATTGCTTTATCTGGTAAAAACCTATCATTAATATATCTATTGGATAAATTAGCAGCCGCAACAATTGCATCATCAGTTATTTTTATACCGTGGTGAATCTCATATTTTTCTTTTAGGCCACGTAAAATGGATATTGTATCATTGACGTTTGGTTCTTTGATGTATACTGGTTGGAATCTTCTGGCCAATGCGGCGTCTTTTTCTATATTTTCTCTGTATTCATCGAGTGTCGTAGCGCCGATACAATGTAACTCACCTCTTGCTAAAGCTGGTTTTAGCATATTGGAAGCGTCCATTGCTCCGTCTGCTTGTCCTGCACCGACAAGGGTATGCACCTCATCAATAAATAAAATTATTTTATCTTTGGTATTGGTTATTTCATTGATAATAGATTTCAACCTTTATTCGAATTCTCCTCTAAATTTAGCACCTGCTATTAACCCTCCCAAATCTAAGGATAATACTTTGATATCAATCAATGTTTTTGGTATGTCTTGATTGATTATTCTTTGAGATAGTCCTTCAATGATAGCTGTTTTTCCAACACCTGGTTCTCCTATAAGAATAGGATTGTTTTTTGTTCTTCTGACCTCTTCGTTTCTACCAATTACTGGATCAAGCAATCCTTGTTGTGCTTTGGCTGTTATATCAATGCAATATTTTTCTAGTGCTGATGGTTGTTTGTTATCCAATTGGTTTGTCTGTTTATTGTCCATTCATACCCACATATCATAGCTTTATTTATTTTAGCATTTAGTATGCAATTGTGAATTAATTTTAATTTTTAGTGGTCAGAATGCTATTTTATGGCATTATTATAAATATAGTGATGTAATAAATCGTATCAAATTTGAACTTTATTTAATGGTTTATTAATGCTAGCAATATATTGTCGTAGATGATTATTTATAAAGAGGGGGAAAATGCGTATTATTAGCAAAGTGATGGTGCTTGCATTATGTATTAGTTTACAGGCAAGTATCTTGTGCGGAGCGAATAGAGGCCATAGTAATTTTGCTAATAATAATAAAAATCGTACTTATTCTGTTCGTAAGCATAAACCAGAATTAGCAGTTGTGAGATTGTATAAAGCAATTACAAACTTGGTAAATCGTCGGCGCGTGCATCCATAAGCCTTTCCGGGTCATAACCCCGATATTCTGCTTCATAGATGTAACTTATTATTAGTCGTTTCCTAAGGAAAAGTTTCCGTAATACCTCGTAGCTTGCTGCGAGGATGGGAATTGTGTATCATTAAGGTATTCTGGTTTAGCAATGTTTAGTATTTGCCTTTGTGCTTGGCAAAAATAATACAAGGGGGCAGGTACGTTATCTACTCTATTATTTGAAATTGTCATGCCTTAAGCGAGAACTGCAATTGTTTCATTTATAATAAGCAATTGCAATACTAGTTTAATGGTTCGCTTTCTATACCATCAGCAAGAGGTTTATTAGTTTTAGACAGAGTATTTTGATCGCTTACTATTGCTCCGGGAACCATCGTATTTTTTGCATGTTCTATACTTTGGCGTAATATTTGTTCATTATGTGTTGCGGACCTTAATTTGCTAAGAGTATCAGTTATCTGCGTACATGCTTTCTGTGCTATCTTGATCACAGTATAAAATTCTTCTCTTCTTTCTTTAGGTACGTATGGTGATTTGCTTTTCAAATATTCAATTTCTTTTTGACAGGAATTAGCAGTTTGTTCTACAACTTCGGCTGATAATGGTGGTGTAGATGGTAATACTACCTTAGTATTGTTGACTAGGTGGGTACATGATCCCAATATTAACAACGGTAAAATATAGACTGCTTTTTTCATTTTTATTTTCCAATATCAACAACGCAGTATAACAGACTATTTGTTAAAGTTCTATAGCTGTACACAATTATAATGTCATGATCTGTATTGCTATTTAGTTTGACTATTGTTTGTATACCATAAAGAGTTTAATTATTAAATTTTTTAGTTTGGGGTTAATAATCTTAATAACGTGATACAACAAAAAATGTATTTTACATTTAATAAAAGATAAGGTAGTTTTGACACGTTCTTGAGTCATTTTCAACGGAGGGGTGGCTGAGAGGCTGAAGGCGGCGGTTTGCTAAACCGTTATACGGGGCTAACCTGTATCGTGGGTTCGAATCCCATCCCCTCCGCCATTTTCATTAGTAGTTATTGTGCTATAAAGTACAATATTTTTTGCATAAATTATCAGAGTTGTTTGTTTGTGATAATTTCATCATGCTGGGTGCGCAGAATATTTGTGTATATATGCTACAAGATAAAGATCACATTAAGGAAGTTATTCTAATTTTTGTTATAGAAGTTTCTTTTGGCTTTAGTTGGGGATAATATGCAATAAATATTTGTGGTTTTTTAGATTGCTATGCGTTGAAAGTTATGATAGCTATATCTGTAGTTTTGCTGGCATAGCCAGGGAAATTTGACTTTTAGCCGGATTAGCTCAGCTGGTAGAGCAACTGATTTGTAATCAGTAGGTCGGCGGTTCGAATCCGTCATCCGGCACCACTTATTTATTCCTTTTGTCGCTAAAAAAATTTGTTAATAATGCTTTGCAATCTTGTTCCATTATTCCGCCATATATTTCTGGCACATGGTGGCAGGTTGAATGTGAAAATACCTTTGACCCATGTTCTACACCACCACTTTTACGATCATATGTACCAAAATATAGTCGTTTTATTCTCGCACTGGCGATAGCCTGAGCACACATAGCACATGGTTCTAGAGTGACGTAAAGTTCACAATTAATTAATTTAGTTGTGTGTAATAATTTACATGCTTGTCTGATTACCACTATTTCTGCGTGGGCTGTTGGATCAATAGTGTTTTCTACTAAATTGCAGCTGGCAGATAGTATTTTGTTATTGTTGACTACTACCGCCCCGACGGGAATTTCATTTTTTATCAGTGCTTGTTGTGCTTGTTGTATTGCGTCATGCATAAATTTCATTGTGTAGACAACTTCTGTATATTTGCTAGAATAATGTAACATAAATATTTGAGTGGTTATATGAATAACACAAGAATAGAGCATGATTCTATTGGTATGATAGAAATAAGCTCAGACGCATATTGGGGGCACAAACACAGCGTGCTTTAAAGAATTTTGCAATAGGAGCGGAAATTATGCCGCTTGCAATTATTAAGGCATTTGGTTTGCAAAAGAAAAGTGCAGCCATTGTGAACCAACAATTGGGAGTATTAGATGGGAAATTAAGTATTGCAATTCAACAAGCGGCACAAGAAATCATAGATGGTAAACTCAATAATCAATTCCCGTTGTCAATATGGCAATCTGGTTCTGGAACGCAAACTAATATGAATGTTAATGAAGTTATCGCAAATAGGGCAATAGAAATATTGGGAGGCAATATTGGTGCCAAGAGCCCTGTACATCCTAATGATCATGTTAATTGTAGTCAGTCATCTAATGATACTTTCCCAACTGTAATGCATATAGCGGTTGCTTCAGAAGTGCATGATAAATTACTACCTAGCTTAAAAAATATGTGCAAGTCCTTAGAGCAAAAGCAAAACGAATTTAAGGATATAGTAAAAATATGGCGTACACATCTTCAGGATGCTGTTCCCATAACTTTTGGCCAGGTGTTTAGTTGTTTTGCGGCGCAGATATCTAGTGGTATCTCACGTATAGAAATTGCTATGCAAAATGTTTATAAATTGGCACAGGGAGGGACAGCCATTGGTACAGGTTTAAATACTCCTCAAGGTTTTGCACAACATTTTGCCAAACAGATATCAGATTTTACAAACTTGCCATTTGTAACAGCAGAAAACAAGTTTGAAATGATTGCGGCGCATGATGCGCTATTAGAAATTTCCGGCGCTTTAAATGTTTTAGCAACGTCCTGTATGAAAATAGCAAATGACATAAGAATGATGGCATCCGGTCCCAGATGTGGAATTGGCGAGATTATTCTGCCCGCAAATGAACCTGGATCATCCATTATGCCTGGTAAAGTTAACCCCACCCAATGTGAGGCTTTAACTATGGTATGTGCACAGATAATGGGTAATTATCAGACCATTACAGTTGGCTGTGCCAATGGTCATTATGAATTGAATGTATTTAAGACAGTCATTATTTATAATTTGTTACAAGCAATTAATTTATTAGCTGATAGCACACAGAGTTTTACGGATAATTGTCTATCAGGTATTCAAGTAAATCATGCGATTGTTGATAATTTATTGCATAATTCTTTAATGTTGGTAACAGCTTTAAATCGTCATATAGGGTATGATAATGCGGCCAAAATAGCCGCTAAAGCGCATAAAGATAATATGACGCTTAGAGAGGCGGCAATAAGTTTAAAACTAGCTACTGGTAAGCAGTTTGATAAATGGGTGCAGCCTAGAAAGATGACAAATAATGTCTAACAAAGTAATAATTCTTGGTTGTGGTGGATCGTCAGGGGTACCAACTATGTGGCATAGTCCCGATGGTATGTGGGGTGATTGTGATCCTGTAGAGCCTCGTAATAGGAGGACCAGATCATCAATTTACATAGAGTATAACAATAGTAGAATTTTAGTAGATGCTTCTCCTGACCTTAGACACCAGTATCTAGCGAATAAATTAACCGGCATAGATGCGGTAATTTTAACGCACGAGCATTCTGATCATGTATCTGGAATTCATGATTTGCGTGCTATTTTTATCGCACAAGGTAAAAAGCCAATACCAGTATATGCGACGGAAAAAACTTTTGTGGGGGTGCGTGGTACTTATGATTATTTATTTAAGCTGCAATCACCACAGACAATTTATCCACAAGTACTACAGCAAAATATTGTGCAGGATAATTTCACAATTAATGGAAACAATATTCATGTTTTTGATCAACCGCATGGTGATACTACTTCCTTGGGCATTAGAATAGACAATTTTGCTTATTCTACGGATTTTAATAAATTAACTGATGATTTATTAGATAAGTTGCATAATCTTGATTTATGGATAGTAGATTGTGTCAGTATAGACAGGAATCTTCCAACCCATAGCAATCTGTATCAAACTATGGAGTATGTTGCGCTCCTAAAGCCTAAGAAGACTATTTTAACGCATATGGGTTGGTTTATTGACTATAATAAAGTGAAAAAGTTACTTCCCTCTGATGGTAGTGTCGAACCAGCATATGATGGCATGACAATCACGTTTTAATGCAATAAAAGTATAGTTTTTAGCAATTTTGGGTAAGTATAACCTCATTATATAGCGGTTTAACTTTGTTTTCTACTTCATTTAATTGTCACTTATGTATTATATATACATTTCGTTCCTCAAAATTCGTATTAATTCAAAGTTAGACCACTATAACAGTTATTTTCTATATATTTTTTGCAAACTTTGTACAGTATTCTAGTATTAATCTTTATGGATAATATTGCTTATCTATTGTGTCACAGATACAAGTTTGCATAGGCGGATTACAAAAAAATCTTTTCATTTATTTTGGGTTGCGGCCAGGGCAATTCATTCTGGGTTATTTATTGTATCTGGATTATAGATTGGTATAGCGCCTACTAATCAAAAGCAGTTAGAGGGTAGGCTTGAAGTAAATTATAGTAATAATCTTGTAGCCGCCCATATAAAGACTAAAGGTCAATATTTGTGCGTTGCTATTGTATCTTGTATACTATTTGCAGCCACTGTTATTTAGCGGAAAAAAAGATGATTAATCGTTTGATGCATAAGGATTTTCCTGTTGTTAGCTTTAAATGAGGTAGTGGCTTGGTGTGGTGCATGAAAATGTCAATAAAATTACTTTTAGTCAAATTTGTTAATATAATGGTAATATTTTAGTAGTAGTCTTGTAAATAATTGGCATGTTGTATGCATGACAAGATAATAAAGTAGGCTAAAAGGCTTATACCGATCAAAATTATAGTATTTGAGTTTTGATTTATGGTGATTTAGTTTTAGATAATTATTTTAATATTAGCCAATACTATTAATTCTAGTCTGGCTAATGACTAAATAAGATCAATGGATCATCATGTTACTGATGTTAGCGGTCTAGGTTGTATTAAGATATACATGACGTTAATTTAGGTAAAAACAATAAAAAATACTATATCCTGCGTAATTTGGTATTGATGGTAAAGTAGCAAATAAGCGAAAGGATAATGATATGAATGATATAACAGGACTATATAATGCTTCATCAGCTCATGCGATGCAGCAGCAGCAAGTACACAATAAAAAGAATTCTGAAGCAATTGCACAGCTAGCTTCTGGTAGAAAAGATAATACAGTTGGATCAAGTCCATCTAACCAGGCGATTGTTGCAAGTTTGGAATCTTTAAATAAAGTTATAGATCAAGTAAGAATTAATGCTAAGAATGCCTCTGGAGTATTACAGGTAGCTGCGCAATCATTAGGCAATATTAGAGGTACGTTAAGTACGATGTCTGCCTTGACTGCACAAGCAAACAGTCAAGATATAGACGAAGGTACAAGATTTCAGGTAAACGCAGAATATGAAAAGTTACGTGATCAGATTACGGATTTTGCTGAACGTTGTCGTTGGAATGGGGTATCATTATTATCTGGTATTCGTACCGTTGATAATGTACAGAACTCTGCCAACGGGTTTGATAGTGTAATTACAGGACCTAGTGTTGCGGAAGGGGCATACAGCTTAAGCTACGATCAAGCTAGTAATGAGTTTACCTTGACTGATCCAGCAGCTAATACTACTACGGCAACGGTTGCTGCGGGTGGTGCCGCAATTACATTTGACGTAACAGTTGATGAAGAAGTGTCATTGGCATTTCAAATAGGAGAAAAATCTTCTGACGTGTTATCTACAGTATTTACTGCTGCAACTGGATATGTTTTGGGTACAGATGATTTGAAATTAGCAGATACAGATGTCCTAACCGAAGCGAACGCAATAGCGGCGGCTGAAGCCATTAATGATTCTTTGGCTACGGTTAACCAAATGTATTCACAGTTGGGTGCGCAACAAACTAACTTGGAATCGATCCAAGAATATTTAACTACTACATCACAGGAATTAACAAAAGCTATGTCCAATTATCGTGATGCAGATATTCCAAGAGCGCTAACAGAACATACCTTAGCTTCTATCATGACTGAATTAGCTGGTATTGCGCTTAATAAAAGCTTAATGCAACAACAGCAACTTGTCAGCGTTGCAAGGAATGCATAAAGCGAATAACCTATTACAAACGCTCTGAAACAGGGCGTTTGTAATTATTGCTAATAATACTAATAATCAGAAAAATATATGATTGACTCTGTTGGGTTTTCAAGCAAATTACATTTAGGATATGATGAAAATTCTGGCCTAGTAAAAGGTTTGGTTGGGCAAGAAGAACATAGTATTCTACATGCAACTACAGAAGCACTAGAAGCCAAATTAACCATACCGCAAAAACAACTTGATCGTGTAACTGCAAGACAGCAGGCTTTGGCAGAAGTACAACTAGCCGTAAAAAAATTAATGGATACAACAAAGCCATTAAGTGGTGCCGATATCTTAAGAACTGCAAATAATAGCGGTGTTTTCAGCTATACCACTGCTTTTTTAGGTAAAGTTAATGGCATGGATGGGGGCGACTTTGTCTCTATTACTAATGATCCAGGTGTAATGCCTACTAATGTGCAATTAGCAATTAACAGAACAGCGAGTCGTGATTCTTTAATAGCATCTGTTGGTGTCGCAAATAAAAATGATGCCCTTGGTCTAGATTGTAGCGTTACAATGCCATTAATTGATGATGCTGATGAAACTGTTACCCTTAGTATTTCTGCGGATATGTCTGCTAGTCAGATTAATAGTGCACTTAATGCTCGCACTGCTGAGACAGGTTTGCGGTCTGCACTTGTTCCAAGTGGAGATGGGTTTAAAATTAGGTTTGAAGGGGTCAATTTAGCACAAACACTGAACTTTACTGTAATGGATAATGGTGGTGCGGATATCGGTGTATTGCCGACTGCTCGCACTGCAGACGAAACATCGTCTCAAGCAGAATTGCTTAAGGCTGAAATAATATATCAGGGTGAAACAAGTACTTATAATAGTAATACGATAAAAATAGATGGGGTGAATTTTAATTTGTTACAAGCCACTCCTGTTGATGATGATGGTAATGTGGGTGTTATCTCGGTGGATATAACGCCTGATTTATCGGAAACTTACAATTTTATAGAAAAATGGATAAATGCGTACAATGATTTGAAAGACGTGATAGATAGGCATACTAGATTAGATATTAATCTTGATGATGAGCAAGGCTTATTAAATGCTGATACTCCGTTATTAGCAGGTAATGCATTGACCGCACAAATTATGACACAACTGGATGATGTGATATTACAAACTACGAATCCATATAACGATACTGTAACAAATTTAGCCAATATAGGTATTACCCTTGCAGATAATCGTTTGATATGTGATGTACCCACACTACATAAAGCGTTACAGAATAATTTTGCTGAAGTAAGTAATTTATTCGATTTTCAAGCGCATTCTGCTAATCATCGTTTTGTGGTTGTAGATAACCCTATGTATGATTGTGAATTGCCAGGGCAAACTGTGCAATTAAGTTTATTTACCAATGCTGATGGAGAAGTGGTAGCAGAAATTGATAATGGTGGGGTCATCACTGCTATAGCATCGCGATATATTACGGCAAAAGATAATCATTTTGTAGTGCAAGCTCCAGAAAATTCAAAATTTAGGGGTTTAAGGGTGTTTTATAATGGTTCTATGGCTACTTTACCTGTTGATACAGAATTAAGTTTAGCACACAGTATTAAGGAAAGTTTTATTAGTTATTCTGATACTTTATACCGAGACTATGAAGATATGAATAATCCCAGCGCTTTTCAATTAGAACAAGAAAAATTATTATTATTACAAGATCGTAAGCAAAAAGAGATAGCAAAGATAAAATCGCACAATGTTGCTGAAATTCAGATGCTAGAAGAAAAATTACAGGCTACGCAACATACCAGGGCAGCTTTGGAGAAAATATTAGTACAGGTAAGATCATGGGAAAAATCTATGAGCAGCAAGTGAGGGTGAAATGAATAAAAATAGTTACGATAAATTGTCTGAGTATGGCAAACAAAACGATCCTGTATTTGTGAATGCAGAAGAAGCGTTGGCATTTTATTTACAAGGGGCTAGCAATTGTGTGGCCAAAGCTGCGGCTGCTATTAAATCTAATAATATAGAAGCAAGATCAAGGTATAGTGACAAAGCTATATTAATTTTTAGTACTATTATTGGAGTTATTGCTGATTGTTCGGCAACAGAAATGAAAAAAGTAAA
Source organism: Alphaproteobacteria bacterium (assembly GCA_965204765.1). Lineage (GTDB taxonomy): Bacteria > Pseudomonadota > Alphaproteobacteria > Caedimonadales > UBA9215 > CBDBFG01. The sequence continues at coordinate 144,834 of CBDBFG010000003.1, read as the reverse complement.
ACATCTGATAGATTATTTACACATAATGAATGAAATGATTATTAGGATGAATATAAAAAATGACCTAGAGTTGGCAGAATCCATTGTTATTGCCTTGGACAAAATGTCAAACGTTTGGCAAGACAGAGCCTTGCTTTGTTCACGTAGTCAGGATCAGCAGGGGGTTACTGCTATTTAAATGTTGCTGTTTTTATAAACTATTATCCCCAATAGCCAATAACTTGCCACCATAATACACAAGATATAAGCCAAATTAAGAGGTTAATAGAGCTGATCACAAAGCCGCTGGAGATCCAATTTTTTGTAGATATATGACCCATACCAAAATAAACAGGGGCAGAGCCAGTGCTAAAATTGGTTAGGGATCCAGCCAATGATGAAGTAATTGCTAAACTCATTGCTGCAATCATAGGAGGGGTTCCCATGTGTAATAGTACTGTAAGAAAAGAGCTATAGAAAGCTGCAATTTTGGTTACTATGCTTGCGAACATATAATGTACATAAAAGTAAATTAAGATGGTTGGTATCAGGATATAATACCACGCAACATTGCTATATTGGTACAGTCCTATTTTAGAGACAAACCATTCTGGTACTGACAGTTTTATCAAGCCCGAGGTAATCATTAAGATTGGTGCAAACCAGAACATTATTTCCCATGCTGCTGATTCTTTAGTACAATCTTCCCATTGTATTACACCCAATATTATCATAATTGCCACGCCCACGAATGCTGCTCCAGTAGCGGTGATTCCGATTTCGTCTCCCATAATCCATAGGGTTAATATACTAGTAAAGACTAGAACCATATTTTTTTCTGATCCTGTCATAGGACCAAGTTTTTTAATATTGTTATGAATTGTATCTTTCGCATAATTATTACGAATTGTCGGTTTGTATATTAGATAGACGATTAAAGGTAAGACAAGCAAATTGATAATTCCCGGTACGATAGTGGCGATCATCCAGCTATTCCACGTAATGTTGATGCCATAGCTTTTGGCAATGTTCACTATTATTGGATTACCAGCAAAGCTGGTGACAAATATTGCGGAAGTGACTAGGTTTGCTTGAAAGCATACCTTCACTAAAAATGATTTGACTTTCTTTTCTTGCTTGTCAAGCAGCGATGATAGAATAGGAAATATTACTCCTGCTCCCCTAGCTGCACTGCTAGGTATAAAAGGAGATAAAATAAACTCTGTCATTACAAATCCATATGCTAACCCGATATTGTTTTTGCCGATAAGATACATCAGGTAATATGCTATACGTCTGCCTAACCCCGTATTTTTAAACCCCATAGCTATAAAGAATGCCGCCACAATTAACCATACTACACTGTTGCTGAAGCTGTTTAACACTTGATTAATGTCCAAGGTCTTTGTCAGTAAACATGCAACTATTGCTATGAAAGAAATTGCACCATTGGGTAATGGTTTGATGACAAGAGCAAATATTGTGGATAAAAATATTACCAATAATTGCCAGGCATTTTCGGTTAAGCCATCAGGGGTGCTCACATTCCAAAGAGTTGTAGCTAATACCATAACAATGAGGCTGGGAATGATTTTTGCACCTTTTCCGCAAGAAGTATAACGGGCCGTATTTATCATAGAATTGTACTCCGATCAAGAAAAAGAGGTTATCCTAAATATTACATTCTATCAATCCAAAAAAATAAATGTTGTTTAAAAATTACTTATTGTAAAATATTTGTAGAATAATGCTGTATATTTGCTACTATTGGGTTATGGTTAACGCACAATATCAATTTCTTGCATTTCTTGCCGTGCTTATTTGGGGGGCAAATGCTATTTTGGTGAAGCAAGGTTTATCTTCACTTGATGAGGAGTGGTTCAACTGGTTACGGTTTGGTTTTGCGGTGCCGTTTTTATTCGTATTTCGCAGACCATCCAACAGTTTTTATCATTTGTTTGTGATTTCTGTGTTTTGGTATGTGCTGAATTTTAATTTCTTGACTAAATCGATCGCTACCACTAGTAGCCTTACTACTTGTGTGTTTGTGATGCAATTATGTGTGATTTTTGGCATAATCTATAATAGGTTTATTAATCAAGAGCAGATAACTTTCAATAATTATTTAGGCATGTCGGTATGTGTTGTCGGCTTATACATATTAGTAAATCCGGATTTTGCTAATTTAGATTCTTCTTTGCTTTGGGCGCTTGGTGCTGCTAATTCTTGGGGCTTAGGATTTGCCTTGATCAAAAAGTTTAAATTGAAAAATGATTTAAGTGATGTGGTGTGGTTGGCGGCAATATCATTTTTTATACAATCCATTATCAATGTTTGCAAACTTGGATTAGTAATGCCTGATGTAAATGGTGATATTTTACCGGGAGTCATGGCCGCGTTTGGTGCTTTTCTTTTTGCATCAGTGATTGCTGTTAAGATTTGGCTTTTCATTACTCATAAAGTACCATTACCTGTATTGTCGGCATATTCGATGCTTACTCCCGTAATTGCTTCGTTGTTTTCGTTATATTTTTATGAAGAACAGATAACAGTTAGAATTATTTTTGGTGCTATGATCATTATTATTGGTTTATTGGTTACTAACTCTAGAACCTCTATAATTAGTTCTTTTTTTTCCAAGATGGTTGACTATAAATTATAAAAAATGCGTGTAAAAAAGGTTTATTACAAGCAGAATAGTCTTGCAAAAAGGTAATTTTCACATTATGTTTCTGATGTAGTGTTTAGTTGGGGTGTAGCCAAGCGGTAAGGCACCGGGTTTTGATCCCGTGATCGTAGGTTCGAATCCTACCTCCCCAGCCATTTGTCGCTGTATTATTTTGTTGACTGAATAACTGTTTTTGATGTATCAGTCTATTATTGATTGAAATTAAGTGGATCTAAATAATGAAAACTTTCTCTCTTCGTAAAGAAGATGCACAGAAAAACTGGTATCTAGTAGATGCTAAGGATATAGTTTTGGGCCGGTTGGCTGCTATTGTGGCTGCTAGATTGCGTGGCAAACATAAACGAGAATATACTCCGCATGTTGATTGTGGGGACCACATCGTTGTCGTTAATGCAGACAAAATATGTTTGACGGGTAAAAAGAGTAAAGATAAGATTTATTATCGTCATACTGGTTACCCTGGTGGAATTAAGCAAAGAGTGGCTGGTGATATCTTGACTGGTAAGCATCCTGAGCGTGTTTTAATGAAAGCCGTAGAACGTATGCTGCCTAAAGGGCCATTGGGGCGTCGGGTGTTTTCTAATTTAAAGGTGTATGCAGGGGAAGAGCATCCTCATCATGCACAGAATCCTAAAAGTTTAGATATTGCTAGTATGAATAGTAAAAATAAGAGGTGTAGCTAATGGGTGAGCTAAAAGCAGAATTAGCAGGGTTACAATCTGCCGCTACTAAGTTAGATGCTGGTGCTAGTGCAGATAGTCCTGTGCATGCTGTAAAAAAAGATTCTTTGGGTCGTTCCTATGCTACTGGTAAGCGTAAGGATGCGGTAGCTAGAGTTTGGGTTAAAAGAGGATCTGGTAAGATTACAGTTAATGGAAGAAATTTTGTTAGTTATTTTGCTAGGCCTGTTTTGCAGATGATATTAAGTCAACCTTTTGGTAAAGCAAATTGTCAGAATCAATTTGATGTTGTATGTACCGTAAAAGGTGGTGGGTTATCCGGTCAAGCAGGAGCGGTAAGACACGGTATAAGTAAGGCTCTTACTTATTATGATCCAGAAATGCGTCCGGTATTGAAACGTGCAGGATTGTTGACTCGTGACAGTCGTGTGGTAGAACGTAAAAAGTATGGCCGTCGTAAGGCTAGACGTAGTTTCCAATTTTCTAAGCGTTAATTTATTTACCGGCTTTATAGCCGGTTTTTTTATTTTTCTGTGTATGTTTTTTAGTATTTACATCACTTGTTTATTTCTTGTGGCATAGTTAGAGTGAGAATAATGTGCAGGTAGCGGGCGGTTCTTGCTGTCAGTTGCTGAATATTGTATTTACTTGATTATAAATTAATTTTATTTACTATGTGCTTGTTATTATATGTAAGAACGTAGGTGTGTCTACTATTTTTAATTTTGGGAAGGTATCTATTATGAAGAAAGTATCTAATCAATTAAATTTCATTATCGGATTAGGAGCATTGATAGAATATTATGATTATATAATATTTGCTTTATTAGCTAAGTATATTATTAGTGCTATTTTTGTCAATTTTGATCATTCAATATTTTTTAACTTTATTTTTTATTCTTTAGGTCGAATAGCTAAACCTATAGGTGGATTGATTTTTGGCCATTTTGCAGATAAATACAGCGAAAAAAAGGTCATTTTAGCTTTAACTTTTGTGATGTCTTGTGCAACGTTAAGCATAGGTTGTTTGCATGGTAATTGGGGTGATTCAATTAATATTACATTACTTTTTACTTTGCGTGCGATACAAGCAGGTTGTCTTGGTGCTGAAATACCTTGTGCTGCGACTTATGCCTATAATAATTCTTCTGATAAGAGGGCACAAGGTAATGGGCTAGGAGCAATATTTGCTAATGCAGCAATTGGGCATGTATTTGCTAATTTTGTGTTGTCAGTACTTACTTTTTATATGACCGATCAGATGATCAATGCTTGGGGATGGCGTATTCCAATATTGTTTGGTGCGTTTTTGGGTTTTGTACTATTGACATTGCGTACCAGGTTACCGCAAGAGTTTAAAAAATCAAAAACTGAAGCTGGAAAATATACTATGCAGATGTTGTTAAAGGAGTTGTGTAATAAGAAATATCAAGTCATAGGTCTGGTGATGCTTGTTGCTTTTCCAGCTGCCTTGATCTGTACTAATGTATATTTTGCCAAGTATTTTCCGCAAGAGTATGGTGTTAGTAGTGGTTTTGTATATTCTGCACAAACAATTAGTTTAGTCTTTGCAGCCTTTGTTTGTCCTTTTATTGGACGTTTTGTTGTGCAATCACAGTCGTATCACTTGTCCATTATGTTGTTGTTATTTACGATTGCTTTGCCGTATTTTGTAGATATGATTGCCTATAACTATTTCTCATTAGTGCTATTTATGGTGTTATGGCAGTGGTTTATAAGTTTTTGTATAATATCTGCTATGCACTTGCTGATTAGTATTATGAATGTCAATAATAAATTTAGCTGTACCGCTATTGTATATGGCATCGGGTTTATCATTGGTAGTTTTGCCCCAATGTTGATAGAATTCACCAATTCTATCTATGCGGGGATGGTCGTGTTCGGTATAGGAGCATTTATTTCTTCGTTATTTATCATACGATTAAAGAGCAAAAGTTTTAGCTGATTATGGTTGTAGATTTATAACTGTTGCGCCTTTGTTGCGTATAGTTTATTACTTGTGTTTTTTATATTCATGATGCGTCAGGTAAGCACTGCCGGCAATGATACACAGTGACCCAACTACATGGTATGTGGTTGGGATCTCATCAAAGAATATCATGCCTAGCGGTATAGCAAATAATAATCTTAAGTAACTAAAAGGCTCTATTAGTGATATTTTACCGTGTCTTATCGCTTGTAAGATGGAAAAATTAGATAATGTTCCTAATATTGCTACCGCTATGATAAAAGGTATGTCATGTAATGCTGGTGTAACCCATTTCCAAAATGCTATAACGCCAAGTATAGTGGTACTAAACGTATTAGAAAAAAACATGATTTGCAGTGATGAAAAATTAGCAGATAGTTTTTTCGAGATAATTTTTCCTATGCCGGCAAAAACATTAGACGAGATGGCTATAATTATTGCGATCATTGATTTGGGTGATTCAGGTCGCATCATGATTAGCACTCCAATGTACCCAAGGAATACCGCAAGGAACTTATGCCGATTAATTTTATCTCGTAGGATAAACATAGCTAGTAATATGGTAATCATAGGAGAGGTGAATCCTATTGATGTTGCTACTCCTAGTTGTAATTTTTCATACGCATAGTAATTTGTCCATACTGCTATGCAGGATAATATGCTACTTAGTATGAATATCGGTATATATTGGCTATTGTTGTCTAAGATTTTATTCTTTAAATTGCCAATTTCTTGGTTTCTAACTAATAAATATCCAGTGGTCATGGATGCCAAGGCAATTCTAAAGAGTATTATTTCAATTAGAGGCGTGTGTTCGATACATTTTAAAAAGGACATTGCTCCTGAAAAAGATCCGGCCCAGGCTAGCATCCACAAAATACTAACTAAATTATTATGCACACTTTCTCCTAAAATTGATATTGGTTATAGAAACATATTTTTACCTTAAATGGTAGTGTTAGAATATAAGTATCTATTTAATTATTGGTCTTAAAATACAAGCAGTGAATATTTAATATGCTTATTGTAGCCCATATTATTGCTATATTTTTTACGCATCATCGATACATATGTCACCAAATTATTATGATTGTTATTGGGAAAATATATGTTGCATCAGTGCTGTGGATTCTTTGATTCCTTTAGGGCCAATAGAGTGATCTAGGGTTTCTTCGATTACTAATTTTGCTTTAATATCAAGTTTCTTGAGTTCTTTTGATGTCACAAATGCTTTATCGACAGTAACGATATTATCTAATTGCCCATGAACAATTAATACTTGTGTACTGTTATGCGATACAGCATTTGAGTTAGCTAAAAATCCCCCAGAAAAACCGATAGCTGCTGCTAATGTATTTTGCCCATATATGGCGCTGTATAAAGCAACCATTGCTCCTTGTGAGAATCCAGTGATTATAATATTTTTACTAGCCTCTATATCATAACGAGATTGATAATAACCCGTAATTTTATTTATATGCTCTACTCCTTGTGCTAGCAGTAGTGGTAATTTAGAATAATCTAAATCTGCTATTGGAAACCATTCTTTTCCATTAGGAATCTTACAGCAGTCATTAATAGCGTTTATAGAGACGAATAGGGTATCTGGTACATTTTTGTGCCATAGCTCGGCAATGTTGATAAATCCTTTTGCATTATCACCATAGCCATGCAGCATTAACACGATATTTTTTACATTATTTGAAGATGGAAGCATCTCAAACATGTCATAGACATTATTGTATCTAATCATTACTGTTATCCATTGTGGTTGATATTTTTGCTATTATAAAGAAAATAGCATGTTCCATAAATAGTAAAAAAATGCTATTATCCACCCAGATTAATAGTTGGAGGATATAATGCATCTATTATTCGAGGAAACGGTACTAAACACATGTACAAGTAGCTAGAGGGTTAGCGTTCCTCCATAGTTCTCTAGTGAAAATTATTCATATCTAGTAAGCTATCTTTTATTTATTTGATTGTGGTAATCAAAATTGGTGTTGGCACACTAATAGTGCCGAATGATATTTCGGGTAATGTTTTTTATTTGTATAATTGCGGGTTTAATATAGCTATTTAATCATCCAAGTGGATGTTGCATATTTCTTGGGTAATTTTATCGTTGATTTTATTTTCTATCATTTCTACTGCAACTTTAATAGCAGATGCAAAGCCAAAACTATTGGTTCCACCGTGACTTTTTACTGATACTTTTTGTAATCCTAAAAACGGAGCGCCATTATGTATATTAGGGTCTAGTTTATGCTTTAAAGATGATAAAGCAGGTTTAGCAATTAACATACCTATTTTAGCTAATGTATGTTTAGAAAGTTCATTTTTTAGTATTTCTGCAAATGTCTTTAATGTTCCTTCTGCTGTTTTGATGGCAACGTTGCCAGTGAAGCCATCGGCTACTATCACATCTGCGGTACCTTTGAAAATATCGTTGCCTTCTACAAATCCTAAATAATCTTTAATTGTAGTATTAGTTTGAATTAACCGGTGTGCTTCTTTAACTACCGAATTACCCTTTGATTCTTCAGTGCCAATGTTTAATAGTGCCACTGACGGTGATTTAACCCCTTGTACGCATTTAGCAAATGCTTGTCCCATTATGCAAAATTGTACCAAATTTTCTGGGATTACTTCGGCATTGGCGCCAAGGTCCAACATCACGATTCCTTTGTCATCTTTTGTTGGTATGATAGAGGTTATCGCAGGGCGGTTAATTCCTGGTAAGGTTTTTAAGATCAGCTTTGATAAAGCCATATATGCACCAGTGTTTCCGGCAGATACTACACCATCAGAATCTCCCATCGCGACAGATTCAATAGCTTTTCTCATGCTGGAATCTTTTAAGGACCTTATCGCTTGTCTTGGTTCTGTATGCCCGGATACTACCTCGGTACAGTGCTGTATAGTTAATTTGCTAGAATCTTTTATACCACATTTTTTGATGGCATTGACAACCTGAGTCTTGTCACCAAAGATTATAAAATTAATGTCTTGCCTGGATGATATGTATTCTTGTAATCCGTTTATTACAACACCGGGAGCGGCATCTCCGCCCATAGCATCAATCGAGATAGTAATGGTCAATTGAGTAACCGTATTATTTTTGAGTTTCGTCTGCTACTTCTTTACTCTTCACATTCAATACTTGTCTTCCACGATACATGCCGCAATGTGTGCATACATTATGAGGCAATTTGTGTAAGCCACAGTTACTGCATGAAGTGCTACCTACTACATTCATAGAATCGTGCGCACGGCGCATATTTCTACGAGACTTTGATGTTTTTTTCTTAGGGACTGCCATTCTACACCTAAATTATTAACTTGTTTGGTAATATCTAGCTAATTTTTTCATTATTAGCAAGTGTTTTTTGCGTGGAATAATATTTTATCAGAGTTTTTATATTACTCTATTCCTATTTTTGTATTATTCCATTTCTATTTATTATTTGCGCCCAAATTGATTTCTCTTGATAGCCAATTCTATATTTGCCGTATATATTGGTAGCGCACGCAACAAATCAGCATAATGATTTCTTAGTAAAAATGGGCTATATTTTCCCAACATGTTTGCTAATGCTATTGCGGCTTCTTCAGAACCAAGTTTTGCACTTGACATTAAATTCTTGATTGCTTCTTCATATTGTCTATTTTTGGCGTGTTGTATTCCTTGCACCAGTGAGGCTTTTTGTGGGTAATCGACATATTCATAGCGTATAACGGGAGAATTTGTATTACTTGTTTCTTCTTGCTCATTTTCTGGGTTAGGGGAACAGATAGCAGAGGAAAGAATACACAATACTATAAGATAATAGTTTCGTTATTGTTGTAGTCATTGGCCTTATCCTTTCGTTCGCAGCAGTGTTTATGGGTGGTTATCGATATTAATACGCTTGTCTTAGGAATTTTTGCCATCAGTATAGTATTAAAGATCGACAGTGATGTCCTAAGTTGGAACTTAATATATATCTTATCTGCTTGTCAAGTTTATGTTGTGCGGAATACCGCATTAATCGTTGTTACATTATTAATTATGGTAATATTAGACCAAAGTTATTTTATATTAGGAGGGGATGATTCTATATGTATGCTTTTGGTTGGGAATGCAAATGCAGCTCCTTCTTCTTCTACGATTTTTTTAATCGCTAATACGGCATCTTCTTTGATTTGCATGTAATCTGTCCATTTTATGCTTTTAGTGAAAAAGTAACAAAAAATATCAACAGAAGAATCATTGAATTTATCAACATTTATTATAGTGGTTACCCTTTTAGGGTCGGTTTCTATTTCTGGATGTTTTTCCAAGAAAGTTCTGATTCTTTTGACTATCGTTGATAGGGTATCCGCAGGAGTATCATAGGTTAAGCCAATTATCCATCTTACCCTTCGGTTAGTCATTTTAGAAAAGTTTATTACAGCGGTATCTGCAAGTTTTGTATTGGGTATATGTACTAATGCTTTATCAAATTGTCTAATTATGGTTGTGCGAAATCCAATTTTTTCGACAAACCCTTCTACTTCTGGAGTCTTGATCCAATGACCCTTTTTGAAAGTTTGATCTGTTAAAATCGCTATACAGCCAAAGAAATTTTTAATGGTATCTTGTGCTGCAAAGGCTATAGCCATACCAAATAATCCTAATCCGGCAAGGAATGTTGCAACATCAATACCCCAAATTTTCATTACAGTTAAAAAGCCTAAAAGGGAAATTATTATTTCTAACAATTTGGTGAGGAATTCTTTTACTTCTTCCGTTAGGGTAACTATTTTTGATTGTGTGCCTAGTGAGAAAAAAGGACGCACGATAGAAAATACAGTCCAAAATATAGCTATGGTTATCAAGCTGTTCATGATGTGATGAAACAAAGGTAGAACTAGTAGAAATGGAGTGATGCAAAATACAGCAACATATAATGTCAAAATCATAAATATTAAATTTATGGGGCCAGTTAAGATAGATGAATATTGTTGTAGTGCTTTACTGGCTGTGTTGTTGATAATTTTTAATATTATTCCTGAAAACTTTTTGCGTAGTATAAAACCCAAATACATAATCAATATTACGCTGGTAATCTTGATTATAGATGGTCCATTAATGGCGACTAAGCATTCTTTAAGTTGTTCGATCATTTTATACATTACCTTGTTACAACATTTCTACTATATCCGAAAGAGATCTTGGCATAAATGAAAAGTTTTTTTAACTATTTTTTTTATTTTATCTTAATAATGCAATTTTTCCGAGTCAGAATTATATGCATATTATCGAAATTTATTCTTGGCTTAAGGTAAGGAAATTAAGGCATATAAACCAAATATTAACCACTGTTGGGTTATAATAATATTATAACGTAAAGGTGTTAAAATGAAAAATGTTTTCCTTATTATAACGACAATAGGTTTATTCTCTCATTTACCTCTTGTAGCACAGGATAATGTTGCTGGTCATATGACGACTAATATTCAGGAGAAAATGTCAGGAAACACAATTGTTCCGCAAGATAATGCGGTTGTTGCAAATTCAATTATTACCGTAATGTTTGATGCATTAAAGTGTAAATTTTGCACAATTAGCTTAGAAAAAGAATTAAAAGCTTTTGCAAGTGTGAAAGATGTAATGTTTTCTGATGGAAAGATAAAGATCTTGTTGCACAAAGAGATGGATTTAAAGAACGAAGATCTCATTACAAAATTGCATAAGCATGGCATAGTCGTGGATGAAATTGTGAGAAATAAAAATAATTCCATGAAATAGTATTATAGGTAAAGTACAACGAGCATGAAGCTGTAATATGAGAATAATTATGCGAGTAGTGTTACATGATGAAAAAATTATTTAATTTTATAACTTTATTTGGTTCCTTTAGTACAATCATTTGTTGTGCTTTACCGGCTTTATTAATATTTTTTGGTGTTGGTGGAGTGGTGGCTAGCTTAATATCCACTTTTCCTGCCTTAATAGTGTTATCTGAGCATAAAGAGATACTATTTTTAGTTGCGGGTGTCTTATTAATCATTAATGGTTTGATACAGTGGTATAATAAAGACGTTGTTTGTCCAGTTGACAAGAAGATGGCTAGGGCATGCGGTTCCACTAGGACAGTTACAAAAATAATTTATATTTTCTCGCTTATTATCTATTTATGTGCCTTGGTTATTACTTTTGTAGTCCCTTTGTTCTTATAGTTTATGCTGACGCCTTGGTTGAGTATATTGTCTTTGGTGATATGCAATATGTGCAGTTTTGCAAGATGTTTAATATAAATAAACTAAAAGTCTAATAATTTTTAACCAAAAATCCACCATTTTTTGCTATTATGGAATAAATAAGAATAGGAGAGTAAAGTGACACATGAAAAACATACCAATTTACAGGACGTTTTCTTAAATAAAGTGAGAAAAGAAAAGATGGAAATGACAATATTTTTGGTTAATGGCATCAAATTACAGGGTGTTATTACTTGGTTTGATAATTTTGCTATATTGTTAAGAAGAGAAGAAAAAGCGCAATTAGTTTATAAGCATTCTGTGGCTACTATGTTACCAGTCGATAATATGGTTTTATATGAGCAAGAACAACTTAGTTAGGATGGCCATTAATTACTAATGAAACGTTTTATAGGTTATCATTGTGATTAATTAAGATAATTGCCTATTGCCTATTGCCTATTGCCTATTGCCTATTGCCTATTGCCTATTGCCTTGTGGTGTTGTTAGTAATGAAAAATATGCTCACTAGGCAATCTTGATGCTGAGGGCATGTATGTCTTGCTTGAGTTCTTCTGACAATGCTTGATAAATTAGCTTGTGACATTCAATGGTAGATTTATTTTGAAATTTATCCGAAGAAATTATAATAGAAAAATGCGATTCTTTACTACTAGGGGCGCTGATATGTCCAACATGTTTATGCGAATCATTAATAATTTCAAGGCTATTAGGTGATAAATATTTATCTAGTTTGTTTTTAATTTTATTGACCATCAACATGTATAGTTCCTTTATTAAGAGTGGCTATTTGCGCTATATATTTCTTTATTTAACCCTGTAGTACGATACTTTGCTTACTGTAGTTTGCATATTATTGTTATCCAGCTATTGATATTAATTTTGTATACAATTATTGTTAAATTTATTGGTTGACCCTAATTAAAATCCTCTGAATTATTATTTATATATTTTTACTAACGTAACCTGGTTTCTTAAACAACGCATTATTTTTATCTTATGACCTGATATTTTAAATTGCTGTCCAACTTTTGGTATCACTTTTGATTTATGCATTATAAGACCCGCTATTGTCGCAGCCTCTTCATCAGGAAATGTAAAGCTATAATGACGATTTAAGTCTCTGATCGTTGTAATACCTAAGGAGCATACGTCTCCAGTATTGGTTTTCCATGATCCAGCTATGCTAGAGTCATATTCATCATCTATATCCCCCACTATTTCTTCTATAATATCCTCTAGTGTAACAATTCCTTGTAATGCGCCATATTCGTCAACTACTAAGCTGATGTGTTCACGTTTTTTACGAAATGCTTGTAATTGTTCAAATAAAGTAGTTGTCTCTGGGATAAACCAAGGTTTTTTAGCATGGAATAAAATATCTGACTTAGTAATAGTTTCATCTTTGGCAAATTTCGCATATAGCATTTTTAATAGACTCTTAGTGTGAATAATACCGATAATGTTTTCACTTTCACCTTGCCATACCGGTAATCTTGTATGACGTGATTTTACCACTTGCGCTATAAAATCATCCAGATCACTGTCGATATTAAGAGATTTTAAATCTTTCCGATGAACCATTACTTCAGATACATCGACATCGGTCAAGTCAAGTACGCTATGCAGCATAGCACGTTCTTCTGTAGCCTCTTTATCGCCTTGATGCAGATCTATAGCTCCTCTTAGTTCATCAGTTGAACTTGATAACATATTACTTATGTCTACTTTTATTCCGAATAGCTTCATTACCGATTGTGCAATAAATTCGAATAATATGGTAATTGGGCTAAATATTGTAATGATTCCTTTCAACAGGTATGAGCCCAACATCGCAATAGATTCTGGCTTGCGCATAGCGTAAAATTTTGGAATTACCTCGGCAAAAATGACAATCATGATGGTCATGATTGCTGTTGCATATGCTACTCCGGTTTCTTGAAAAATAGATATCATGATACTGGTAGCGAGAGCAGAGGCAAAAATATTAACCATATTGTTGCACACTAGAAGTGTAGCGATAACTTTTTCCATTTTTTCCTTTAGATTCAAGGCGAGTTTTGCGCGTTTATTACCACGTTTACTCATACTGTACAGTTTTGCCTTGGATGCAGATAAAAATGCAGCCTCTGTTGCAGAAAAAATTGCTGAAAGGATTATCAATAATAAAATTGCTAGCAATGCGGCAATTAAACTAAATTCCATTTGTGTACTGTGTTACTTTGTTGAACTCAATGACGGATTTCATCTTTGTTATTTATTTAAACGTATATGTGTATCTTTGTTAAACTTATAATAGTACAAAAATAAATTACTACAATGTATGAGTCAAGGATATATATTGTGACGCCCATACAAATATATTATCTGCAGCGTACTGAGCGTAATTAGCATTGCTAAGTAAATGATTAGCGTTCTCTAAGGAAATAAAGCTTTTAGGGTGCTTAGCAAAAGAAAATATATTATGCGCATTTTTAATGTTTACCACTTTATCATGAGGGGCATGAAAAATTAATAAAGCTGTGTCTAGATCATGCAATATATTTTCCATATTATATGAGTATAAATCATCAATGAATTGTTTTTTAATGGGGATTTTCTTGCCCATGATATCAAGGTTAGTCTTTTCTACCCATAAAATTTCCTCGTTTTCCTTGGTCATGTGTTCTGCAACATGTGAAGGTTGGAAAGGCGAATTAATGGTGCTAACAGCCTTGATGCTGGGTATTTTTATTGCGGATGCTAGGGCTGCTGTTCCGCCCAGGCTATGTCCTATTAGTAAATTTGGTGCATGATATTCATTTGATAAAAAAGTTGCTGCTGATTCTAAATCAGAGATGTTGGTAGAAAAATTTGTATCTATGAATTGTCCTTGGCTTTCACCTATGCCTTCGAAATCAAATCTTAAGGTAGCAATGTTATGTATCGCTAATTGATCACAAATGCTACGTGCAACCTTAATATCTTTACCACACGTAAAACAATGTGCATATAATGCAAAAAAAATAGGTTTTGTGGGCAGATGCAGTCTACCACTGAGTAACAAGTTATTTTTATTAGGGAATGTAACTTTTTTTATCATTAGTTTACCGTGTAATTAGTGTTTGGTTATTATTTTTTCCAACTGGTAGTGAGTTGTTAGATGAGAAATCTTTATTTTTGAGATCATATTCTACAATTCCCAGTGTAATGTCGTTAGTTTGGGCATTAGTGTTCTCGTGCATTAATTGTCCTTTGGGGATAATAATGGGTACCTTGATCTTAGCAAGTGGTACATTTGCTGTTCCATCATATTGAACACTTGGTACTTTTCTACCATACACGTCTGTTCCTGGTGTATAATGATGATCCAATCCCTTGCTTGGAGCATTGTTAACTGATTCTGTATTTTGTATGCTGTTTAGGCTAGAGCTGTTTAATATAAAGTGCGGTAAAAATACAGCAATTAAAAATATCAGCATTTTTATCCATATTTTGTACAGGTATTATATTTGACCTATATGAATAAATTATTAACAATAGCAACTTTACACTTTGACCAACCATACGGTACACCAAACATGTGTGAAATTGTATAGTGGCGGGTCTGCATAGCAACCATTAACAATAATGATACTCTATACGGACATTATACTCAGCATATGTGAATAGATTGTTACAATAACGCTGTACTGCCTATTAAATCGCTGCACTATACCAATACGTACGAAACGATATAGCAATTTGTACGTTATTATCCCGTAATAGGTACTACCCTTGCTCTGCCGCCATTAGCAGGGATATGTAGTAGCACTTTTGTTCCAACTTTTATATCGTTATCAAGTCCCTGTACTACAGTCTGAATTCTTTTATTCATTGATCCAGTGCTAGACCTGGCAGATCTACTTTTAATGCTATGGGTAGTGGTTGATTGTCCGCTTTCGTCTATTATTCTAATGGAATATTCCCATCCCTGTTGCTTTGTAGCATTTTTTTCAATTGCAGATCCTGCTACTGCACCTAATGCAGCACCACCAAGAGTTGTTACGATACTTCCTCTGCCACCGCCTAATTGCGATCCTATTAATCCTCCGGCTACTCCTCCAACTCCGGTACCAGCCCCTGATGTGCCACTTATATTAACTTTTCTGCGCGATATTATCGTTCCTTCATAAGTTTCAAATACGTCTCCGGCATCGCTGACTTCATATTGATTAGTATTAAGATTAACACCACATCCTGTAAGGCTAATTAGTAGTATTGCGCATATAGCTATATTAAATATTTTCATCATATCCTCTTTGTCAGTTGTACAATTGCTTGTCAATTTAGGGTAAAAACACATCAGTTACTCTAGTACTAGGTAATATAAAGTAATTATTGTATTTGCCAAATACTTTTTATAAGGATTACTGCTTAAAAACTTTATGAAAATTTCTAATTAATGCCAGGTCAATTTCTTTTATAGGTGCTTTAACGCCCATTTTGTGCATAGAAGTTATACCGTATTCTGCGATACCACACGGTACAATATGCTGGTAATATTCTAAATTAGGGTTGATATTTAACGATATGCCATGATAAGTAATCCATTTTGAAATTTTTATACCTATTGCTGCTATTTTTTGTGCTTTGTTATCCTTGATATTTACCCAGACACCGTTATAAGGGTTTTTTCTGTAGCCTATCAGATCAAAATCTGCCAAAGTTAAAATTATCCATTGTTCCAGATTATAGACATATTCTTTGATATCTTTGTTACGTTTATTGAGGTTAAGCATTATGTAGGCAATTCGTTGTCCTGGACCGTGATATGTAATTTTCCCTCCGCGTGAGGTTTGCACAATAGGGATGCTAGTTTTATGTAAAATATCATCAGAATTACCTGATTGTCCTATTGTATAGATATCCTGGTGTTCTAATAGCCATAACATATCCTGGGCTTGATTACATTGTATTTGTTTTACTCTATCATGCATTAGCTCTATAGCGTGTGGGTATTGTATGTAATGGTTGGAAATTTTATATTCTATTGCCATATAGTTTTGTTATTTTTTCTAATTACGAAGGGTATTAACTATACATTTCTTGTTTATGATTGCTATTAAGCCAAAATAAAAAAGTTATGACTATATTGTACCGTTATCCTCAATGACTGTTTTTGTTGTGCATTAATATTGAAAGTACATTGCCCAGTTTACTGGCTAGTTCTTTACGGTGGACAATGGTATCAATCATGCCCCGTTCTAGCAGATATTCTGCAGTCTGGAAGTCGTCAGGTATTTTTTGTTTAATGACTTGTTCGATTACTCTTTTGCCTGCAAAGCATATCGTCGCTTTTGGTTCAGAAATATGAATGTCGCCTAGCATCGCAAAAGATGCAGTTACACCACCAGAAGTAGGATCTGTGTATACTGTTATGTAGGGTAACGAGCGTTTTTTTAGTTCTTTAATTGCAGCAATAGTCCTGGCCATTTGCATAAGAGAAAATATTCCTTCTTGCATTCTGGCCCCGCCCGAAGAAGTAATAATAACGAGAGCAGATCTTGTCTTAATTGCTAGGTTAACTGCTTTGATAATTCCTTCGCCTACTGCCATCCCCATAGATCCGCCCATAAAGTGAAAGTCAAAACTAACACATATTACTGGATTCTCTTGTATGGTGCCTTGCCCAATTACAATTGCGTCTTCGATAGAAGTTTTGTTTTTTGATTCTTTTATTCTATCGCTATATTTTTTTATATCTTTGAATTTTAGAGGATCCTTTTTGACATCAGGTAGAGGGATTGTCGAGAAGCTACTATTATCAAAGATTATTTTCATTCTCTCAAGGGCTGATATACGCATATGGTGTTCACAATAGGTGCATACAAACAGATTGTCTGTCAGGTCACGGTGAAAAATCATACGCTCGCAAGAGGTACATTTTTCCCACAGGTTGTTAGGTATATCTTTCCCGACTAGGGCCTTGATCTTTGGTTTTACAAAATTTTTAATCCAATTCATCAGCGAAATAAGGTAATTTCACTAGTTATAACGCAATTGTAGTGCATTAGTCAACTATACCAATGGATTTGATAGTGTAATCAATGTAACTGATAGACAAAAATATGACTATTTTTGTCTGAATAATGCGGTTTACTCTAATAAACTTTTCATAGTTGGCACGTTTTGTGCATCTCTATAAAACAAGAATTAATAAAGGAAATATTTTGGGTTATTTGGATCAGATTGCAATGACATCTTTATCTAACTCTCTTTCTGGATTGCTATCGTCATTTCCAGAGAAACGAGAGGGCGGGTTTTGCCATTTGTTATTCATGGATAACGATAGCAATAATCATGATTCAGAAACAACAGTGGTTGTACTAGGTCAAGATAGTAATCCTCAAGATTTTATAGCAGGCGATATAGATTATAGTGATTCTGGTGTTATGCAACAAGCGTTAGATCATGATAAGATGCTTACAGAGCATGATGGTTCTGTGTATAGAGAAAATATTCCAGCTCATGACAGTCACAGTCAAGTCAAGATTGCTCAGGATATTAACCATGTAATGAGTGAATTAGCACCGTTAGCTTGTTTACAGCACTCTACTGTAGCTCAGTACAATGATAATGATGCAAGCAATGTAACTATGCAACACATCGGGATCGAAGGATATTTTGATTTTTTTGCGCTTGTAACAGGCACTCAATATGGTTGCGTGCGCATGGCGACAGAAGCGCCTGAGTTAACCATGAACCCAAAGGAAAACCGTTTACATCATCCTTTATGCGCTGATGATTTGTTAAGCGTTGATGAGGATTATGGTTGTAGTTATGCCATGCATAATGATCTGGAACCAGATTATGTTAATCACGGCGCTGCAGCTGGTGATTCGTATAACGGTGATAAAGAGAACTTTTATTTGCGATCTGGGGATTTATTGTCGTCATTTGATACATCCAATGCTCTAATGGAGTGGTCTATTAGTGATAATGTAGTTGTTTTTCTTGCTCCTGATTCTGTGGTTACAGCAAAAGCTAGTAATACCTATCGCTTGCAAGGTAGAGATCATCATCAAGCAGAAGGTAATTTTGATGATTCTCATTTATTGCATGACGGTGCGTTAATGGTGAATAGTTTTGCTATGCGCTATATGGATTGCTATGACGAAGATAGTGTTGCTTTTGTAGTTGCGGACGATAGTCTCGACTCGGGAATGGTAGCCGTCGATGTTATGCAGGCGCCACAAAGTATAGCAAATATAGTTGTAGCTGATAGTTTCGGTCTTGCTACACTTAGCGATGCTAAACAGTTGTCGCAAAATATGACTAATGATGACACGCAACAATTTGGTAATACTCAAACAGAATTGTCACAATTTACTGCGCACGAAGTTGTGCATGTTACTGATAATCCTGGATGGCATGCGCCTGATTCTCATGATGGGTCAGAGGTTGATTTGTTACATAATCCGAGTGACGTTATTTCATTAGTAGGTGATGATTTTGAACAGTATCAACCCCAAGCTAAGTTAAAGCTTGATTCAGTAAGGGAAGATGGCGATCATGCAATGGTCTTGGAGAGCAATCAAGTACCAGTTACAGGAGATAGATATCATGATGATCAGTTATCAGTGCCAATAATCTTTGATACAAGCTATTCGTTACCAGATGATGAAGAATTACCGTTACCTTATACTTTTCCTAAACCTGATAAGTATACACAAAAAGAAATGTTATTACATGACGTGCAAGAGTTGTCTGCTGCCACAGAATCTAATCCGGTATTAGCAGAAAAGTCTGATCATGTTGTTAGCAAAGATAATGATTTGTCTGATGTACGATCAGTAGATTTACTGTTGCATAATAATCATGAGCAGCAAGGTACTGTGGTTGAACCTTTATCCCAATTGCAAGAAACAAACAGTGCGCAGACAACATTTGCGCAACCAGAAATGGATATGTCACGTGATGTATCAAGCGTTCGTACGCAAGATATGAGTCAGCTAGTTGACGTAATGTCTGGGTCGGGTACTGTAGAAAAACTAGTTGCAGATATCGACCAATTAGAACTGGAAACACTATTGTCTGATAGTGAGATTATGTTATCTGATAGTGAAACTGTGGTTGCTGATGTATCTGTTATGCCATCATCTTCTGAGAAGATGGTAGATAATAGGGGTGATGTACCTGTTATGGATCAAATGACTGAACCAAGTGTTATAAGAAAACAAAATGATGTTGCTGCTTATAGCGATGTTCGTGACCAGGTCATAGATGATCAAACAGAGCAGATTGTAACACATCAGCCACAGCTACATGATACTAATGATCATCAATTATCTTATGCTACAGACAGTAAAGTTATGATGCCTGTTACGGATAGTGAAAAAATGGTTGAAGGCCAAGTGAACCCAAAAAAATGGACGACTCATTATCTATGCAAATTTCGGAACAACAAGAGTTTGTTCCTCCTAGTGTTTCTGCAATACAGCCTAAACCGAAGGTTAAATTGCATCATGTGGATCATGCTAGTGATGAACAATTGGTAAATTTAGCAACAGGACAAAAAAGTGAAAATGTCTCTGTAGAAGAGATATTGTTACAGGGTCAGCAGGTTCCTGAAAATGTTGTTTTGTCGGATTCATTGCCGCTTGAACATTTGTATTTCGCTACTAGCGTTCCGGTTAGTACGATGTCATCACCAGACAATCAGTTCCATAGTAATACACAAAATGCTGTATTAGAGCAATTAAGTGCTATGACTTTCAATAGTGAATATGAGTCCCTAGAAACGTTAGATAGATCCAGTGTTGCACGTCAACTACAGGTCATACAGGCGCAAATTGTATCCCCTATTAAGATGATTAGTGCGCAGGGTAAAGAGCAAATTACAGTAAAATTACAGCCTGATCATCTTGGTTCATTAGAAATAGAGGTTGCGCAAGAACATGATGAAAATATGACGGTGATATTACGTATGGAAAATAAGGAAACTTACACTTTATTACAAAGTGATAGTGCCGGATTAATACGACAATTACATGGTGTCGGTATTGAGGTAACGGAGAGCGATATTTCATATCAGCTTTTCCATGATCATCAACGATCAAAAGGTGGACAAGGTTATTTATCAGATTGGTTAAACTCGCATAACGAATTTGATGAGGGCATAGTAGATGGGCAAGATACCATGCCTGTGGTACGTAAGTACAATGATAATGGATTATATAGTTTAGAAGTATAGAGGTAATAATAATGGTACAAGATTTAGCAGGTGTTACAGGTCTACAATCAGCATTGCAAATGCATCAACAATGGGCATCGAGCAATCCTGAAAAAAGTGCAAGATTACAAGCAAATGAGCACAATATAATGCGGGCAAATAAAAGAGAATTTGCCGGTCATACGAATAGTTTTATGGCGATGAAGCCCGAGCAAATGTTACAACTAACTTTAAAAGGTCTTACTTGTCAGGGATTAAATGATAATACAGATCCATCTGCACTTGTCAGTCAAGTGGCGCAATTGGTTATGTTAACTCAATCAACTAAGGCCAATGAAAATGCAGAAAAAACCCATGATTTGCAAAAACAACATACTTTGCTTGGCCTAAGTCAGGCTGCGGGTAAAAATGCTGAGGTTAAAGGAGATTCCTTTAGGTTTGACGGTGCTACTAATGTTGATATTGGCTTTGATTTATCATCTGCGGCAAAATGCTCTGTGATACAGATATATAATGATCACTCCGAGCTTGTACAGGAAATAAAATTATTAAAGGCTCAATTACAGAAAGGGCGTAATACTGTCGTGTGGGATGGAAAAAATAAAGATGGGATCCAATTAGCCGCAGGGGAATATAGCGTAAAAGTATGTGCGTATGATGATCATGATAAGCCACTTCGTGACTTTGATGGGAAATTATTAACAGTTCCTACTTATGTATCAGGTGTTGTTAATGGAGGAGTTATCAATGATGAAAATGAAGTGCAGGTCTTGGTAAACGGGGTGGCAATTCCATCTGGTTCGTTAACCAGTTTGACATAAAATGGTCGGGTGTGTGGCGTGTTAACTTTAAATTTGGAAAAAAATAAAAGAATATTTTAGTTAATATTTAATAAATTGTTAAAAGTAACAATATATAAAAGATACACAAGGAGGATAAAGAGATGGTTGATCCGATAGCACAGGCTTATTTAGCAACAAGACACTTTATTGAAACACAATCTGGGGCAATAGGTCAAAGTCAACAATATGGTGCATCAACGAAACAAGTTGTGTTTAATGCAATTATTCAAAGCCAAGGCTATGAAGGATCTCACGTGCCAGCATTTGTTTCTTGTCATTCTTATCATGATCATAGCTCGCGAGGTTTAATTACAGACAGTAATGCTTCCACTCATATGGCTTTATCGGAAGGGCATAACTTCTTTATCTGTACTACTGATAAAAATGATCCTTTAGGTAAAATTTGTTATACTAGCAGGGGTGATTTTGCTCCGGATGAAAATGGAGACTTTTGTATCGATGTTGGCGGAGAAAAGATTTATCTTTTGGGTTACAAGCCAGATGACAAAGGGAAAATTGTTGCTAGTGGAGCATTAACTGACTTACAAGTAATAAATGTCGATTTATCCGAAGAAAGCTTTAAGGAAACAAGGGCGGTTGATTTGTCGGTTAAACTTTCTTCGACAGCAGCAGCTGGGGATACGCATATTGCAACGGCAACTTCCGTGGTTGATGCACAGGCAACGTCTCATACTGTACGTTTTAAATATACCAGATTGGCTGATGAAAACCGGTGGAAGGTATGTGCTCTTACCGATGATTGTCACGTAGTGAAACGTCCGAAATTAACACAAGCAGAAGGTTACGGTTTAATATCAAGAGCGATGTGGCCATTATTGCATGGTTTGCAAGTAGATGGCGGTGGTGGAGTAATGCGGGATATGAACGTTGCGGAAAAAACTGCTGTAATTAATGCTACGACACCGGCGATACTAGGAGTAGCAAAATCAAAAACAGAAATCCAAGATGACATAAAAGCAGCATTACTAGCCCAAAATATGTCAGCGGGAGATGCAACTGATGCGGTTGCTAGACTAATCGATCCTGCTATAGAATCAGTTAGCACCTTTGTGATTGATTTTGATGCAGCAGGCCAGGTTACACGTTATGGCTTTAGCGGGACAGTTAACTTAGATGCAGAAAATGCTACCCGTGGAGTGGTACAACCTATTTTAGATGCATATAATGGTGGGGCGTTAGCTGTTGCAGTGAAAGATGCTGCACGCGACACAGTAGTAGAGGCATTGAAATTAGAATTATGTGCGGATGAAATCAAAGCCATGGTGGTAGAACAGCTGACTAACGGTGATCCGGTTGCGAACGGTGGTTTAGGGCCAGATGCGTTAGCAAATGCCGCTGATGCTGAGGCAGTAGCGGACAGTATTATAAGGGCGGCTACCAAAGAATACCGTAAACATGCCACTGTACAGCCAGAATTTTCTCTTAACTGGCATAACAATGGTGCGCATACAAGTTTAGTATCTTTAGATCACACCAATACGGCGATAAGTGGTGACAGATCAGAAACAAGGTCAGTATCCAATAACGGAGCGGTATCAGCATTGTTACGTGGGCTTTATGTTAGCCCAGAAGGGGAAGTATTCTCTAAGTTTGCGGGTAGTCATAAGAAACTATCAGGTATGGTTCCGGTTGCAAAATTTGATAATGACAGACAACTAGAGGAATCGTCCTATAATACATTCAAAGCCGTTGATGGACACGGTGAGCTTTATATTAAAACTGCTGGTTCCGAAGGTGTTGCGCAAATATTATCAGGCAAGGTAGCCAAGAATCCAGTTGACGTAATGGTCAAGATGACGGAAATAATGGATAAAAATTTGCAAGCCAATTCCCAATTACAAGCTTGGACACAAAAGCATCAGGCTGCAGATAAGTTTTTTAATAAACTATAGCCAATTATAGTAATGTTTTTGTTATTTTAGTTTATGCTAAATGTCGTGTAATCGTATCGGCATCGTCAAGTTGTTTACAACGATATGCTATGATTGTACAATTTGACGGTGCCTTCAAAACTACCCTGCGATTTTTTTACTGGTATAGCTAATGGGATCATCTGTTCTACCTTGAGCTAGGTGAATTTCGCCAGATTCATTTAATGTTTGTAATTTTCCTTCTTCGTTATTGAATTTTGTAAAATATCCTGAAATGACTTAGTTTTTGCAAAACTTTTCTGGGGTTTCTTGATGCTTTACTTGTGTTACTTAATTTAGCGACATTGCACATTTAAAATACCACATTTTATACTTTTATTTTTTTTATAATTTTTCTGGACAAATCTTTGCTTTGACATTATTTATGTAAATGGCCACGACTATCTTTTAGTTGCCTGATTATGGTAATTATTGGCTAGGTAGCTCAGTCGGTAGAGCAGAGGACTGAAAATCCTCGTGTCGGGGGTTCGATTCCCTCCCTAGCCACCACTTTTATTTTGTTTGTTCACTTTCACAATGTAAATAATTCAAAACTAATTTCATCTTATATTTTGGTTGCATTCAAGAATTTCATTGTTACACTATCACCACGCTAATATTGGGGTTTTTTATGGAGATAAGTTCACAGCTGTTTTTTAATATTGTACCATTCCTACTGGTTCTTTCTGTCCTTGTGTATGTGCATGAAATGGGACATTATCTTGCCGCTAGGATAAATGGTATCAAAGTAGAGGCTTTTTCCATAGGATTTGGTAAGGAAATTTTTGGTTGGACAAACAAGCATGGCACCAGGTGGAAATTTTGTTGGATACCAGTTGGTGGTTACGTGAAAATGCACGGCGAGTCAGCCACAGATTACCAAAAAAGTAAAAAAGATAGTGATTCATTTGTTAGCAAAACTCCATTACAGCGCATTTATGTAGCAGCAGCAGGGCCTTTTGCTAATTATGTTTATGCAATTATTATGTTAATTGTCTTGAATATTACTATGGGACATAGAATGCCTGTTAGTCTGACTATTAAAGATGTAGAACAATCTAGCATTGCGCAGCGTTTCGGTTTACAACAGGGTGATGTGATACTATCGATTGATGATAATAGTCCAGCATCTATGCGGAATTTACAACAAGCAGTTTCTGGCATTACAGAGCATGATATTAACTTTGAAATCATGAGAGAAGGTAGTAAAAGAACGATCAGAATCGCTTCACAACCCCAGGAAGATAAAATAAAATTAGGAGTAAAATTAGCGATAAATTATGAGTATAAAAAACTTTCCTTTTTTTCTTCTTGTCAAAATGCTTTAATGTATGCTGTTAATTTTACTGCACAGACACTTAGTACATTAAGTAATATCATTACGGGGAAATTATCCGCGGATGGTTTAGCAGGACCAATTGGGATTGCTAATTTAACGGCACAATTTGCACAGCAGGGTATCATTGCTTTGGTGTGGTTATCGATCATATTATCTTTAAATTTGGGTTTAATCAATTTGTTCCCGTTGCCTGTATTAGATGGGGGACACATCCTGTTTTGTTTTATAGAAATTTTAAAAGGCAAGCCAGTTAGTGAAAAGGCACAAGAGATAGCATACAAGGTAGGGGGTTATGCTTTGTTAGCATTATTTGTGTTTACTACATGGAAAGATATCAATAGATTAAAGATAGTACAAACTATATTAGGTTTTTTTAATTAAAATAATAGGTATTCTGGTGCATTATACAGTGACATTGTTTAAGCTTATTTTGTGTATTTGTTTCGTTAATATTTGCGTGTATGCCAAGACGTATAATGTGAATAAAGTCAATATAATTGGCAATGAACGTGTGGACAGTGAGGCAATTAAGGCTCATATAGTTTATGATCATAAGGCGCAGATGACAGATGAAGGTATCAATACTACTTTATCTAATCTCTATGAGCTCGGTTATTTTAAAGATGTTAAGGTTACTGTAAAAAATAAAGTATTAGTTATCACTGTAAAAGAAAACCCTAGTGTCAATGTGGTTGCTTTTGAGGGCAATGATGAATTGTCTGACGATGTTTTGAAAGCCGAAACAAATATTAGACCAAGGAATTTCTTTACAGTTAGTGCAGTAAAAAATGCAGTAAAGAAAATAAAAAGAATTTATCGTTACAAGGGGTATTTCTTAGCTAAAGTTGAGCCAAAGATTATTAATCGTCCACAGAATCGTGTTGATATTGTGTTTGAGATTGATGAAGATAAAAAAACCAAGGTAGGAAAAATTGTTTTCATAGGAAATAATAATTTTTCAAATTCAGAGCTTTCTGAGATTATTCAAACAAAAGAAAGTAGATGGTATAGGTTTTTTTCATCAGATGATAGCTATGATCCAGACCGGGTTTCCTATGATAAAGAATTATTGCGACTATTTTATTTAAAAAATGGTTATGCGGATTTTCAAGTCAAGTCGGCGGTGACAGAATTGACACTGGATAACAAGGAATTTTATATCACTTTTACTATTGATGAGGGTGATGTGTATAATGTTGGTAAAATCACTATCAATTCAGATAAGCTAAAGAAGATTAAAAAATCAGAATTATTAAACGCTATTTCATTCAAAACTGGTGATGTTTATAATAATTATGAAGTAGAAAAAACTATTTCTGCGCTTACGAATGTTTTGGGTAAAAAGGGTTATGCCTTTGTTGATATCATCCCAAATGTTACTAAGAATTATGAGCAGCGTACTATAGATCTTAGTTTTGATCTTGAAGAAGGTCCGCAAGTGTACGTAGAGAAAATTAATATTGTGGGTAATATTGTAACAGATGATGATGTTATTAGACGTGAGATATTGTTTTATGAAGGGGATGCATTTAACACAGATAAATTAAAAAAGTCAGAGCGTAGAATAAGGAATCTTGGCTTTTTTAAAAATGTGAAAATCAGTAAATCTCCCGGGCGCTATCCAGATAGAATTAACATTACGATAGAGCTTGAAGAAGAACGAACGGGAGAGTTAAGTGTTGCTGGAGGTTTCTCTACGTTAGATGGTTTGCAATTCCAAGGTAAATATGCCGAGCATAATTTTAGAGGTCGTGGTCAGGATATCAGCATTTCATTTACTTTAGCTAAAAAAAGTAGTGAGTTTGATATAAGTTTCACAGAACCGTATTTCATGAATAGAGATATTGCGGTAGGGGTTGATTTATATAATACTTCCAGGACAAGTGAATATAAGACTCAAAACGATACTGGTGCGGTAACAGATAAAGATTATAAACATAAGACCACAGGTGGGGGACTGCGAGTAGGTTATTCACTTTCAGAGAATATAGCGCAAAGAGTAAGTTACCACCTCAGAAAAGAAGAAATATCTGGTGTTACTAATGCAGCATCAAGGTATATAGCCGAACAAAAAGGTAAAAACATAGTCTCTGAGGTATCACAATCTTTATCTTATGATAAGCGAGATAGTAAGATAGTGCCACGTAAGGGTTATGTAATTGGTTTTTCGAATAATTTTGCTGGTCTTGGTGGTAATATCAAATTTTTGAAGAATTCGATATTTGGTTCTTATTATCATACCATTAAGGATGATTGGGTTTTATCAGTATCTGGTCGATACAATGTTATGTTCGATATTGGTAAAACTACTAGAATAGTTGATCGTTATAGTCTTGGCGGTGAAAGTCTAAGAGGGTTTGAAATTAATGGTGTAGATCCCAGAGATAAGAAAACTAAAGATCCTTTGGGTGGGTTATATAGTTATACAGTCTCCACAGAGTTATTATTTCCGATAGGATTGCCAAATGAGTTTGGTATCAGAGGTGCAGTATTTTCTGATGCTGGTTGTGTTTGGAAGACACCTAAGGGTAATAAAGGAGACGTGATTAGTAGCACTAAACCTAGAGTAGCAATTGGTTGTGGTTTGCGTTGGCGTTCTCCTTTGGGTCCGCTGAAAATAGATTATACTCATGCGGTACTAAAAGAGAAATATGACAAGACTCAACAGTTCTTGTTTGGAGTTTCAACACGTTTTTAATAGGGTACGTACTATGGTTAGGTTTATTGTTTTATGGTTTTGTGTGTTAGTAAATTGCAATATTTGCATGGCTCAGAATGATGCATATATTGTCGTTTTGGATGTAGAAAAAATATTACAAGAATCTGATGTTGCTAAATTTATCAATGGTGAAGGTGAGCGTAAAAGGGTTGAGTTACAAAAAAGAGTAGAAAATTCAGAAAAAGTTTTGCGTGAAAAAGAATCGATGATGAAAAAGGAAAAAGATCTTGTGCACAGTCAGCGTTTAAAGGAAGAGTTTGAAAAAGAAGTGATCAGAATACAACAAAAATTTGCTAAGGAAGGCAAGTTAGTGGAAGAGGCATTTGGTGCAGCCAGAGATAATGCAGTAAAAACAATAATGGAAATCATTTCTGATTTTGCCGTGCAAAATAAAATAGATTTTATTATTCCAAAAAATTTCGTTATTTTCCATCAAGACAGGCATGATGTTACTGATCAAGTATTGAAAATTGTTAATGCTAAAATTTCTAAAGTTGATATCAATATTCCTATATTAAGATAACATACGATGGTTGATAAAAGGTTTTTTACAAATATAGGTCCCATTAGTATTAAGGAAGTGTTATCTAAGTTTAATCTTTCTTTACACTGCAGTGAGCATTCTAATGCAGCAGAAAAATTAATATATAGTGTGCAAACTCTTCATAGTGCAGGAAAAAACGATCTATCTTTCTTTCATAACAAAAAATATTTGCAACAGTTGCAGGATACAAAGGCTGGATTTGTAATTATAGAGGACAAGTTTGCTAGTTTTGTGCCCAAAAATTCATTAGCTATAATTTCTTCTACTCCCTATCGTGCTTATGCGGAAGTGACGAGTTATTTATATCCTCTTGCCTCTCAATCTGAGTCTACTGCTGACACCTATGATAATTCTAGTGTTCATTTAGGTAGAGGAGTTTCTTTGGGTCATGATGTACAGATAGGAGATCATTCTACAATTGGGTCTAACACGGTTATTGGGCAAGGGGTTGTAATAGGGAAAAATTGTAAAATAGCTGCTAATGTTACTTTGTCACATTGTATTATTGGTGATAGTGTAACAATTGCACCTGGTACCTGCATAGGGCAACCGGGTTTTGGCTTTTATATGGATAGCAAGGGTCATGTTTCTGTGCCACAGCTAGGCATAGTCGTATTAGAAGATCACATCGATATAGGTGCAAATGTTACCATAGATCGCGGTACTTTAGAGGATACAAGGATTGGATTTGGTACTAGGATAGATAATTTAGTACAAATAGGTCATGGTGTTACTATAGGGCGTAATTGTGTTATTGTGTCACAAGTAGGTATAGCTGGCAGTACAAAAATAGGCGATTATGTTGTGATTGCTGGGCAGGTGGGTGTGGCTGGACATCTTTGTATAGGAGATTATACGCAGATAGCATCTAGGGCAGGAGTTTTTCGTGATTTACCAAATGGGAGCAAGGTAGCTGGATTTCCTGCTGTACCAATAAGGCAATGGCATAAGCAAAATGTAAAAGTTGCAAAATTAGTTAATGGCAAAACAAAGGTGTGAATATGTCTGATAGTACATTAACAATAACGGAAATTATGAACCTTATCCCGCATAGGTACCCGATGTTGTTGGTCGATAGAATAGAAAATATTGTTATAGGGCAAAGTTGTAAGGGTATTAAAAATGTTTCTATTAACGAAGAATTCTTTCAAGGCCATTTCCCCAAAGAACCGATAATGCCGGGAGTACTAATTGTTGAAGCTATGGCTCAAACAGCCGGAGCATTGGTGTGTCATAGTTTAGGAGAATTACAGAGTGATTTCTCAGTATACTTTATGAGCATGAATGATGTGAAGTTTAGAAAACCAGTGTTACCTGGTGATGTGTTAGAGATGTATGTAGAAAAAGTACAAAATCGTAATAAAGTATGGAAATTTAGCGGGAAAGCTAAGGTCAATAATGTATTGCATGCCGAAGCTCAGTTTACCGCTATGGTTGTTGATAATACTAATTGATTGGGAAGTAGATTAATATGAACTCGAATAAGACAAACATTCATCATACTGCAATTGTACACGAAGCCGCAAAATTAGGTGATGGGGTTACTGTAGGAGCGTATTGTGTAATCGGAAAAGATGTATGTATAGGTGATAACACTCATTTGCACTCTCATGTAGTAATTGATAATGTTGCATGTAAAATTGGAAAGAATAATGAGTTATATCCCTTTGTATCTATTAATAAACCACAGGACTTAAAGTTCAAAGGTGAACAATCGCGGGTCATTATTGGTAATAATAATATAATTCGTGAATATGCTACGATACAGCCTGGTACTGCTGGTGATAAAATGGAGACTATTATAGGGGATAATTGTTTATTGATGGCTTGCACTCATGTGGCACATGATTGTGTTGTCGGTAATAGTGTACAGATGGCTAATCATGCTACACTTGCAGGGCATGTAAATATAGGAAATTATGCCATTATTGGTGGTTTGTCAGCGATTCATCAATTTGTTACCATCGGTGATTATGCGATTATCGGTGGGATGAGCGGAGTAGAACACGATGTAATTCCTTATGGTCATGTGAAGGGAGAACGTGCCTCTTTGACTGGTCTAAATATCATAGGTCTTAAACGGCAAGGATTTACTCGTAAGCAAATAGATACTTTGCGTGAAATATATGACAGTCTATTTCATAACGGTGATACTTTACAGAATAATATTGCTAGAATAAAGGAACAACATGCTAATGATAGTTATGTTGAGTTGTTAATTAATTTTATTACTCGTACTAATAGAAGGTCATTATTAACGCCGAAATAGTGAAGTCATATTATTTTAATCATTGCTTATATCTCGCGTTATGATAGTCCTGAAGTTTGTAAACATTTGTTTTTTTGTACTAATTTACGTCGGTTTATTGCGTGGATAAATCGATATGATAGTTACTGTATTATCATGGATATTTTAAGTAGTAGTAGCATATAATCAAATTACACTAATCAAAACTATTTTAAAGATAATGCGCATTGCATGATGTTTCCACGCTTGCGATGAAAAGAACATTATTATTGTGATTCATAGTTTATTTTTTTGTTTGAAATATTTGTTTTGACTTTGGATCATTAAGTAGCTTGATAGTCGTTTCTTTATAAATTTCAGGATCGTTGGATGGTACGGGGATAGTATTGGCATACTTGAACAATAAATTACCGAACTCAATGGTGGTGGCGCTAAAGTTATACTTTAAGTTGTCATATATTTTTTTTAAATAGGGGCTTTGTGCCCATTGAAGAAAGTTATGTATCCATACCGTATCGCCTGTCTTATCCAGATTTCTAAGGGTCAAATAGTCTTCCCAAGATTGTATAAGTACAAGAGCGATGTATTGTTCTTCCATTTCAGATTTTATGGTAGGTTCTGTGACATTATGCTTAGTTAAATTATATACGGTATTATTATTATAATATAAGCTAGAGATAAACTCTGGTCTTGCGTGTTTTGCATCTTTAAGCAGCTGATTAGGGAAAAGCCACAATTTATCAATCGCTTGCTTAGTGAATTTAGCATTGTTAACCATGTTTTGTTTTTCCAAACTATTTGTTGTTAATATTACGTCGAACGAGATGATGACCACTGCCATACTGCTCATAATAGAAATAAATACCGCAGTTTTGGTATTTTTAAATTTACCTGGTTTAATAAATGCTGCGGCTACTGCTCCGGCAAGAATAGTAATCAGAGTAAGGTATGGAATAAGGTCCGTATAATTCATCATATTCATAGTAATCCTAAGTATTTATTGTTTATTATAACTGTGGCAAGAAATTGCAATATGTTCTGATAATTTGTGTTGCTTGTGCTACTGTTATTATTAACATTGTATTATCATATGTTTTATGTGTTAAAGTTTTACTAACTAAAAGCGACAATTCTCATTGTTCGACATTTTATTAACAGGTTTATCGTAGCAATATAGATTTAGTAGTAGTACAGGATATCTTAGCTTTGGCTGCGTGCTTTTTGTATATTGTCGTTGGTTATTACTTTGTTAGTTTGATCATATGCAATAAGTTTCTTAGCCAACAGTATAGTATTGGGGAAGTATTTTTTTACTAGATCCATTTCGTGATTAACGACTAGAATTGTTTTGCCTTGTTTATGCCACTGCATAATTAATTTCAGCAATTCTTCTATAGTATATTGGTCTACGGCTGTAAATGGTTCATCTAATAAAATTAAGTCAGCATTTTGCAAGATAAGTCTTGCAAATAATACTCTTTGAAATTGTCCGCCGGATAAATCATGTATCCATTTGTGTGCATGTTGTTGCATATTAACTTCGGATAGTGCAATCATTACCTCGGATAACATTTGATCGTTAATTTTAGTAAATAGTCCATGGTGGTGACAAAATCCCATTGCGACTAGTTCTTTAACGGTAATTGGGAAATATGTATCTACTTCAGATTTTTGTGGTAGATAGCCAATACTGTTATGTAACGGTTGTGCAATGGATACAGTTCCTTTGTGTATTGGGACGATTGCATTGAGTATTTTTAATAGGGTGCTTTTGCCACTGCCATTAGGTCCCACGATAGCGTTTAGACTACCATAAAGAATATTAGCAGATATGTTATGCAAAGCCTCCGAGTTGCCATATTGAACAGTAAGGTTATGAATTTTTATAGCATGCTTGTCATCACTGTCATGTGTCAGATAAGCTGTAGTATTATTCATATCAAACAATCCAAATTACCATGCACCATAAGCATAATAAAATTGCTATGGAATATGCTAGCCTACAGACAGCACTCTGCAGTAACGGTGATTTTAGCATGATAACCTATTTATGATTTCTAAATACTTTTCCTATAAATGGTACACATATTAAAAGTAATAACCCTGTGACCATAGCAAATTTAAATATAAACAGAAAGGTACTATCAAAGGCGATAAGTGAGGCATATTTATCAGTGGTAAGGTCTGTTCCTGGTTTGGTACTAAATAATATAGCTATCCTTTGCGCTATATAATTAGCTAGTCCCATAGAGAAAAATAAACAACCCATCATGACTCCCGACAATCTTGCCGGTGATAGTTTTGTAGTCATCGATAATCCAGATGGAGAAATAACTAACTCTCCTAGGCTAAATAATAGGAATCCCGCTATTAGCCATGCCATAGAAACCATACCATTAACGTCTGCATATTTTATACCTAGCGTAAATATAAGAAAACCTAATCCAGTTGCGACAAAACCCATAACAAATTTTATAGGAGCTATTGGCGATTTACCTTTGCTGCCTAAATAAATCCAAGTTTTGGATACTATAGGGCCTAGTATAAGTATAAACATAGGATTAAGTGCTTGTGACCAAGATGCGGGTAGCATAAAACCCATTATGTTACGATCAACGTTTCTAGCGGTAAACAGTGAAATAGTTCCGGCTATTTGCTCCCAAATCGACCAGTAACATATCCAGAACACAAACATAAATAACAGGGTAAGTATGCATTTTTTTTCTTCATCGTTACTTTTAAAAGCAACAATCAGCAAAGAGATCATTCCTAATAAGCCCGTTATGTTCAATATCCCGCCCAGACTTCTGCTGTCCTTTAGCAGGTATGCAAATATTGGTGCAGCTAATAAAGATCCTAAAATGATTATGTGGTTCATTGATAATTTGAATAATACGGGTTCATCAAGCATTTTTAAATCACTGGGCAATCCTTTATTTGCAAAATGCTTGCTTCCTTTGTAAAATACTCGCAGACCTATTAACATACCGAATGCTGCGACACCAAATCCATAATGCCAACCTAATGTTTCACCGATATAGCCACATAACAATGTTCCCAGTACTCCACCGATGTTTATTCCCATATAAAAATAAGTGAATCCACTGTCTCTTTTCGAGTCATCCTTATCATAAAATTGTCCCAGAAAGCTTGAAATATTTGGTTTGAATAATCCTGTTCCTACTACTAAAAGGGATAATCCGTAAAACAAGGAATCACTGGTCGGTAATGCTAGGGTCAGGTGACCACAGGCGATAATCATACCACCAATCATGACAGCTCGCCTATTACCTAGAAAATGGTCAGATAAATATCCTCCAATTAAGTTAGAGGCGTAAATCAAAGCACCATAAGCCCCGAGGATAGCATAAGATTTGCTGTCACCAAATAGTAACTCACGCGTCATATATAATACCAGCAGTGATCTAATGGCATAAAAACTAAATCTTTCCCACAACTCTGTGAAAAAAAGTATGTACAACGCTTTTGGATGTTGCAACTCGATTTTCTTACCTTTTTGTAAAAACATATTTGCCCGATACTCTTGAACTACATACGGATGTTAGACTGATAATACTGAAATATCAATAAAAAATTATTCTAGAACTTGTTATTGAATGATTGTTCTGCGGTTTGGTCATCATTTATCCATTTGTCTTTATACCAATAATTATCATTATCATTAGGTAAAATATTTTTTATAATACCAGGTGTTAGGGCAGAGAAAGGATTACTGAAAATTTTAGGTGAATCTATATTTCCCCCTATACTAAAAGAAATGGCAAAGAGTCCTCCATTTTTTCCTCCCGCTAGTATATTCCCTAATATTGGTATATTAGATAATAAATTATTTAATAAATAAGCTGGAATTACTGAGCCACTTAATTGTAATGATTGGTCATCGATCAATTTTATTTTGCCATCTAGAATTATTCCAAGTGAGGCACCATGTGATCTACTAGCTAGTATCTTGAAGTGATTGTGTGCTACTCCGAATATCATTTTGGCACTGGTAAATAAAGTTCCGTTGTTGTTAGCAAGGTCGATAATTCCAGTGGGGCTTATCAATGAAAATAATTTTGTTACAAATGGAACATTATGAAGGGTAAAATTGCTTAGTTTTGCTTTTCCAAACCATTCCTTATTATTGAATAAATATTCCTCTTCTGCATATATTTTTAGATCTCCTCCTTCTATATTGTTAAATATATTAAATGCTTTTAACGTTTCACCACCGCCATTAGATTGTATTTTTATTGTTCTAAGTTTTCCTTTAGTTATTAATGAGGCATTGATTTTGTGTGCTTTGTTATTGTTAGGAAGTATAGAAGCATGATATTTCATATTATTTAATTGGTTTGTATAATTAAAAGAGAGTATATTTTTATATAGATCAATTGCACCGCCTAGATGTAGTTTACCAATTCGGGCGGTAACATTAAAAGATTTATCAAGCGTTGTAGGACTAGAAGAAATTTGTTTCAGCAATGAAAGATCAATAAACTTACAATTAAGATCGATATTATATGAAAAATTGTTAGTATTTTGTATTAGACATTCTAAATGATTTTGTTTGTTATGGGTATATGAGAGGCTTACAGCATTGCGTTGATTTTTTACCTTATGCGATTTTAATTTAATATTCCAATCATTATTAGAAGTAATGATCGTAGAGTGCCCCATAATATGGTTTTCTTTGCCAAGTAAGATTTGACTAGTTATTTCTGCATGTTCATTCTTTGGCTTGTTATAAAATAAAAAGTTAGATCCTATATTGGTGATGTTCGAATATATGGTTATACGGTTGATATCTTTTGCTTTAAGATATTTAAGGTTAATTTTGCAGTTGTCTTCGATAATATCGGGTATGTTTGGTGAAAACAAATCTTGAATTAGTTTTTGGTTAAGCAACGTGTTAATTTCGACAGATGTACTGTCTTTTGATTGGTCATATCCTATGTCAATAGTAAGTTTATTATTTTTAATATTTGCTGTTCCTCGCAAAGTAGTTTTGCTGGGGGCAACTGCTAGTGTGCAATTTCCATTGGTAAGTTTTAGCTTCATAGGGGTAACATCTTGTAGCGAAAAGTTTGTGATTTGTGCATTTAGATTAGTTGTTATTTTATCGGCATTAAATGGTAAAGATACAGGCATATCCATGGTGAGATTAGCATTGACAGTGCCAGATGATTTGTTTGGATCGAGTCCATATTTGTTAGCATACGCAAGCGGCTTATGATTAATCAAGGATAGCATATCAGCTAGTTTCCCATCTAAATTTAATTTAAGATCTAAATGTGCTTGTGGGTCAGAGAGATTGCCAATATTTATTTGACCCTGTTTAATTAATAATCTATTACTTTTTCCGCTAATTACATTCAGGTTAAACTTTGTACTATCAAAGTAAACATTGGCGGCAAAATTTGTTATCAATGGCATAGTATCTAAATATGATATATTGATGTTTTGCAGAGCAAATTGGCCCTTTAAGTTATTATATTGTAATGAATTATTATTCGTATTATATGCGATATCAATAGCAACAGAGCTATTGTGAATTTTTCCATTTTTTATGCTACTAATTACCCATTTCCTTACGGGTGATATGACATTAGATGGCCATAGTCTATTTAAATTTGCTATGTCTATATCAGCAGTTTTTATATTAGCTTGCAGTTTTATTAGGTTATTATTAATATATCCACTACCTGTGACGTTGATAGGGTGATCTTGATAGTTAAACTCTATTTTATTAATTGTAACCAATGTATCCATAGTGTTACCAGAAAAGGTAATTTCTGATATTCGGATATCTTGTTGATTTATATCTATATTAAGTAAAATACGGGGAATATAGCCACTAACTTTTGCATAGTGTTTTTTATCTTTGATAAAGTAGGCATAATGTATTTTAGTTTTTATTTCTTTGACGGTAATGTCAGTGGGAAAAATACTATTTAACAGTTTAGAGTTAGTAGCATATATATCGCAAAAACAGTGTAATTTATTTTTGGCATTGTTATATTTGCTAGATAAATGAATACTTGTGTTGTTGTGGTTGTTTTTAAATGTAATTTTTCCTGTTTTATCGTTAAAGTTATCATTCAAGTGCCCACTGACAACTAGCGTGTCTATTAATTCTTGTTTCTTGTCGTATACTGATATTGTACTATCGATGACCGATATATTACGTAAGGTATATATGAGCGGTATAGAACGGGGGGGTTTGGTATTATTGCCTTTTATTATTAAGTCTAATGGAATATTAATATGGGCTTGATTTATTATAATAGATGGAGAGTTTATATTAAGTCTTAGTAGATCACGTAGCGTAAAGCTTATCCTAATATCATTAATAGTGGTTGCAAGTTTATCATGTGACATGTAACTAAAGTTTTTTATGCTGATAGTAAATTTTGTAATGTTTTTGTCTGTATATAATTCTATCTCACCGCACTTAGCTTTATTATTGAGAAAAGTTTTCACTAGATAAGGTTTAACAAAGTTTATACTTATTTTATCGTTCCGCATTTTGTACAATGCCAAGATAAATGTTAAGCAAAATGCCAATAATAGTGTAATAAGGATGTACGATGAGGTTTTTTTCATTTACTAATTAGCCATAATTTACCTAAAACTATAACGACTTATATTTAAAAAAGTCTTGCTATAATGCTTTTATAGCGCTTAAATGATTATAAACTAAGTTTAACTAACAAAGAAGTAAAATGATTGAAGAAGGTCAGTTATGTCCTGTGTTTGAGGCAGTGACGCAAGATGGTTCTGCTGTACGTTCAGGGGATTTTGCTGGTAAGAAGGTGGTATTGTATTTTTATCCCAAGGATAATACTCCTGGTTGCACGTTGCAGGCTAATGCACTTAATGGAATGTTCGATAAGTTTGCAGAAAATAACACGTTGGTAATTGGAGTGTCAAAGGACAGTATTGAGTGCCACAATAAATTTATAACAAAACATGGTTTGGGTTTTGACTTGATTGCTGATACGGAAGCGGGTCTTTGTAAATTGTTTGGTGTATATAAAGAAAAGAGTATGTTCGGTAAGAAATACATGGGTATCGAAAGATCTACTTTTATTATTGATGAAAAAGGTATAATTAAGTGTATATGGCGTAAAGTAAAAGTACTTGGTCATGCTGAAAAAGTATTAAAATTTGTGAGTGAAATATAAATTATGACTAAGAATGCGTTGATATATCTATTACCCAAAAATGTTATGCAGTCTGGGTTGTGTAAATCCGGTGTATGGGTATTAGAGCTGGATGATATGGTAAAGATGGAGTTTCCTAACCTAGATAGTGCGGTAAGGTATGCTGTAAAGCACAAGATAAAATATCAAATATTACCCCATTATAGTAATGTTCAAGAGCCTAAAAGTTACATGAAGAATTTTAAAAATTAGTAGCATGTAATATCTAAGAAATAGTAATTTACGGCTATATGTTGATAAAGTAACACAAATGCTAAGTTGTTGTGTATTAAGGCTTGCGTTTGTATAGAGAAAATTATTGCGAGGAAGATATGGATAAATTCCCTATGACAGTGATAGGAAAAACTAAATTAGAAGAAGAGCTATCACATTTAAAAACTGTAGAGCGTAAGTCTATTATTGCAGCGATATCAGAAGCAAGAGCCCACGGAGATTTATCGGAAAATGCTGAATATAGTGCTGCTAAGGAAAAACAGTCTTTTATAGAGGGCAGGATTCAAGAGATAGAGGCAAAGTTATCTGTTGCAGAAGTGGTAGATCCAAAATCTTTATCAGGAGATGTAGTTAGGTTTTCAGCAACTGTTATTATTATTGATGAAGATAGTGGTGATGAAATCAGCTATCAGATTGTTGGCGAAGATGAGGCCAACTTAGAGCATGGCAAGTTATTCTTTCGTTCTCCGCTTGCCAGAGGTTTGATAGGTAAAGCAAAGGGAGATATAGTAGAAATTATGACTCCTAGTGGGAGTAAATCATATGAAATACTTGATGTGCAATACATTTAATTATGCACAAGTCTGAGCTGCGTAATAAATCGTGTTGGGTATTATTTGATCAAGAAAAGACGGGGTCAGAGGTTCAAGCCAAGGCTTTAGCAGAATCGTTAAACTTTGGTACCATGTTTTACAAGCCTATTGGTCAGTGCAGCTTTTTGCTTAGTATGATACCACGTCTGTGTTGGCAGTTTTTTGTGAAGAAAGATTTGGGTATATTGTGTGATATGCCTGATAGAATCCCCGATGTTATCATTTCTTCTGGTTCTAGGGCTAGCGCTGTTGCTGTGTGTCTTAAAAGACATAATAATAATATAAAATTAATTAATATTTTAAACCCTAGATTGCCCAAGCATTACTTTGATTTAATTATTGTGCCTAGGCATGATAATTTAGTTGGCGATAATATTTTGGAAATTTGCGGATCATTGCATAACATCAAAATTGGTAGGCAGGCCAATGAAAGCTTAAAGCATTTAACCAAGCCAGTAGTAGCGGTAATGATAGGTGGTTCAAATGATTCTATGGTACTAGACTTATCTCATTGTGAACAATTATTAAATAGTCTACTTGCATTGCGTAGACAGCACGGTGTAAGCATAGTGGTAAGTTTTTCAAGGCGCACCAGCGTTGAGTTTAAAAGCAAATTTTTATTAGACGGTAAAGAAATAATAGATCATGTATATGATGGTCAGGGAAAAAATTATTATTATGATTATCTCGAGATTGCTGATTATATTATGGTGACTGCAGATTCTATATCAATGGTTAGTGAAGCATGTGCAACCGGGAAGCCTGTCTTTGTGTTGGTTTTTGGTAAGATGAGTAATAAATTCAAGAGATTTTATAATTATTTGTTAAAAATGGGTGCTGTTAAATTTTTTACAGGACAATTGTCCTGTTGGAATTTAAAACAGATTAATGATATGCCGCGCGTTACAAAACATATAAGAGATAAAATCTTATAAGCAAGTAACTGTAATTTATTCGCTTAGTTTCCCCACCATTTAGTAGTATCATAACTAAAATTAGATCTAATTACCGTTGGTCTGATTTGCTATGTAAGCTAGTAATTGTTGGTCATACAAATCTTAAGTTATTATCAGGTTAATTGTATTACTGTGTAATAATTAAGTTAGCTGATAAAAATTAATGTAAAGTTAAGATTAATTTGTATTAATTGTGTGTGTTTTGTATGATACAATCGTGTGAGTAAAGTGTTTAATTACTAAAGTACAGGTTGTAATAGGCGATAACAGAGGCAATATTAAACATTACAGGGGAAGCATGGCAAAGGAAGCAGCAAAAAATAAGCAGACTGGTGGTACGACGGGTAGTTATGGTGTAATCATTATATCTGTGTTTGTTCTGGTAGGTGTTATAGTCGGATGTTTTTTATTTTTTACTCAATTTGGCAGAGAAATAGTTGGTTTGCGTAACGATGCTGTTTATTCTGAAAATAATCGCTTAAAAGGCGTGCCAGTTAGAATTCCAGATAATATTCATTATTATGAATTGCCAGAGATGCTTGTGAATATCCAAGCTAGTTCTGGTAAAAGAAAGCCTTATTTAAGATTAGCTATAAAACTAGAGCTACGTGAACAAGACCATGTAGAGTTATTGGATAAAATTAAGCCACGTATCATAGATTCGTTCCAGATTTACCTGAGGGAATTAAGAGCTGATGATTTAGAAGGTGCTGCAGGCTCTCAGAGATTGAAAGAAGAATTGTTAAAAAGAGTGAATAATATTGGTACTGAGGTAAAGGTG
Organism: Alphaproteobacteria bacterium; assembly: GCA_965204765.1. GTDB lineage: Bacteria > Pseudomonadota > Alphaproteobacteria > Caedimonadales > UBA9215 > CBDBFG01. The sequence goes on along the minus strand of CBDBFG010000003.1, from coordinate 104,659 downwards.
TATGATGTATTGTTTCAGGTATTTGTTGTACAGTAATTGATTTGGTATAAGTGATGGTTGATAAGAAAGATTCTGCCGATACACACGATAATGCAAAGGAAGACTCTCTGTCTGATGTACTAAATAAAGACGAGATTAATAGCCTGTTGCAATCTAATGTTGATCCATCTGAGCAGCTTTCTGGTGTTGAGTGTTTAATAGATACTGGCAAAGTGTCTCATGAACGTTTGCCTATGCTGGATACCGTCTTTGAACGTATGGTTAATTCGCTTACTACTCCTTTGCGTAATTTTGTTTCTAATGTAGTAGAGCTGCACATAGAAAATACTACTAGTGTCAAACTAGGTGATTACTTAGAATTAATTTCCGTACCTGAGATGTTAGCAGTATTTAAGGAAAAGTCCTGGAATACTTCATTTTTATTGCATATGGATAAAGAGATAGTTTTTATTTTGCTTGATACTTTGCTTGGCGGTAATAAGGATAACAATCTAGATTATTCTGATAAAGAAAAAAAATTCACTAGTATAGAAAGAAATCTGGTTAAAAATTTTGCAGAGATAATAATTAACGAATTAGGCAACAGCTTTCGCATTATACAAGATGTAAATTTCGTATTTGAAAGAATGGAGACTAATCCGAAATTTGCTTCTGTAGTAAGGCCAGTGGATTCTGCTATTTTGGTGAATATTGATATTACGATTGCTGAAAAGAAGGGGACAATACAGTTTTGTATACCTTATGCCTCTATTGAGCCAGTCAGAGAAAAATTAGTGCAAAGTTTTATGGGTAACAAATATGGCCAAGATAATATATGGGGTAATCATATAGAAAATGAGTTGTTGAACGCTAAACTGGATATGAGCGCTATTCTCGGTAAGGCTAATCTTAAACTAAAAGATATATTGCAATGGAAAAAAGGTTCTACTGTACGGCTGGATAGTAAGGTTGAATCGGATGTTAATATTTGCACATTGGGTAAGCCAGTTATCACGGGGAAAATGGGACAGAACAAGGGACAGATAGCCGTATTTTTAGAAAAGAATTTATTGGTTGATGCTGAGACTAAAGAAAATACGACAGAGATTATAGAAGAACCTGAATTAAAGGAGACATCATGAATATCTTGATGATAGTAGATTTGATAGTAGTATTGTTGCTGACTATAACAATAGTTTGTGCTGTTTATATGCATAAAAAATTTAACGCATTATACAATAACCAAGAAAAAATGCACAAATTTATGCAAGATTTTACAATATGTATGCAGCAAGCGGATGATAGTATCAAGGAACTAAGTTCTGCTAGTGATGCAATCTTAACTAATCTACACGATAATATAAAACAAGCATCAGATTTAAAAGATGATTTGAATTTATTGAATGCAAAAGGTGAAGAGATAGCTGGCAAGTTGGATGGTTCGATTAGCAAAATTAGAAAATTACAACAGGATTTAGATCAGCACTTACAGCCTAAAAGTGCTAAGGTACAGGATATTTCCGTCAAGATATCAGAAAAAAACAACGTAAACTTTACACAGAGTGATGAATTACAACCAGAACTAATGCGTAATTTAAAAAATATGAGATAAAATGTTCAAGGTACAGGATAGTAGTGCTGCGATTAATCGTGGTGGAGTTTTTAAGTGGTTACTATTTAGGATTAGGATTTTTTATATTCTGATTTTTTATTCCGTATTATTGTTAGGAGTAAAGGTGAATAGTATAATAGGGGTAGTGGTATCTGGTTCAGTGCCACTTTCTGTTGTAAATGCGGACTCTAAGAAACAAAGTGCTGTAAATAATAAAGATCAAACTAATAATCGCAAGGCTGACGCAAATAGTATTAGTATAGAAGGACTTAATGTCGATCAATATAGAGCGATAAAGAGCATTATGGATAAGCGCAAAGAGTTAATACAGCGTGAAAACTCTATACATGGTAAAGAAGATGTGTTGCGCGTGTTAAGTAAAAATATTGATGATAAAATAGCAGAATTGCGCAATACGCAGAACGAAGTACAAAAATTAATTAATAATATCGAGGAAAAAGAAAATACTAATATCGCTCGTTTGGTGAAAATGACAGAATCTATGAAGCCACGAGATGCGTCTAGGATGCTTGAGGATATTGAATTTCCTATTTTGTTAGAGATAATGGAGAAATTAAAAGAAAAGAAAGCATCGGCTATTTTATCACAAATGGATTCTAAAAAAGCTGCTTACTTGATCACTACTTTGGCAAAGCGTAAAAAGCATTTTAAAAAATAATTATATTATTATGATATTGCTGATTATAAATTCACGGATATCATCACCGTATAGTTTTTGATCTAGTGTTTTATCTCAGATAAATTCATACCTTTGGCATATAAAGATAAAACCCTAGGATCAAGACCCTATATTCTATCATTTACTATTAATTAATAGTTTCTTAACTATTGCTAAGTTCTATTTATGTTAGATAAAACAATAGTTATTATTGGGTTGGAAAATGAATAAACTTATATCACTATTATCCATTCTTATTTTTCTTACAAATTTACCAGTAGCATGGTCTGATAATGGAATTTATGGGAGTGGCACGTATTTTTCCCCTAATTATTTACGCTTTTCTGGTAAAAAGGAAAAACGAGGCTGGGTGATATCCCGTCCACACAATAAACCTCGTGTCCCGTCAGTTCCTTTAGATAAAGAGGAAAAAAAGGCATCCTCACCATCACTATGTAGCGGTATTATAAAAGAAAGAAGAGCAATTAAGATAAGACCAAAAGATAACTGTACTGATACTGTGGATATTGGCCCAGATGTGAGTCATTCCCCTGTTCTGAGTCGTTTTCAATTACAATCGTCTAATGGTAGTAGTACTCCTTTATATGATCTTACACAAACGTTCCTTGAGGGTGATCTAAATGGTGTATCGTCTGGTGGTGATATTTCTTCAGCTAAATCTGCTACACAAACATCATCTACAGAAGATGAGTGTAACTACGATGAGGACGGACTGCATCCATTTATCGGATCAAAATCCTCCATTTCGAAGTATCCCTTCAGTTATGATGAAATGAGAAGTGGTTCCCTTTTATAATGCAAAGTAAAACCACTGGGTAAATCCCGTGGGGTATTCACTAGCCAACTGAATAGATCTAGCTATTATATTTATATCAATGGTTAAGTGACTTTTGAAAAATCATAGTTGATGTTCTGAACTAGTAAAGTATTACTTGATTAAATAAGTTGGATGATTTTTTTAATTTTTGATAATCATTAATACAATTGAATTGGATATGATTGCTGTAAAACCAATAGAGATTCTAGCCCGAAACAGTCTGACTGAATACTGTATGGATAAATTGATTCAGTTTTAGGATTGTACAGCAAAATCCTTACTATATTTTATTTGGGTTTTGCAAAAATTTCGTAGTGCATCACATCACGGTTATCAGTAGAGTCGTTATCTAATTGTTTGAAATGCTTTATGGCTGTAAATTTGCTTTCATTGGTATGATGCGCGTAGTGGCGCAATAACATTACGAATGAATCCATTAGTTTCATTTTTTTCCACGTGCCATCCAGTATATCTTTGATCAATACCCATTGTGCTTGTAATATTTCTTCTGATTGTAAAGTAACTTGTGCGGTAGTAGTACGTATAATGTAAAAATAGCAATGGTCATTAGCGTTATAAGGATTAGCTTGCGTACGATTTCTGATTGCTAAAAGATATTCTATTGTTATATCGCTTATGCCTACTTCTTCTTTGATCTCTCTAAGCATAGTTTCTCTGATAAATTCATTTTTATCTTGGGTTCCTCCTATAAAACCACACATATCGGGGCGGGTTTTTTCTTGTGCTACTAGTACCATTTCTCCTTGAGTTGTTGATCTGACAATAATTCCCTGTGCTCCGGCAATAGAAGTCATCGGTTCTGGAACCGGAGAGTCATTTTTAAAGCAGTAACGGAATTTGTTCTTGATGTATGCAAAAAAAACAAAACCTGAGCCTTGTAAAAGTGGGGCGATCTTGGATACTTGGTTGAGAGATAAGTCAGTAAAAATAGCTTTGCCCGGATGCTGATGTTTTTGTGTATTAATTAGTGATTGTAAGTTTTGTGGGGTAATTGCTTGCGCATTTATCCATTTGTTACCATAAAAATCTATTTGCATAGAAAGTTTATCTTGTTTTTGTGTAGCAGAATAAGCCAACTGATTGTCCAAGAATATGATACATATTACTAACATTATATTATGCATAAATTACTTCCTTTTTGTATGGTAATAGGTTGTACCATGATAGGGTAGGTGTCAAAATTAAAATAGCTAACTTGTATTTTTTTTGTTTCTCACTCTAGTTTCCACAACATTAATATTTTGTGATTAGATAGCAACAATAGTGAATACAAAGTGCTCATTAGCTGTGCTAAGGCGCGTAATAGAGGTTGTCGCAAAATTTAAATCCTAATGCTTACTATAATCAAGCTTTATAGATAGACAGTAATGAATAAAGAATCTGGATGGTTTCATCGTCTATGCTACCTGCAATATTGCTAGGTCGAAAGTGCATTTGGAATTTTTGTACTACCGTGGCAAGAGAAGTTTCTTCACAATTGTATCCATACATTGCTAGATTTTCTTTCATCCATTGTTCTTTTGCTGTGGTGGATGATTGTGTTGTACCCAGTATGATATCTATATCTTCTAATGTGTCATACCATGCTCCTATGCAATATTCATTGTGTAACCGTTTCCATGGGAACAAAGGACCTGGATCTTGTTTCCTTCCTGGTGCAATGTCACTATGGCCAACGAAATTGACAGGCTCTATTTGGTATCTTGTACGGAATTCGACAAACATGTCTGCAACCTTCTCAACTTGTTTTTGGGAATAAGGAAACCAGTCAGAGTATCGGAATCCAGGTACACTAACTACACTGTCATCGGCTGGACAATTTGGTCTGGCATAGCCACGGTTAACTATTTCCACTCCAATTGATCTTGAATTTATATCCTGCATGCCTCGCCAATAAGATTCTCCTGCATGCCATGCGCGCATTGTTTCGTCGACAAGATATTTACATCTACCATCCTGGCAAACTAAGTAATGCGCACTGACGCTACCTCCTGTGGTGAGTGCGTCTGTTGCTATTTGTTCTGCTATTGATGGTTCTTTTGGTGTGCCTTCATAGTGTGCTACCGCTATGTGAACCCCGCTTATTTCACGATCACCTACTTGTTCTGTTCTTCTTGCACCATACGAAGTTTTACCTTGTGCATTACGAGAAGATAATTTCCTGAGATCATCACTGATGTCAAATAGGGGGATCAACTCATCACTAAAGCAAGATTCATTTAGCGCAACAAAAGTAATTATAAATGCAGAAAGATAATTAAACATAATCAAAACACACCTTTCAATTTTAATGTTACCGAACAAATGAGATTTGAGATTTCACTTCTTCGATTCTAATTTTCCAAAATGCAAACCTTGACACAGTTACAGTGGTTGTATCAGCAGGATAAGAACCTGAAACAAAGCATTGCGGTAATGATTGACAACACAGATTACCGCTTGATCGTAGCAATTGTATGTACCTCTGTCAATAATATTACAAAAGCAATATTTTTAGGTACGTTTCACAGGGCCATGAGCAACTGGTGTGGTATCTTTTTTCTTTTTAAGATCAAAAAATAGCAATAAGTTCATGGATAAAAAGATAGAAGAAAAAGTTCCAGCCATGATACCGATAATAATTGGCATACTGAAGTTTTCGATGACCGCACCACCATAAAAATACAAAGCACACAAGGCTAGCAAAGTAGTACCAGAAGTAAGAATAGTACGAGATAATGTTTCATTAATACTAAGGTTAATTAAGTCACTTACCTTTTTTTCTTTATATTTTGCCAGGTTTTCTCTTAATCTATCATACACTACGACCGTATCATTAATGGAATATCCTACGGTCGTTAAGATAGCGGCAAATGCGGATTCGTTGAATTCAAAGCCAGATACAGCATAAAAACCCAGTACAACTATCGTATCATGCAGCAGAGCAATGACCCCACATAGGCCATATTCCCACTTAAACCTATTCCATATATATAGCAACATTCCTATCATCGCAAAACAAACGGCTGATATTCCATTAGTTACTAAGTTATCACTTACTTTGGCTCCGACGGTTTCTATTTTGCGATATTCTATACTATTGCCAAATTTTTTCTTAAATATTTCTTTTATTTTGGTTATGGCTATATTGTTTTGCAGTTCGCCGCCTTGTTGTTCCTCTAGGCGAATCAAGAAGTCTGTTTTGCTACCGAATTCTTGCAATTTGGCATCGCCTAATTTTAAGGAATTAATACATGATCTTAATTCTGCAATACTGGTATTGCCATTAGTTCTGATTTCTATAGAAATTCCACCTTTAAAATCAATACCAAGGTTAAAACCTTTGTATAGTATAGCAAACAATGATGCTAATATTAGTAATGCAGCAGTTAAGTAAGAGATATACTTCAATTTAACAAAATCTATTGTTGTGTTATATGGTATAACGCGTAGTCCAGTCATTAATATTCACCGTAATTATTACATATAAAGTTTCTTAGGTTTAAAACGATTTAGCCATATAACCACAAACAGTCTGGTTACCGTAATGGCGGTAAACATGGAAATTAAAATACCTATGCATAATGTTACTCCAAAACCTTTAATTGGTCCTGAGCCAAAAAAGAATAGCGCTATTCCACCAATCAAGGTGGTAATATTGGAATCCATGATAGTAGCCATTGCACGTTTATAACCTGAATTAATTGCAGATGACATTGTCGATCCTGCTCTCAGTTCTTCCTTTATTCTTTCAAAAATTAAGATATTGGCGTCAATTGCCATACCTAGTGTTAGTGCAATTCCTGCTATACCAGGTAAAGTCAGGGTGGATCCGGTAATAGCCAGTACTGCGACCAGTAGCACTAAATTAAAAGCCAAAGCAATATTAGCGAATATTCCAAATAAAGAATAAAGAATGATCATAAATATAAATATTAAAGCTACTGCTAATACGGTTGCCTTTTCTCCTGCTTGTATAGAGTCTGCTCCTAAATCAGGTCCAACTGTTCTTTCTTCGATAACATTTATAGGGGCTGGTAGTGATCCTGCTCTTAGCAGTACTGCTAAATTAGCGCTTTCCTGGGTAGTAAAATTACCATAAATCTGTGCGTTACCGCCTAAAATAGGTTCGTTTAAACTTGGGGCACTTATAACTTTGCCATCAAGGATCATCGCAAGTTGGTGATTGACATATTTTTTTGTAATTTCCCCAAATTTTCGTGCGCCAATGTTGTCAAACCTGATACTAACTATAGGCGTATGATTTTCGTGATGGAATCCTGCTTGCGCATCTATTAAATGTTCACCAGTTAATAGCACTTTCCTTTTAATTAGGTATTGTACATTGCCTTTATCATCAGGTATTGCCTCTGTTCCTGGTAAAACTACCCCTCCTGAAGACTTTAAAGTGGGGTAATTATGGTGCACTAGTTGAAAGGTAAGCTTAGCCGTAGTACCCAATATTTGTTTGACGACACTTGGATCTTCTACCCCTGGTAGTTGGACAATAATCCTATCATCTCCCTGAGTTTGGACGTTGGGTTCCTTTGTGCCTAGTTCGTTAATACGCCTATCTACAATTTCTTTCGATTGATTAAGTAATTTTTTTATTCTGTTCTGCATTTCCTCTGGTGTAAATGCAGCAGTAAAAGTATTGCTTTTCTGATCATATTCGATATTGATTCCCGGTTGGACAAGAGATTTTTTGGCAATAGTCCTATCATCATCATTTTTAAGGGTAATTTGTATTTGGCTACTTTGAGCAGATTGGATAACCTTGGCATTAGTGAATTTAATTTTCTTTTTGCGCAAAGATTTTTTGTACTCATCAATTAAAAAACTTAATTGATCTTTTAATGCTGAATCAGTATCTACTTCAAGTAATAAATGTGATCCTCCTTGCAAATCCAAACCAAGACTAACTTGATCTTGCAACCAGCTAGGTAATCTTTTTAATGTTTTATCCGACGAGAATGTAGGCAAAGCATACATAATACCCAGTGCTAGAATTAACAGCACCATAACTCTTTTCCAAATTGGTACATAAATCATGAATACAAGCTTTTAATAATTTTACTTTTTCGTTTTGCGTGACACGGTCTTTTTTGCTTTGGTAGCTTTTATTTTCTCTTTCACAACACTTTTTTTAGGTGTGGATATTTCCTTGCTGATAGTTTGTGTTACAGAGTTTTTTAAGACACTTATATCTACTCCTTTTGCAATAGAGATCATTATCTCATTGTCGTCTGTGATTTTGGCAACTGTGGCTATCATACCACCAGAAGTGACTACTTTATCACCTTTTTTAAGGCTGTTAACCATTTCTTTGTGTTCTTTAGCTTTTTTACTTTGTGGTCTAATAACTAAAAAGTACAATATTACTACCATCAGTATTATAGGCATCAAGTTTGCCAGACCGCCTTGCATCATAGAGCTAGTGCCTTGCGCGTGCGCTTCAGAAATTAATAAATTAAACATGTATCTTTTCTCCGTAATTATAAAAACAATACATACTACTTTATATATTCCATCGGATCAATAGTTCTGGTGTTTTTTCTGTTATGGTTAGATTAGTAGTGGGTATTGTAGTTTATGTAATTTTTACGAATAACATAGGAATTGTTCGCTATATTTGGTGCATCCAGTGTTAATGATAGTTAAATATCGCATAAATCTTATCAACAATCGCCTTTGTGATTTAGTAAGAAGGGTAATGATATATTCTGTTGCGCTAAATTGTATTGATCGCTGTCCTTTTCTTATTTTCTAGATAATCAATACATCACTGGATGTTTAGTGCAACTAGATGGTAATGGGTAGCACTATTTCCGGGTAATTGTGTATATTATTCTGGCCAAGCTATCCATCATTAAAAAAAGCGGAGTATCCTCGTTTGCTCGTTCGCCTACTGTTTCAATACTATCACCAGGAATAAGGACTTGTGCCTTACGCATAACATTTTCCAACGTTACCCCTTGATAGGCAATATATGGATTATTGGATATTGCTAAAATCTTAACTGGATTGCGGTCTTTTTTGTTTAACGCCAATATAGCAATCATTCTTGCTACAGTGTCGGCGGTATTTGCTCTTCTCTTAGTGTGTGTGCCTGGAACTAATATATCTTCAGCATAAATATTCTCAAATTCATGAGTACGCAGGGATTCTTCGGTTATATACTTTTGCCAAATTAAAACGGGCAAATCTCTTTCTAGTGCAGCATGTGTGGAATCAGTATAAGATGATAACTCCTCTTTTTCACCTGCTAACAATTCTCTACTTCCTGTGAGGTATATTATCTTGTTAGCTCTTATTCCATCATGCCAAAGTTGTTGTAAATATAAAGTCCTGGTCACCATCCTGGAATGTAATGCACCAAAAACAACTACTATGTCATAATGTTGCCTTGTAGGTCTGATCTCTGTGTAGAATCCTAGTTCTCTGAGTGCTGGAATTAAAGCTAATGATTTTTTAGCGAATTTTTCTTGATGTTCTTTTTGTGCCTCCCAGCGTTCTCCTCCTTGGCGTAAAAATTCTTTTTGTGCTATTCTGTTTAGTGTCTCTAGATTACAATCGTCTGGTACATCGATTTCCATAATACGGAAAAGATGGACAAGGCCAGCTCTGGAAAATTTGCGCGTAACAACAGAGGTGTCTTCCAAGCTATCGATATCTTTTTGGACGCTTGATCTTACCAAGTTAGAGTTAAATACTAATACTAAAAGTATTATAAAGAAATGTTGCATCATCACACCAATTATAACAATTTGATGTTAGCAAAGCTTTGCGTACTGTCAAGTAGTAAGGGCATCTTTATGGTTTGAGGAACTTGTAGACACGAAGCAGAAAGTCATTTATTACATAGGATGCTACATTACCTGAATTGTGGCCTTATATACTGTTTTTTTATTTTTGCTAATCTTATATTTACCGTTTGCTATATGTTGATAATGTGAAGCAATACAAATTGTATCTAATCACTTGTAAATGTACATTCTAGGGTTTTTCTCATTTTAGTCATGGCTTCATAATGAGTTAAGTCCAGGTGCAACGGGGTAATAGAGATATAGCCATTTGCAACACATGACAGATCTGTATCAAGTTCTGTGCTATTATCTTTCCTGGTACTGCTAGCTAGCCAATAAAATTTCTCTCCCCTAGGGTCAGACCATTCTGTGATTTCGCCTTTTTCGTGCCTCATGCCATGCCTGACACAAGTGATTCCTTTTACTTCTTTGGAGGCTAAATTAGGAAAGTTTATATTAATTAATATATCCTTTGCCCATCCTTCTTGTAATAAATCTTTGATTATCTTTGGACTATGGTATGCGGCAGTTTCCCATTGTTCAGGTTGACCAGTTTTGATAGATTGTGATAGAGCGATTGCTGGCACACCAAGAATAGTAGCCTCCATAGCAGCCGCTATGGTGCCGGAATAGGTTACATCTTCGCCTAAATTGGCTCCGTAATTTACTCCAGATAGCATTAAATCAGGTTTTTTATTAGCTAGTAATTCCTTGAGGGCAATTTGCATACAGTCCGTTGGTGTACCATTGACACAATAGCGCTGATCAGAGATTTTTTTCAGACGAAGAGGGCTCATCAATGATAAAGAATGGCCCGTACCACTTTGTTCAACTTCTGGTGCAACAATCCAGACGTCGTTGCTAAGTTCTAAAGCAATTTCTTTTAATACTTTTATTCCTGGAGCATGCAATCCATCGTCATTAGAAATCAATATCCTCATAGTACGTATCCCCTTAGTATCCAACAGTGTATGAAGGATAGCATATACATTTTTTATTGAGAATTAAAGCCATTTATATATTGCTAGTATTATGTGCAGCCATTATCCTACTGTGCTGTGTACTATTACAACCGTATGGCAAGTAGACAAATCATTGAATATCAAGAGACAAATGAATTATTAACTTTATTTGTGTGCCTTTCTCATTATGTATGTATACCATACAAATGATGCTGCATTATTCTTTTTTTTGACCGCTACACGCAGAAAATCCAGATCTTCTTCTTTGTGAGCAAGAACTTTTTCAAACCATTTCATCGCTTCTTTAAGATCTCTTGCTACACCTTCCCCAGTAAAATAGGCATAGCCCACATTAAATTCTGCAGGAGCAAACCCTTGCTTAGCTGATAGCATATTCCACTTTAAAGCTTCTTTGTAATTAGGTACGGTTATTCTGGGAGATCCATGATAGTATATTGTGCCAAGACATGCTTGTGCGAATGCATCACCATTCTTCGCTTTTTGTAGCATTGCATCCATTTCACCAGATGATAAAGCGTTCAATTGTACACAATTAAACAGTAAGCCTAATAAAAAGATTATTTTTCTCATTTGCTACTTCCATTATTATCGGTACATTGAATCATAATAATTTTGTGTGATCAACAAGAATGTTCTATTTTCTCCTGTCCATCCATGTAAGGTTGTAGTACTTGTGGGATCAAGATAGATCCATCTTGTTGTTGATAATTTTCTAAAATAGCTACTATCGTCCTGCCAACCGCAAGCCCAGATCCATTTAGTGTGTGAACTAATTCTGGTTTGCTTTTCCTATTATCTTGTGTTGTTTTCTTATACCTGGTTTTCATTCGGCGTGCTTGATAATCACAGCATACAGAACAGCTGGAAATCTCTCTATAGGTGTTTTCACCAGGAAGCCATACCTCAAGATCATAAGTTTTAGCGGATTGTACACCCATATCTCCGGTACAAAGTAGCATCCTGCGATATGGTAATTGCAGTTTTTCCAGGATAGTTTCTGCACATCGTGTCATTCCTTCGTGTTCCTGTGCTGAATGTTCAGGAGAAGTAATTGAAACAAGTTCTACTTTAGTGAATTGATGTAAGCGTATCATGCCTCTGGTATCTTTTCCTGCGGCACCGGCTTCTGATCTGAAACATGGAGTATGGGCAACATGCCGAATAGGAAGCTGTTGTTCCTCTAGTATAGTATCAGCATACATATTAGATAGTGGTACTTCTGCGGTTGGGATAAGCCAATGCTTTTCGGTAGTTTGAAATGCATTGTCAGCGAATTTAGGCAATAGTCCTGCTCCATACATTGCATTATCCAAGACTAGTATTGGTGGTGATGTTTCAACATAACCAAATTCTTTGGTATGAATATCTAGCATAAAATTTGCAATAGCTCGTTCAAGTTTAGCTAAATCGCCTTTAAGAATAACGAATCTTGCCCCTGATATCTTACTTGCCGTTGTAAAATCCATTAAGCCAAGGTTTTCGCCAATATCAAAATGTCTTTGAGGAGAGAAATTATACTGTGGAATTTCCCCCCAAGTTTTAATTGTTTGATTATCTTGCTCATCTTTGCCTTGTGGTACTTCAGGTAATGGTTGGTTAGGCAAAGTAACTAACAATTCAGTTAATTCTTGGTTTATTTGTGTAAGTTTCTGTTCAACTTGTGCAATTTGCTGTTTTAGTTCAGAAGATAGCTTATTTAGTTCTGTAGTATCTTGTTTTTGTTGTTTTTTAATACCTATTGATTTTGCTATTTGGTTCCTTTGATTTTGTAACTCTTGTGTATTAGTTAGCAATTCTCTATTTTTTGTATCCAATGCTAGTATGGTTGTTGAGCGTGGGTCTATTCCTCGTTTTGCCAATGCTGTATCAAAATCTTGTGGATTTTCACGGATTAGTTTTATGTCTAGCATGTTAATTTATCTCCGAGTTATTTGTACTAGGGACCATAATTTTAATTAAGATAATCGATACTTCATATAATAAATAAAGTGGTATTGCAAGACCCATCATACTTAAAACATCGGGTGGGGTTAAAATAGCGGATAGTATTAAAATACCTATAATAGAGTATCTGCGCTTGTTCTGTAATCCAGTGCTGGTAATAATATTTAATTTAGCAAGCATTAATAAGACAAGGGGCATTTGAAAACATATTCCAAAAGCAATAAGCATTTGTAAAACCATAGAAAAATATTCGCTTACTTTGGCTTCAAGTTGGATAGGAAGAGAAGTAGATATAGCAGAGCTTTCAAAACTAAGGAAAAATTTCCAAGCCAAAGGAATAATCCAATAAAAAGCAAAGCATGCCCCCAGTAAGAATAATACAGGGGAGGTTATAAAGATAATTCTAAATAGTTTTTTCTCATTGTTGTATAATCCTGGTGCTATAAAGGCCCATAATTGAGAGAAAATAAATGGGAATGCAACGATAAATCCATTAAAAATAGAAATTTTTACATAAGTAATAAATGCTTCTGCTAAGCCGGTATAAATTAACTTTCTGTGTAATTCTTGACCAATAATATCAGCTAGTGGTTTAATTAAAAAACCAAATATTTGTTTAGCAAAAGGATAGGATAGCGCAAAACCAAGGACAAGTAGTACAATACTTGTTATCATTCGTTTGCGCAGTTCAGCCAAATGATCAACTAAAGCCATATTTTTGTTGCTATCGTTCAATTGTATTACTTTTATTCTATCAACAGACATCATGCTAACGCAATTAGGTGTTATTTGCTACTCGTTTGAGTAATAATGTTGAATATTACAGTGGTTTCACTTTGTTTTCTACTTCATTTAATCGTCACTTATGTATTATATATACATTTCGTTCCTCAAAATTCGTATTAATTCAAAGTTAAACCACTGTAGGGCTAACTATTTCTGCTTTGTTTACATCTGTAAATGGCTAATGAGTGATCACAGATTACATAGGCAGATGGCCCTTAATCAATCGCAACTTAGTAAAATTGGGCGGCGCTATCACAAGTTATAGGTGATAAAACTTGTAGTTGCGGTGGGATCTAGATTATTAATGGTGTTAATATTATAGCGTAATTCATTTCAGACTTATATTAAACATAGCTGAAGTTAAGCATTATTTGACATAGGTGAGGGGTGAAAATATAGGATATGACCTTGTAATTATCATTAGCTAGCAATGCTTGGTGACAGGCTATCAACGCATTATCAAGTGTGAGTAAACTGGTTATTTGTATTATGGTATGTGCACTTATCACGGTATCCGTGGTTTTTAGTTAATCAATATTATCTTGTGAAGGTGGTTTAATATACTTATCATTTACTTGCTTGTGGTACTCATCCAGTTCACCCTTGGACAAGTATTGATCAAAGTCAACCGATAATCTCTTAATAATTAGTCTAAGTTTTTGTTTCAATCGACCTAGATCGTACAATAATTCAGGAAGCTTTGCTGGTCCAAACAATACAAGTATTGCCACAACTATAATCAGTAATTCGCCTAAACTTCCTAAGTTAAACATTGTATTCAGTTTATTTTTTTGTACGCCTGGCTGTTGTTTTCTTCGTAGCAGTTTTCGCAGGACGCTTCTTAGTAGTCGTAGCTTTGGTTGTTTTTTTCTTTGGTTTCTTTTTGGTATCGCACATTCCATCTCTGAATGCTTTTAGTCCTTTTGCTAGCTCTGACATAGCCTTTGGTATTCTTTTAGCGCCGAACAGCAACAGTAATGCTACAACGATAAGTAATATTTGACCTGGTCCTATGCTCATTTGTGGCTCCTTATTATTATTTTCCTTTTACTTTTTTACAGCGACTATAACCTATTTCCTACCGAGGAAATATCAATTAAAAGCCAAAGCGCTATGCGTACGTTTATAAGTAAAAAAACAGAAACACGATTACGTTACCAATAGTATTGTATCAAAATAATTTGACTATTTAAACAGAATATTTGTTTATTATTCTAAAAAATGCATTGTTTTGAGTTTTAGTTTGTAAGAATATAATGATTATAGAAGTCAGTGCTAGAAGGGGACAGTATAATACATAAAGCATAATTTTAACCGGTGATATATTAGCAATAGAACAGGCCAATAGCAGTTGCGCACTATATGGCAATATTCCTTGAAAAACGCAACTGAATATATCTATTATGCATGCTGATTTTTCGGGGGTAATTTTATATTGTTTAGCCATTTTTTTCACGATATCACCGGATAGAATGATAGCAATGGTATTATTAGCTGTACAAATATCAGCACAGCTAGCAATAATTGCCATAATTAATTCACCAAAACGTTTGTCTGATCGTTTTTGTGATAATTTATTTACTTTGCTTACTATGTATTCAAAACCACCATTATTATTGACCAGGAAACTTAACCCGCCGATTAACAGTGATAAAATCAGAATTTCGTTCATCGAAGAAAAACCGTGATTTATATCATGTGATAACTTAACTATTGTATAGTTATCACAAGTAATACCTATGATTGCACTAATGATAATGCCCATCAACAAAACAATGATTACGTTTAAGCCCAATAATGGCAACAGTAAAACGCACAGATATGGAAGAACTTTAAGATAACTGTATTCGTTGTGTTGTGTTGTATATGAGTGATCATTGATCATCGATAATATTATTAGGGTTATAATCATTGCTGGCAGGGCGAATATAGTGTTAAGAATTACTTTTTTCTTAAGATTAGCTTGCTGAGTATTAACCGATGCTATTGTAGTATCAGAAATAGCGGATAGATTATCACCGAATATGGCTCCACCTATTACAGTTCCTACACACCAATATAGGTTTATACCAGTTTGTTCTGCAATTCCTACAGCCAAAGGAGTATATGCTGCAACTACTCCCATTGAGGTACCTAAAGCGGTTGCCATAAATGAAGAAATAAGAAAAATACCAGGTAACAAGAACCTGTTTGGGATTATATGTAAGCCAAAGTTTACTGTAGCTTCAATACAGCCGATATTTTTGGTTACCGTGGTAAAGGCTCCTGATAACAGATAGATTAAGCACATAATCAGTATACTATTATTGCCCATGCCTTTTATTAGATAATTAATTCTATCGGTAAATGTTCCTTTGCTAAGGGCAATTGCTAAGACAATAGCGGGTATAATTGCAATGTTAGGTGAAATCTGATAAAATGCATTTTCTATTCCTTGCATAGAAAAATAAACACCACTACCAACAAAGACTGATAAAAATACAAAGAATGGTGACAATACAGCGCAGTTCTTATTATAGGACATGATACACTATCTTATTATATTGTAGTTATTATACACACGTTGAATGTATAGTATTTTCACTTTATTTCCTATCGTATTTTGTTGTCTTGTTTGTGTGTATGAGATTATTTGTCTATTATCAATCCAATAATCGTAAATTATGGTGGTTATTATTGATGATTACTGCTTTGTACTTGTTTCTCTATTTTATTTTTGGTTACCAGAAACCTTTGTAGATCTTGCCCACGTAGTTTACTGCTGGGTAGCATTTTAATTTTTTCTGGGTTGATTTGTCTACCATTCGAAATCAATTCATAGTGCAGATGGGGGCCAGTAGCCCGTCCGGTTGCTCCTACATAACCTATTACTTGCCCTTGTCTTACGTAACTACCAGTGCGTAGGCCCTTGGCATATCTACACATATGGGCATAGGCTGTGGAATACTTAGCATTATGCTTGATTCGTATATAATGTCCATATGCACCTCTTCTACCGATTCTATCTATTTTTCCACTTCCTGCAGCCATAATTGGTGTACCTCTTGGAGCAGCAAAATCCATACCTTTGTGCATTTTGGTGTATCCTAAGATTGGGTGTTTCCTTTTACCAAATTTAGATGAAATTCTGGCGCCATCGATAGGGGTTCTTAATAGCCCTTTTTTTACATATTCGCCATTCTTTTTAAAGTATTGAGCCTTTGAACTTTTGGGGGCAAAGCGATAAATAGAGGTTTTTACCCCTTGTAGTTCTAGGCAAGCATATAATAGGTCACCTGGTTTTTCTTGGCCTGTTTCATGATCTTTTTGAAAGTCGAATAACAGGGTGTATTTATCGCCTTTTTGAAACCCTCGTTGAAAGTCAACATCATAACTAAATGCTTGAATCATTTGGTGTAACACTTTTGGGTGTGCGCCTTGTTTGATTGCGTCGACATATAAACTTTCGTTGATGTTACCTGAAGCTATTCTGGTTTCTTGTTGTAATTCTTTCTTGATTTTTTCTGCACTGAAATTACCATGTTCATCTTGTTTAACAATTACTTCAAGATCAATAGAGATTCGGATTATCAAACTTAATAAATTTTTCTTGTTTTGAGTTCCAGAGGTACCTTTATTGTAATTAATAATAATTTGATGATCGGTTCTAAGATCTTTAGGGCTGAACACTTTTTTTAATGCGGTAATAACTTTTAAAGATTGTTCTGGGGTGTATGATGCACTCTTTAACAATGAAATAAAATTATCCCCTGAATTAATCTCAAGATTTTCTTCTATTATATTTGGTTCAGTTGTCGCGGTAAGCTCTTCACATTTTTCATAGATTTGGTTTTCACTATGTTCATGTTTAAAATGTTTTAAGGTGTAATCCCACAGGCCGATCATGCACCCGATGATCACAAACGAACATCCTAATAATACCCGGATAGTGGATTTTTTATTATTTGCTGTAAACATCTCTTCTCTGTTAATTCTTTCGCCACTATATATTCTGTATACAAAGTAGTCTACTATATAGTTTTTCCATTTCACTTTGTTGGTATTTGTATATTTACACCTAGTTCCTAAAGATTGTGTTAATTTAAAACTATCGCATCATAATTATACCGATGTTACCAAATGGTTAAATCGTGCAAAACTAAAGAAATATTCTTTTACTTTCATTAATAGAGCTAATCTGTTATTGCGTATGTTATCATTGCTATGATTAATAACTACGTTGTCTAAGAATTGATTGATGGGTTTAATAATCTTGACGGATTGTGTGATAAAATCATCTTGCAAGGATAGTTCGGTGACGATTTTATCCAAATAAATTTCATCATCAGATTCGAACAGATCAAGATTAATTTTTTGCGTGCCAGTAACATTAGATTTTTCTAGTATGTTATGTATTCTTTTGAATGATGATAATAAATTTGGGTGATGTTTGATAATACTTTGTATGTCCAGTATTTTTTGCTTAATAAGGTAAATATTCATACTATTCGTATTGTCTAATAATGCCGTTTCTACTACATCGGAAGAGATATCTTGGTCTTTAAGATATACTTTTAGTCTATCAACAATAAATTCATATAAGCCATTATTGCGGCAATCATGTAGATTGATTGTACAGTCAAATGTTTCACAAATCCTGATTAATCCTATGGCTGCTCTTCGTAAGGCAAAAGGATCTTTTGATCCTGTGGGTTTGATATTGATATCAAAAAAACTTTTAAGAGTATCTAGTTTGTCAGCTATACAAAGTAATTTGCTAGGGCTATCATCGGGGATTTTATCAGCAGGACCTTTGGGTAAATACTGATTACGAATTGCTGTAGATACTTTTGATCCTTTTTCTGTCATGTAGTATCCGCCCATTATCCCTTGTAATTCTGGAAATTCGTACACCATATTAGAGACCAAATCTGTTTTGCACAATTTAGCGGCTTGCACTGCAGATTCAATATCATTACTAGAGCATTTAGTTTGCAGAGTTTTGATAGTGCTGGCAATTCTGGTTTGTTTGTCATACATCGAACCCAATTTTGCATGAAAAACGATATTTTTTAATTTTTCCGTATTTTGTTTGATAGATTGTTGCAGATCCTGATTATAGAAAAATAACGCATCTGATAATCTTGCATTTAATACAGTTTCATTGCCGGATATTATTTGTACACAGTTATCATTGGTGATTAAATTAGCTACTACAATAAAGTATGGTGCAGTTTTGTTATCTTGGGTATGCAAAGAAAAGTAGCGTTGATGGACTTTCATGGATGTTTGTAGCACCTCTGGTGGTAGCATCATAAATTTTTTCTCTATGTTACCAATTAAGCAATTAGGGTACTCTACTAGTCCTACTACTTCATTTAACAGGCTTTCATCTGGCTTTAATACTAGTTTATGTTTAGTGCAGATAGCATTAATTTGCCGCAGAATTATTGTTTTACGTTCATGGTGATCCATAATGACATAATGTTCAGCCAATTGCTTTTTGTAATCATTAAAATTATTTACAATAATTGTGTTATTGGACAGGGATTGGTGACCTCTAGTGGTATTGGTAGATTTTACAATAACAGGATCTTTAGCCGATGCATCGCTTAGGTTCAGAGCAAAAGTTATTGGTTGGTTGTCGAACACAGCACATATTCCATGTATAGGTCGGATCCAGGAATGTATGCTAGTACCCCATTTCATGCTTTTGGGCCATTGAAATTCTTTGATAATTTGTTCGATAATGCCTGGTAATATCTTATTGGTAGCAGTGGCAGGGATTGTTTCGACATTAAAAAAGAACTCACCTTTGTCAGTCGTGCGTTTTTCTAGTTGGTCTATGTTTTTATTAACACTTTTTAAGAAACCAGTAATAGCTTGTTCTGGCGCGTTTACTCTGGGTCCTTTTTGCTCTATTACTTGTTCCTGTTGTAATGCTGATAGTTCTTTTACTACCGCTACTAAGCGGTTAGGAGTAACGTATGTACTAATATCACCATGTTCCAGATTGCAGGTTTGCAATTTGGTTGCAAGTGATTTTTTTAATTGTTCTGCAGCAGGAATCTGCATATTTGCTGGAATTTCCCCAGAACGTATTTCAAGCAAAAATTCGGGCATTATTTATCCTTATTTGTCTTTTACATTGTGTCTTTGGTATATTGTTCGCAACATAGGCGTGCGATATCACGTACTTTGGCAATATAGCTTGCCCTCTCTGCAACACTGATTATTCCTCTGGCATCAATCATATTGAACACATGGTTCATTTTTAGCATTTGTTCATACGCGGGTAAAGTATGGTCCAGTGCCAGCAACTTTGTTGCTTCTTGTTCAGCTAATTGAAAATCTTGCAATAATTTATCAGTACTAGAATGCTCGAAATTGTAACCAGAAAATTGCTTTTCGTTTTCCATAAATATATCTTTGTACAGTATTTTTTTCCCTCCAGGTGCGCCATTCCAATCTAAGGAAAAGAAATTATCAACCCCTTGTACAATACAGGCACATCTTTCCAGGCCATAGGTTAATTCAACGGGAGTAGGGTGACATTCTTTACCACCTAGTTGTTGAAAATAAGTGAATTGTAATATTTCTTGTCCATCACACCATACCTCCCATCCTAAACCCGAAGCGCCAAGGGTTGGGCTTTCCCAGTTGTCTTCAACAAATCTGATATCATGTTTAGTATTATCGATACCAATTGCTTGGAAACTTTGTAACATCAGTTCTTGGATATTGTCGGGTGATGGTTTTAGAATGACTTGGAATTGGTAATAATGTTGTGTTCTGTTTGGATTCTCACCATATCTACCATCAGTAGGACGACGGCAAGGTTGTACATAAGCAACATTCCATGATGAATATTTTTGGGTGTATAATGCCGTTGCGGGATGAAAAGTTCCAGCGCCCATTTCCACATCATATGGTTGCACGATGGCACAGCCCTGTTGTGACCAAAAAGATTGCAATGTAATGATAATATCTTGAAAGCTTTTGTTATTTGTCATTATTTTTCTCTTAAGGTCATGTTAATCAAAGTTCTATACCTTTACCATCAATAAGTACATTATTCAAATGTTTGGTATGTTTGCCATTATTTTTGTGCATTATCATACCAGGCAATATTTGTGCTGGTGATTTTACACTTTTCCTGCCTTGTACAATCACTAGTTTTGATGGTTTATTGGCATTAGGCCACAAAGGGTATATTCGCACATCGCCTAATTTGTTCTGCATTATTGCTAGTAGCTCATCTATTCTGGTGCTGGTAAAAATAAAGTGTGCATAGCCTCGGGGTTTGAGATATTTAATACAAAAGCTAACCCATGATTGTAATAATTCTTTGGCGCCACAATTAGAAATGGCTTTGTTAGGATAAGGTGATATTTGGCCATTATGATCGATAAAATATGGCGGGTTGGACATCACATGATTAAAATGGTTAGGTTGTAAAGACAAATCAGGGTTATGCAAGTCATCGTTGATAATATTAATACGATCTTGCAAATTATTTATATTGCTATTTTGTAAGGCTAGTTTGGCTAAGTTTGGTTGTATCTCGAGGCCGGTAATATTAATATCCTTTACTCTATGAGCCAAGGCTAAAAGCGCGGTACCAACTCCGCACCCAACATCAAGAACGCTTTCATTTTTTTTGGATAAGACGCTGGCTGCTAATAGGATAGGATCAATAGCAGCGCGATACCCTTTTTTAGGTTGGATGATTTTTATTTTGCCATTTAAAATATTATTAGTTGTATTCTGCATCTAAAATAAGGTATTCATGTTGTATGTAATTTTTAGCCACAAGATTCAAAAAATACAAGGTATAAGTTTATGGGGAATCCTGCACAAACCCAAGAGATAGAACATAAACAAGACATATTAGCCGAATTCGCTAATTACATGCAAGATGAGATGGTACAGGTTTATAATGTGATGCTTGCTAAAATGCATAGCAAAGTATACTTGATACAAGAGCTAGCAGATTACCTAGTTTCAGCCGGTGGCAAAAGACTAAGGCCTTTGTTGACTTTAGCTTGTGCGCGTATGTTTGGCTATCAAGGTTCGAAGCATATAGACTTGGCTGCTAGTATAGAATTTATTCATACAGCGACCTTGCTACACGATGATGTTGTCGATAATAGTGATATTCGTCGTGGTAAGGATACAGCAAATATTGTATGGGGTAACCAGGCTAGTGTTCTTGTCGGTGATTTTCTGTTTTCTAGGGCTTTTCAGCTTATGACTGATGCTGGTAACATAAAAGTATTATCACTTTTATCTAATGCTTCTGCGATGATAGCCGAGGGTGAAGTGATGCAATTAACCAATAGCTATAGCCTAGATATTAGTGAACAGCAGTATTATCAGGTTGTTAATTCAAAGACTGCGACTTTATTCTCTGCTGCATGTACAGTTGGTAGTATGATCACCAATCAAGACAAGAATATACAACAATCGTTGGCGCAATTTGGTACTAATCTTGGTATGTGCTTTCAAATTATAGATGATATTTTAGATTACACCTCTAATGCAGATGAATTAGGCAAAAATATTGGTGATGACTTAAAAGAGCACAAAGTAACATTACCTCTTATTCATGCTTACCATACTGGTTCAGATCAGCATAAAGCCAAATTACGTGATATTTTAGCTAAAGGTGATATAACACATGATGATCTGGCGCACGTAATTGATATAATGATGGTTAATAGTTCTATTACTTATGCCAAAACTAAAGCAATAGAATTTGGTAATCAGGCCAAATATGCATTAACTAATGTGCCGGAAAGTGTAATAAAACAATACTTACTAGGTATGGTTAATTTTTGTCTTTGCAGGGCAGTTTAGTAGTTCATTTGTTGTTATTAATGCGTACGTATTCCTAATATATGAGATAACATAATCAAGTGATATTTGTTTCCCCTAGACGGTTTTTGCATTATCGAAATTCCTTAGTAGCTAGCTAAGGTTTGAGGTACAATACTTGTGTTGAAAAAGAATATAAATTTCATCTCTTAATTACGAATGCTCTAATTTAGTAATATCCTGAGGTAGCATATATGTGGTTGCCAAGTTGTATTAGGTATTGATAATAATTATTCTCTTACAATTACATTGTGCGATGATAAGTTTGGAACATTTGTATTTCGGTATTTAAATACTTTGTGATTCTGAGTTGCAAAGTTATAGTACTCTGTAGTTTCTACTGGATTTAATTATCTTACCAGTAATACAAGTATATATGGGTAAACCAACCAGTATTGATTATTTCTGTTAGTACTCTTATTTTATTTGTCTTCTATACAAATTGTTTCATTGATTAATAATGAATGTACCACACAGCTATTCGTAAAACTAATGACAATATGGTAAAAATGTACTAAAATCAACCTAAGGGGAGGATATTATATGTAAAGGTGTAGCTATGGAGAGACCAGGTTTGAAAATGGGTGATCAGCACTTTACAGCACGAGAGAGAGATATAATTTCTTGTGTGATAAATGGTAAAAGTAACAAGGAAATAGGTTTGTTACTATCTATCTCTTATAAAACGGTGGAAACTCATAACAGAAGTATAATGAGTAAAATAGGCTGCTCATCCCGGATACATGTAAGTAATTTTGTTTATAGTTGCGGTAAATACGAGGAATTAAGGCAGCATTACCGTGCAAATATTTTACACGAGTGCCCTTTGTAGCATTGCTAATCATTGATGGTGATATGTAAGTTATAGCTTATAAAGGTTATTCTCTGAGCAGTTGCTTTTGTTTACAAGGCACTGAATCGGTAGGATTTTCTTGGTATCTGAAGTTATTAAGTTCATTTTATGCTTATCTATCATGAAGAAAGGGTAATTAAATTTTTAGTAAAATTTTAACTTATTGCGTTTTAGTATACAATCAACATTAGCTTACTTGGTTTAAATTATGACACAATCATTAGTACGAGATTTATCTAAATTAAACAAACCAACAAACCCTAAAAATTTAACCAGAAATATACTGTTTGGTATGTTCGCTGGGTTTGTTATTGCCACAATAATCTATTATTTACCTTTCATACCAGACGGTTTTGAGGATGCCTTAAATAAATACGTATTTATTTTAGGCGGTAAGATTTTTATGAACCTGTTAAAAGCAATTTCTGTGCCGTTGATATTTTTTTCATTGGCTGATGGCATTGCATCTTTAGGGAAAATGGCCAATCTAAAAAGCATTAGTACCAAAACTATAGTTTTGTATATGGCAACAACAGCTTTGGCGGTGTCAACTTCGTTACTGATCGGCTGGATTTTGCAACCAGGGTCAAATTATGTTTTTACTGCGTCTAAATTACCAACGATACCTGCAAAACAAAATTTATATACAACCATATTAAATATATTTCCTGATAATATTTTCCAGGCTTTTGCAAATAATCAAATATTGGCTGTAGTGTTATTTGCCATAATCTTTGGGATTGCAATTAATAAAGCAAGCACAAAGGATGGCGGATTTAAAAAGAGCTTTGCTAAAATAAATCATGTTTTTCTACATATAGTGGTAATGATTATGAGTTTTGCTCCTATCGGAGTATTTTGTTTGTCTGGGAAATTTGTTTTAGCGCATGGGTTAGATATTTTCAAAGATGTCGCGATGTATGTCGTTAGTTTAGTAGCTGTATTAGTGTTTCATGCGATGGTTTCTTATTCTGTCTTATTACATATATTTACTAAAATGAATCCACTGAAATTTTTCAGAAAAATGAAGCATGTAATTTTATTTGCTTTTTCAACTTCTTCCAGTGCCGCTACAATTCCAGTTACTTTAAAAACTGTTACCAAAGATTTAGGTGTGAATCCTAATATCGCTTCGTTTGTCGTACCTGTGGGTGCCTCGATTAATATGGATGGTACCGCTATTATGCAGGGCATGGCTACTATATTTATAGCTCAAATAGCTGGGGTAGATTT
The DNA here is from genome assembly GCA_965204765.1 of Alphaproteobacteria bacterium. Taxonomy (GTDB): domain Bacteria; phylum Pseudomonadota; class Alphaproteobacteria; order Caedimonadales; family UBA9215; genus CBDBFG01. The sequence goes on along the minus strand of CBDBFG010000003.1, from coordinate 80,090 downwards.
AACTTTTATACAATATTTAGAAATAGTGTTGTTAGCAGTTATTGCTTCTATTGGTACGGCAGCTGTACCTTCTGCTGGGTTAATTACTCTTACAATTATATTGCAACAATTTAAACTACCGTTAGAAGCAATAGGTATTATTTTGGCTGTTGATAGAATACTAGACATGATCAGGACAGCTGTCAATGTTTGTGGAGACGCAAGCATAGCATACATAGTACACTATACTGAAAAAAAATAAAAACTTGGCATTATACGTATTGAGTGTGTGTACAGTTGTATATACTTAGTAGCATTAAGCGATTTAGCTACTAAGTTTCTTAAGTTTATTCTTTAATTTTGCTGCTTCCACAGTTAGCTTGGAGTTAGCCATGGATAGTAAGAAGCTATCGATTCCACCTTTGACCTCTACTGTACGTATTGCTTTAGTAGAAACTCGTAGTGAAACTTTGCCAAGAACCTTGCTGACAAATGTAGTTTCTTGTAGGTTAGGTAGGAAACGACGGCGAGTTCTGTTGTTAGCATGACTGACATTATTACCTGTCATAACACCCTTGTCTGCTAATAATGCACAACGACGAGCCATTTTCTTCTCCTTTAATATTATAAAAACAAATTTATCCCACTGATATATGGTTTTACGACAAAAGTCAATATCAAAAACACCATAGTGCGTACACTATTGGAGATAATATGGCGTTGCATCCAATAATGTTATATCATCCAAATCGTGGGTAGTAATAATTAGATAATTATTGCAATATTGTTTTATTAGTTCAATACATTTACATTTCATATAGTAATCTAAGCCAGCAAATGGTTCATCTAATAGCACAATAGGACGTTGTTGTAAGATTACTTGTATGAGGCAAGCACGTTGTCTTTGTCCTGTTGAAATTTGATTAGGGTAGGAAGATAAAAGATCTGCTATTTCAAGGTGAGTAGCTATTTTAAGGATGTTATGGGATGCTTTGCTGTTGCCCAAAATCATATTATCCATGAGGTTTAAATGGTTAAATAGCATATGGTTTTGCATTAGATAAGAAATTGGCCGTTTGGTAACTTGATCGTTACTAATATCTTGTCCATTGTATAGTATGCTACCTGCTTGTATTGTTGTGAAGCCTGTGATCAAATTAAGCAAAGATGTTTTGCCAGAGCCACTTTTGCCGATAATAGCTATTGGTCTCGTTGGCTCAACAGAAAAGTTATAGGTTATAGATTTATAGATTTTATTCTGTTCGTAGCAATGTTCTAAATTTTTTATAATTAATTTTTTCAATTTTCCACCTTGTATTGATAGCAATTATGAATAGGTACACTATAGTTAATAAAGTGTTATTATATTGTCTTGCATCCTGCAGATTATAAACAATGGCTGTTTTATAGCCTTGTATAGCCAAAGTTTCTACATGATCCATGAGGAAAAAAAGTTGTGCGCTAATATCACCCATAGCAAAACAGCAAATGATACCAGCAACCAGGGTTATATTGCGTTTACATAATGGTAATATAATTGTAAATAATACTTGCCAATAATTTAGTCGTAGTAATAAGGTTGATTGATAATAATTTCGGGAAAGTTTCTTGATACTGTTGACAAGGAAAAATAATGTAAATGGTATGTACAGCAGCACATTAACTATTATTAACGCTATTACACAGCTATAGCGATCATTGAGCAATCGTAGCGATATAGCATATACCGAGGTTATTATAACCAGGTTGGGTATACTGCATAGACCGTTCATGATGTAGTGATATCGTAAATTATATATTTTTTGCGTGATGAAAAGATAGGTAAGAATGAACAGGCTAAGACTCATGCAGAGTAATCCTGTGATTGTGGCTATTGTGATAGAATTTGTCAGTGTATTAACGCAATAGTTATTTTGTATAAATGGGGCAAAATAGTATGTGCTAATCACTACTGCACTTAGTAACCAGACAGGGTGTAGCTGTTGATTATTTTGCCATATGTAATTTTGACCAAGCTTTACATCGTGCATTTTATGCATACTAATAAAGCATGCCATCGATAATGAGACTTGTAATACAATACAAGTGATTAACACTAGATTGTCTTGATCAAGGGTAGAATATTGATAAATCATTACGGGTAGCGTTGTGGTTTGCGGGCCGTTTCCCATGATCATGCAAATACCAAAATTATTTATACACATAATCAAAGTAATGATAAATGAATATGCAATTGCTGACTTAATAATTGGTAATTCAAGTAGCATAATTTTTTGCAGATTATCCAATTTTAATAATGCAATACTACTACGGGTATGTTGGGTAAATTGGGTTTGGTATGTGTCGAGGATTACTGTGCAACAATAGAATAAGTTAATGGCAACGTTACAAACAATAATTCCTTGTATTCCTTGTATGTTGTCTAATGTATTAAGTGCAATAATACATATCGATATAGACGGAGTAATGAACATTAATTGTCCTAGTATGCGTACACCCAGGGTAATTCTTGTAAGATGATACAAATGAATTGTTCTGGCGATTAATATCCCGACTGCACAGCTGATTGTAGCAGATATTATTGCTTGTAATATGGTGTTTTTGACAATATGCATCATTATAGTAAGCATCAGATACTACCTATAAACCAACTATTTATTAATTCAGTTTCTTTGACAGGTATTGGTACGTAACTTCGCAACGGTATGCATAATTTAAATTCATCTGAAATATTAGTATCGATAACAGGAAAGCAATAACATTGTGTGAGAGAGTCTTGCAAAGGTTTGCTATATAGGAAGGTTAATATTTTTGTTATGGTCAACTTAGTATGGTTAGAATTTTTGTTCACTATAACGGTAAATACTTTTATAGGGTGAGGTTGCTTAGTAAAATTGATCCATTTTACATGACTGATATTATTAGCAAGATAATACAGATATGATGTTGTGTAGCCAAACATAACATGGGCATTATTATTATGAAAAAGTGTAAAACATGCTTGCCAGTTTTTCGGATAACAAGCAACCTTTTGTTTTAACAAACTATGTGGTAATCGGGTACGATTATGGTGTAGCCAGGATAACCATACTCTACCAATGGAGGATGTCCTGGGATCTGGTAGTATAATAGATTGCTTAGCCGCCGAGCAAAGGAATTGTTCCAGGTTAGTTTGCTGCAATTGAACTTTTTTACTGTTATAAAAAAATGCCCCGTACATGTATGCAAATGGTATATAAAATTCATTAGTCCATTCGAATGGTACCGTTAATTTAGTAAAAAATTGCTTTGGTATTTTGGCGGTGATAGAGGATATATAGGATTCATGTATTTGGCTATTGTCGATACCAATAATGATATCTGGATGATGTTTTCTAAGTTGCAGTATTAATGATGATCTAGAAAATGATTGTAATTTTACATTGTTTATTTTTTGTTTGCGAATAATATTCTTGATACATTGATACATAGATTCATGTATGCAGATTAGCACAGGTTGCTGTGCCCAGCTTTTATGATTGATAATTATTAAGCATGCAACAAGACATAATCGCATTTATTCACTTTCCTTCGTTGGCATTACCCATATCAGGTTCACTACGGGTATAATCTCAGCCATATACGAATTTTTGTGCTATATTTACGCGTGAATGGTAAATATTACGTATTCAGGCACCCCGATGAATATAAACTGGTGGTAACACAATTCTAAGGTATAATCAAGTAGATGGGGGATGGTTAATGAATGACAATAGTCAACAAGTGATCTTTGAATTTACGCCTTTGGGCCGTTATACCAAGGTAACAGCATTTGATGTAGCAACAAAAATAGAGGTTAGTATAACGGCTGCTTCCTCATGTACCAAAGGGTATATGCAAGAGATAGCTTTAAAGAAATTGCGATATATCATGAGCAAAATGCCATAAATATTTTGTTAACCTTTTTGCATATAGAATGACTTGTATTGTTTGCTTATAGTGTTTTAACGTATAACAATTAAAGTAATAATTATAACAAAACTATAAGTATAAAGTTAAAGTATTGTAACAAGTGATAGGTTATAACATTGATATCATTTCGTCCTATATTTTTAGCTATTGGTTTTTTCTTGATAGCCTTAGCTATGATGATGATTATCCCAATGGTAATAGATTTACTGGTTCATTCTGAGCAATGGCATAACTTTGCCGTCGCCATAGCGATTACTGCCTTTTGTGGTACTTTGATGATTATAGCGAATAAGTCTTCTGATAGTTTTACTATGACCACAAGAGAGACATTTTTACTAACCGCGATAAGTTGGTTAATAGTGCCACTGTTCGCAGCCATGCCTTTTGTTTTATGTAATCCCAATGGTTCGTATACTGACTCTTTATTTGAATCGATATCGGGTCTTACTACGACTGGTGCAACGGTTATTGATGGTTTAAATATTACTTCTTATGGTGTATTGGTGTGGCGTTCCCTATTGCAATGGTTTGGGGGTATAGGAATTATAGTTATGGCTTTTACTGTTATGCCTGTGCTTAAGATTGGCGGTATACAGCTTTTACATAGTGAGTTTTCTGATCGATCAGAAAAAATAATGCCTCGGGTATCACATATAGCCATAGCAATTGTATCGACCTATATTTTGTTTACAGTATTATGTTCTTTTGCTCTTTTCTTAGCGGGTATGGATTTTATAGATGCGCTGTGTCATGGATTGACTACGGTTGCAACTGGGGGATTTTCAACAGCAGATAGTTCAATAGGTTATTTCCAGAATCCACTAGTAGAATTTATTATTTGTATTTTTATGTTGGTTAGTTCTATTACGTTGATCTTGTTTATTAAAATGTTACGTGGGGATTATTATGCTATTTTGCGCGATAGCCAGGTGCAAGCATTTTTGAGTTTAACAGCCTTTTGTGTGTTATCGATAACACTATGGCGTTTTACAAATGAAAATATTTCTTTGCTACAATCGTTCAGAGAGTCAGCCTTCAATACAATTTCTATTATTAGCACTACTGGTTATACTTCGGCTGATTACAACATGTGGGGTAGTTTACCAGTAATGTTACTGTTTGTACTAATGATGGTTGGAGGGTGTACCGGTTCTACATCAGGTAGTATAAAAATATTTAGATATCAAATAATATTCACAGTCGTACGGTCATACTTAGAACAAATTAGACGTCCTAATGGCGTATTTACCCCTAAATATAATAATCAGGTGATATCGGATAGAGTAGCAAACTCTGTCTTAACATTTTTTGGAATTTATATATTTAGCTTTGCTTTTCTGTGTTTAGGTTTAAGTGTTTATGATTTAGATTTAGTAACAATTTTATCGGCTTCGGCTAGTGCACTCAACAATATAGGGCCAGGTTTAGGACAGTATATAGGACCAGGAGGTTCATTTTTACATTTACCAGAAGGTGCTAAATGGTTGTTAATGGGGGGGGATGATTTTAGGTAGATTAGAATATATAACCTTTATAATATTATTTTTACCTAGTTTTTGGAAAAACTAACCCATAGCACTATCACTATATTCATAAGTTGTACATTTTTCCTTCCACTAGGAAAAATTTTCCATTTCTAGTCTAATTTTTACGTTCTGTTAACCATTTGTGTAGAATATGTTATTAAAATTATAATCAAATTTTAGATTGTAATGTTTTCTGGGAGGCAACCTTTGGATCAAATACTGAATAAAATAAAAGAGTTTGGCATTGCAAAGCTGGGGGTAATTTTTGCTATTGGTATTTTAAGCATAGGGTGCATTCATCTTATGATCAGTAAAATAAGTGAGCCAAGTTTATCGGTCTTATATTCTAATTTAGATCTTGGTGATGCTAGCAAAATTGTTAACAAAATAGAAACTATGGGTATTGCCGTAGATATCAGGCAAGGTGGGACTGCAATTTATGTGCCATCTGATTCGGTCGCCAGATTACGTATGGAATTAGCAGAATTAGGTTTGCCCAGAGGAGGCTCTACCGGTTATGAGATATTTGATAGAAGTGAAGGTCTTGGGACATCAAGTTTTATACAAGATATTAATCACTTGCGTGCATTAGAAGGTGAGATTTCCCGTAGTATAAGTTCTATTTCTGCAGTTGAATCAGCCAGGGTACATCTTGTGCTACCACGTAGAGAAATTTTTAGCCGTGATCGTCAAGAGCCGAGCGCATCAATCGTTTTGACTTTGAATATGGTTGCCAAATTATCCCCAAGCAAGGTAAAGGCTATTCAGTATATGGTTGCTGCTGCTGTACCAAGTTTGGTGCCAGAAAAGGTTTCTATCGTAGATGATCGGGGTAATTTATTGGCCAAGGGTGATAATCAGACTCAGATAACAGCTATTTCCAATTTAGAGGAAATGAGAATTGCACATGAAAACAGGATGTCACAAACGATAGAAAGATTATTAGAAAAGCATGTTGGTCTTAATAAAATTAGAGCAGAAGTTTCAGTGACAATGAATTTTGATCGTATTACTGAAAATACGGAAATGTATGATCCAGATGGTCAGGTGATTAGATCAAAACAAACTAGTGCAGAAGATGAATCTTCGTTAGAGTCTGCAAATAATAAGGGTGATACCTCTATCGAAAGCTCTTTGCCTCGCAGTAAAGCAACGAATGAATTGGCCGGTGCCAAGGCAAATAACAAAAAGCATGATAAAACCGTAAACTATGAAATTTCGAAAACATTAAAGACTCATATAAAAGAGATTGGAGAAATTAAACGTCTATCAATTGCAGTGATGGTAGATGGTAAATATAACAAGGATGCGGGTGGTAACTTAACCTATGATGCCCGATCAGAAGACGAATTAAATAAAATTAAAACCTTAGTTAAAAATGCTATTGGTTTTAATCAACAAAGAGGGGATAGCATAGAAGTGTTAGATATGCAGTTTGCACGTACAGGTGTTGATGTGCCGACTGTTGCTAGTACATGGATTTCATTAAGTAATGCTGAAATTATTCATTTGGTAGAAGTGATCGTGATGGGTTTGCTTGGATTATTTGGTATTTTATTCTTTGTTAAACCAGTGATCTATAAGATTTTTGCTAAAGATGAAGAGGCTGACGCAATGGAAGAAGATATGAACAATGCTAACCAAGCACAACTAATGGATCAAAGTACTGATGATAATGATGCTATCAAGCAAGCTGACGGTGATACAGAAGATGCGAGTACTGAAGGGCAATTTGCTGTGCAGTTTAATGATTCTATGGTGCGGAAAATAGCTACAGTAGTTGAAAGTAACCCATTAGAGTCGGCTAATTTAGTACGCGAATGGATTCATGAGCGTAAATAATGAGGGATTATTATGGATAAAAATATTAGTAGAATAACAGCACAACCATTAATAGGTAAGGAAAAGGCTGCGGCGTTTTTACTAGCTCTTCCCAATGAACAGGTGCAGAAAATTTTTAATGAGTTGGATGAAATAGAAATAGTGGAAATATCTCATGCAATGTCAAAACTGGGTAGTATTGGTGCCAATACTATGGAAACAATATTTGAAGAATTTGTACACAAAGTTGGTTCTGGCGCATCTATGATTGGTACTATTAGTACCACAGAATCAATGTTAAATAAGGTATTTGACAAACACAAAGTAGAAAAAATTATGGCCGAAATAAGAGGTCCATTAGGCTCTACAATGTGGGATAAATTGAATAATGTGGATGAAAAGGCGCTATCATCTTATTTAAAGAATGAGCATCCACAAACTATAGCGGTTATCCTCTCGAAAATAAGTCCTGAAAGTTCGGCCAAGGTACTGTCGTTCTTACCAAAAGAACTGGCCGTAGATGTAATGGATAGAATGATTAATGCAGATAACATACAAAGCAATGTTTTGCACAACATTGAGGAAACTTTAAAATCTGAATTTATTTCAAATTTTGCGCGTTCAGAACAACAAGATCCCCACGAAAAGTTAGCGGAAATATTTAATCATTTTGATTCTGAAACAGAAGGGGTTCTACTGTCTTTGCTTGATGATAGTAATCATGAATCAGCTGAAAGAATTAAAGAGTTAATGTTTACCTTTAATGATCTTGTTTTCCTAGATCCAGCTGGGGTACAGACACTTCTGCGTAGTATCGATAAAAATAATCTTAGTCTTGCTTTGAAAGGGGCTAATGAAGAATTGAAAGATTTATTCTTTAAAAATATGTCGGAAAGAGCAGGAAAATTGATGTTAGAAGACATGGAAGTTCTAGGTATGGTTCGTCTGCGTGAAGTAGAAAATGCACAAAATAAAATACTGCAACAAGCAAAACAATTAATAGAGTCAGAAGACATTACTATAGTAAAAGGGGGTAATAATGAACAGCTTATCGCCTAGGACATCAAATAGTAAAGATGTAAAAAAATACTTGTTTGAAAATCGTAACAATCAAGAAAAAATTAATGAAAGTACTACACATTCGGTTCCAGTTGACATAGATATTTTGCGGCAAGAACTTGAAAGTGCAAAAGAACAGGCATTTAATGAGGGATTTGCCGAGGCTACAAAGAAAGCTAACTTGACTAATAAATCCTTGGCAATAGAGCAAGCCAAGATAATTGCCGACAAATGTAATTCGTTGGTAATAGAAAGTCGACAAAATAGCAAACAATTTCATAAGGATGTTGCGAGTCTTTGTTATGTAATTATTCAAAAGTTATTACCATTTATCACTAATAATTATGCTATTGAAATTGTTAAAAGTATTTTGCACAAGTCTTGTCAATCTTTGCCAAATGATAAACCAATCAAGATTACGGTTAATTCTGCACTGTTAGATGAAACTAAAAAATATTATAAGAGTTTTCTTGCTAAAGAAACAGATGCAGAAATTAACATAATTGGTTCAGATACCATAGACAAGGTTGATTGTTTAGTAGAGTGGCAAGGAGGGGGCATAGAAAGTTATACTACGAATGTTTTACAGGAAATTAGTACTGTTTTATTACAGTTTGCCCCCGATGATAGTATTGATCAGCTTAAGCAAAAACTAGAAGAATATAATTTATATGATGTGAATAGAGGCGATAATATGGAGACTACAAATGGCTAATGCAAAGAAAAAAAATACTAAGATTGATCAGCCACAAGAAGAAAATATTTCTGCTGTGTATGATGTACCTGTGAAAGTATCGGCGGTACTGGGGCAAGTAAATATGCAGGTGAGCCAGGTATTAAAATTAAGCCGCGGAGCCGTGATAGAGTTAGATAGAAAAGTAGGGGATCCTGTGGATCTTTATATTAATAATCGTTTGGTGGCACGGGGAGAAGTCGTAGTAATTGATGAACACCTGGGTATTACGATGACAGAGATTATTAAATCAGAGCAGGTAGCATAATAGTGCTATGGCGTTGTTAATGGTTACAACCCAGTTTGTAGCTTAGCGTAAATGTAAAAAAAAAGTAGCAACAGATAAAAATACTATAACTAACCGTGAGGATAATAATATGCGTTTGTTAATAGTTGGCAAATTACAGGGTCATATAGGTGCTGCAAGTAGAATTGCTATTGCAAAAGGGGCTGCGGTAAACCATGCGCACACAATAGATGAGGCATTACAAAAATTACGCTCAGGCCAAGGTAGTGATTTATTAATGGTTGAGGTCAGTTTTAACATCAAAGGTATGGTACAGTCTTTGTATACCGAGCGGTTTAATATTCCTGTGGTTGCCTGTGGTATTGGTACCGATAGTGCCATTGCGGTGCAAGCAATCAAAGATGGTGCCAAGGAGTATGTACCATTACCACCCGATGCTGATTTAATAGCTGCTGTACTGGAAAGTGTTGCTGTAGAAGATAACAGTTTTGTGCACAAGGATTCTGCTATGGTACAGATATCAGAGCTGGCAAAACAAATTGCCCCTAGTGATGCGAGTGTCTTGATTACTGGTGAGTCTGGTACCGGTAAAGAAATAATGGCCCAATTTATTCATCAAAATAGTAAACGATCAGCGGCCCAGTTTGTATCTGTTAATTGTGCGGCAATTCCCGAGAATCTATTAGAATCAGAGTTGTTTGGACATGAAAAAGGAGCGTTTACCGGTGCAATAGCGCAAAGGATAGGTAAATTCGAGGAAGCAAGCGGTGGCACATTATTATTGGATGAAGTAAGTGAAATGCATCCATCGTTACAAGCAAAATTATTACGTGCATTACAGGAACGAACTATTGATAGAGTTGGTGGTAATAAACCAGTCAAGGTGGATATTAGGATAATAGCAACTAGTAATCGTGATTTAGAGGAAAGTGTGACCAAGGGAGAATTTCGTGAGGATCTTTATTTCCGTTTAAATGTTGTGCCATTAAAATTACCACCGTTGCGTAGTAGGCCTATGGATATCGAAATATTAGCTTCACATTTTATAGAAAAATATACCAAAGCCAATGCCTTACCTCTGAGATACCTTGCTGAAGATGCCAAGATGTTAATACGCAAATATATGTGGCCTGGTAACATAAGAGAGCTGGAAAATGTGATGCACCGTTCTGTTTTACTAGCGCAAGGAGAAACTATTCAAGCAAAAGATCTGAATATTTTTATTAATAATAATACCACAGAGCAAGTAAAGGACAGTGATATTAAATCTAATATTTTGGTTGGACGCACCATTTCTGATGTAGAAAAAGATTTAATCATCAGTACGTTGTCACATTGCTTAGGCAATCGCACTCATGCGGCTAATATTTTAGGTATATCGATCAGAACATTAAGGAATAAATTGAAATTATATGTCGAACAGGGACAAGAAACATTAAAACATGATGAAGTTATAGCTTCACCCACAGCAAAACATGGTAATGCGTAATGTCAGATAGTACCAGTATGCCACTGTGGGGAATAAATAAACTGTCGCAACTGTCCAAGCGTGGAGATATTATCTTTGCCTTGGGAATAATGGCAGTTTTAACAGTATTGGTATTGCCAATGCCCAGGTGGTTACTGGATATGTCTTTAGCTTTATCATTAATGGTTTCTATACTAGTTTTGGTAACAGCTTTATTTATTGAACGACCATTAGAGTTCAATTCATTTCCGACTCTGTTATTAGTTAGTACAATGTTGCGGTTATCACTTAATGTTGCATCAACTAGATTGATCCTTGGACATGGTCATGAAGGTGCGAATGCTGCTGGGCAAGTGATCAAGGCATTTGGTGCCTTTATTATGCAGGGTAATTTTGTGATAGGCCTAATAGTATTTGCTATTTTGGTATTAGTAAATTTTGTAGTCATTACCAAGGGTTCCGGTCGTATTGCCGAAGTATCGGCAAGATTTACTTTAGATTCAATGCCTGGTAAACAGATGGCCGTGGACGCAGATTTATCAGCAGGAATTATTAATGAAGAAGAAGCGAAATTAAGAAGAAAAACTCTAGAAACAGAATCAAATTTTTATGGTGCTATGGATGGTGCGGCAAAGTTTGTTAGAGGAGATGCAATAGCCGGGCTATGTATAACCTTTATTAATATTATTGGTGGTATCATAATTGGTGTCGCACAAATGGGAGTATCATTTAGTGATGCTGCACAAAGTTACACTATGCTTACGGTTGGTGATGGACTAGTATCACAAATACCTGCTTTGATTGTCTCTACTGCTGCGGGTATATTAGTATCAAAAACTAGCGTAGATGGTTCATCTGATAAAGCATTATTTGCGCAATTGAGTGCTTATCCAGCAGCGCTAGGTCTTAGTTCATTTTTAATGGCATGTTTAGCTTTATTACCAGGAATTCCATTCGCGCCGTTTATAATATTGGCTTTAGTTACTGGTGTAGGGGCGTGGAAAATATCAGAAAAGCAAGATATAATTAATCAACAGCAAGCTGAGAAAAAAGAAACCGCTGTACAGCCAGATGATGTATCTGATCCTGTAAAAGAAGCTTTACATATGGATCAAGTAAGATTAGAGGTTGGTTACGGTCTGTTGCCTCTGCTTAATGGTACACAGGGACAAAAATTTACCGAACAAGTAAAGGCTTTACGATCTCAAATTGCAAAAGATCTTGGTTTTGTCTTACCTACTGTACGGATTCAAGATAATTTAGAGCTAAACCAATTTCAATATGTCATCAAAATAAAAGAACTTGAAGTAACAAGCGGCGAAATTAAGCCTGACTTATTAATGTGCATGAATCCATCAGGCCCAACTTTAGATATTCATGGCGAGTTAACCCAGGAACCTACCTTTGGTTTGCAGGCCATTTGGATAACACATACGCAAAAGCGTGAGGCTGAAGACAAAGGTTATACAGTAGTAGAACCTTTAACAGTATTGGTTACTCATATCAGTGAAACAATTAAAGACAACACCAGTGATCTATTTAATTTTGTTGAAACACAAAAAATGATTGATGGTTTGGATAAAATACACCAAAAATTGATCAAAGATATATGCCCTGCACAAATTACTATGGGTAATATACAAAGGGTATTACAGAATTTATTAAAAGAAAGAGTTTCGATTAGAGATTTACCAACTATTCTTGAGGGGATTGCCGAGGTCTGTAATACAGTAAAAAATGTTACCCAAATAACAGAGCATGTTAGAGTAAGGCTATCAAGACAGATTAGTTCCTCTAATTCTGATTCCAATGCTATTTTGCCAATAGTTACTTTGTCTCCTGATTGGGATAGTGAGTTGCAAAATGCTTTGGCTGCAAGTGGAGAGAGTTCGTATTTAGCATTGCCGCCGACTAAGTTACAGGAATTTACACAATTAATTCAAAAAGTATTTGATGAGCAAGCCGGCAAGGGTAAGTCACCCGTTTTGTTGGTTAATGCAACGTTACGACCCCATATCTATTCTATTATTGAAAGATTACGTTCATCTATCGTTGTTTTATCTCATAATGAGGTGCATCCAAAAGCAAAAATACAAACATTAGCGACGGTGTAATATGCATTTACGAACATATACAGGTACAAGTATTCAAGTTGTAATGGCACAAATCAAAAAAGAGCTAGGGTTGGATGCTATCATTGTTTCAACTGCTAATGAACATGGAATTGTTAGAGTAACGGTAGCGCATGAACAAGATCAGGCTATACCACAGGAAAAATTTAATGATTATATGAAGTTAAATGATTCTATTGCAGGACGATCTAGGGTACTGGATGTTAAGAATTTATTATGTGATATTCTGTCATATCATAGTCCGCCAAATGAAATTATCGAGGAAATTACGTCGAATGTCTATGCCTTACCAAACACAGCATTAAATGATGGTATGACAGCGATCTTAAATACTTTGTTTAAATTTTATCATTTGAATTATAGTAATTATAATATGCAGCATTTAATGCTTAGTGGTCCTGTTGGTGTTGGGAAAACGGTCACTTTAACCAAGATAGCAACTGAATTATTGGTTTGTAAAAAGCGGGTCGAGCTTATTTTAACTGATTATTTACGTGCAGGATCTATCGAGCAAATGCAGGCTTATGCATCGGCTATTAATGTACCACTACATTTAATTAATAATCCTACCGAGCTTGCTAAAAAATTGGAAAGAGCAAATGCTAATAATAATGATGTAGTTTATCTTATTGATACGCCTAGTACAAATTGTTTGAATAGTAGTGAGACGACAAAATTACAAGAATTTGTATTAGCAGCAAAATTGTCTCCTATTCTTGTGCTTTCTGCAGGCGGGGATTCTTATGAAATGATTGAAACCGCTGGGGCATTTCGTAATTTTGGTTGTTCCAGGTTAATGATGACACGCTTTGATGCGACTAGAAGACTAGGTGGGTTGTTATCAATTTTACACAAAGAAAAGTTCGAATTTAGTGCAATGAGTTTTGGTCCTGAAATTGGTAATCGTTTGTGGCAGGCAACTGCTGATAATTTATTAAAGGTGTTAACCAGGTACATACCAGATAAGCAACAAAAAATTGATGAAATACAGAGCAAACAATTATCAAATGATAGTGATTTACCATCATGGATATCAACGTTAAAGGTGAAAGCATGAATTATTCAGCACAAATTGCTAATATGTGTGATTATCGTGACCAGGCTAACCATAAAATAGTTATGATCGCCTCTGGTAAAGGAGGAGTGGGTAAAACTTGGTTTACCGCTACTTTGGCCCATATAATGTCGATGAACAAAAAGAGGGTATTATTGTTTGATGGGGATTTGGGCTTAGCCAATCTTGATATTCAGCTTGGGCTTTATGCTGACAAGGATTTGGGTGGTATAGTAGATGGTACCATTAGCTTTCATGAAGCTATTACAGAGTACAAGGAAGGCAATTTTGACATTATTGTCGGTCGATCTGGATTTGGCTATTTAGCTAATATTTCACCTGCACGATTATCAATAGTCCGTGAAGAGATTAGACATTCGGCCTCAGATTATGATTTTATCTTAATGGACTTGGGGGCTGGCATAGGGGATAATATTCAAAGTCTAGCCAATATTTCTGGTCAATGTCTATTGGTGCTTACGGATGAACCAACTTCTTTAACTGATGCGTATGCTTTTATCAAGGTCATAAAGCGATCATATCCTGCTTTGCATATAAAAATTATAGTTAATCAAGTTGATTCACTGCAAAGTGGCAAGCAAATTTATAATGGTTTTGCCTCTGTGTGTCAGAAATTTTTAAAGTTTGCACCTGATCTGGGTGGGATCATTAGAAAGGATAATCGTGTAAAACACTCGATTAGACAGCAAGAATCAATTGTTAAATTATATCCCAATTCCAGATCCATCAAGGATGTAAGCAAAATTTATCACTCAGTGTTTTGTTAGTGCTAATATTGAGTTTTGCGTAAGCAATGATTTTTTGTATAGTTTTGTGCTAACCTATTGCTTATTTGTGTACTAATTTTTTTATGTTGTTTGGCTTGGATGTTGTTGGTATCTGCCTAATCGTATATTCGCAATTGTGCTTTTAGTGATATTAGTTATACGATATTTGAAATGATTATGGTTTCCCGTTCCTATAATACATAATTTATTTTGATATATACAAACCCTAAGTAACAACTTAGGGTTTTATAATGCTGTAGCAATTTTAAACTAGTGTTTATTGATCACTAGCTGGGTGTGATAGTTGTGCCATTTTTGCCCAATCACCCTGAAGTTCAGTTGATGCAGGCTCCACTCCTGGTAATCTTTTACACCCCTTTAACGGATGAGATTTTCTAGGTTGCGCCGTGCCAGTTTTTTCATCGCTATCACGTTGTTGTGGTTTTGCTGATGATGGCCTTTGACGTGCAGCAGTATCTCTTCCACGATGAAGATCTTGTTGCTCTTTTGGACTCATTTGTCCTTCAAAGCGTATAAATTGTCCACCATGTCTTAAGACAGTTGGTGATTGTTCTGCTTCTGCATCAATGGGATCTGCACAATTGCAGTGACTATTCACTAACAAAGTTGTACCAAGAACCAAAGATAGTAATTTATATTGCATTTATATTTCTCCCTTTTAAAATTTTTTATTGTCCATAATACCGCTGTTCGGTTTTGTGGATATGGCTAAGCTATTACGTATATTATTATCTTAAGCCAAGAACGAATTATACACATATCATGCAGCATAATCCAGTATATATAATGTATGATGTTACTTTTGGCTGTACTAGTTTTTGTTATCTAAGAGTTTTGTAATGTTTTACCTTTGCCCAATCTTGTCAACAGATTATAGGATTGCTTTTATGTTATGTTCAGTTTGGTGATGTTTTTTTGATGTTATATTTACGCTATAGCAGTACAATGCCACTTGTTACTTAATATAGGGAGAATTAAGTAATATTTTATTACTAATGAACGCGACAAAGTTATGGTTAATCATGTCGCTACGAAATATAATATTATCATATTAAAAGTTACTTAGATAATCTTCCATAGTCATTAGAAATATAGGGTGATCCTTATCAGCAACTAAACCATATATTGCAAATTGCTTATCATGTAAATATGCCCAGGCTTTATCGCCATAACTATAGTGCCACCATTCGTAACCATAATTTACCAGTCCTGATTTTATAGCGGCATTTAATAGAACTAGTCTATTTTCTTGTTGGATCTTGGATGTATTTGACGAAAATGTTTCTTGTTGTTCATTGACACCAAAAACGGTATCAAATTTCCCCATGTCTAACAGTTGTTTTTTACCATTTACGATCCGAAATAAAGTCATATCTATTGCGGCACCAGTGCAATGTGGTGGAATATTATTGATAAACGGGGAAACAGACTTAGTAGTTTCAAGGTAAGCCGCGGGTTTATCATGCATTATTGCTAGATTTTCTTGAAATTTTTTATCAAAATACTCTTTTTGCTGTTCTATTGGACGAAATCCTTCAAAATAGGCAATGCCGATATCATTTGGTAGTATGTTGAGCATCTTAAGCAAGCATTGCAACACTCCCAGGCGAATTTTTGAAGCTCCGTCATATGTGGCGTACTTTGAGTCAAATGTTTCCAGTGGTATGATCCTGTCATTATTGATTTGCTTCAAATCAGCTAGTTTTTCAGAATTTTCCTTGATTGGAATGCTGGTTATTTTCTCATGAGCAATTGGAAGGTATAATACATTATTGGCTATTTCTTTGCTGACCGTTTCGCTACGTGGTGCTGTATCTAATAATAAAGATGATACTGCCATAATTATCCCAACCTTTATGTTCCGTTTAATGTGTATTATCAAAGTGTAGCATATCGTCCATGATAGATAACAATAAAATTTAATTATTCCTGTTACTAGCAATAATCTTTTCTGCAATTTGTACAGCATTTAAAGCTGCTCCTTTGCGTAGGTTATCGCATGCAGCCCACATTGCTATTCCATTCTTAGTTGATTTGTCTTGCCTGATACGGCTGACAGCTACTATATCCTCACCAGCTATTTCTTCTGGTGTAATGTATAGTTCTTGTTCTGGTTTATCCAGTACTACCACTCCGTGTTCTATATTATAACTAGATCTTATTTCTTGGGGAGTAATTTGGTTGCTAAATTCTATATTGATTGCTAAACAATGCCCAATGAATACGGGAACACGAACGCAAGTGGTGGTTATCGCGATTGTTGGGTCTATTATTTTTTGTACTTCGGCTATTATTTTTTCTTCTTCTCCGGTGTAGCCTGATTCTTGCACAGTATCAATACAAGGTATAACATTAAAGGCAATTTTTTTAGCCATTATGCTAGCGTCACTATCATGGTGGACAAAGGAACTCTTGGTTTGATTAAATAGTTCATCCATGGCCTTTCTACCCGCGCCAGAGACCGATTGATAAGTGGACACTACTACTCGTTTAATGGGGTTTTCAGCATGTAGTGGCGCTAAAACTGCACTTAAAGGGATCGCTACACAATTAGGGCTAGCTATGATATTAGATGCTAAGTTATTTTCCAACAAATGCCCATTTACTTCCGGTACTAGTAGCGTTACATCTTTATGCATTCTAAAGTACGAGGATTTGTCGATTACTATTGTACCTGCTTGTGCGGCTTGAGGAGCGTATTCGGCTGAAACTTTTGATCCAGCACAGAAAAATGCAATATCTGCTTTGGTAAAATCAAAATATTTAACGGCATCAATACGCAAAGTTCTATCATCACCAAAGGATACTTCTTTACCAATTGATTGCTCCGAGGCCAAAGCATAAATATTATTAATTGGTAATTCACGCTCTTCTAGGATAGTTAAGATTTCTCGTCCGACATTTCCCGTTGCGCCAACAACTGCTATGTTATACTTCATTTAATCCTCTAATCTTGTTCGTAATTTTTTCTTTTTGTGTGCCATGTCATCATTAGTTAATGGTGGCAATACATTGCTTTAGCGCTATTGTGCACTAGCTCAGATCATTTTTGCTGCGTATCATATGGGTTTTTTCCTTTTCTGGTTTGCAACCTTATGGGGACACCAGGCAAGTCAAAGTCAGCACGTAATTTATTTAATAAGTATCGTAGATATGAATCAAGCAATTTTGCCGGCTTCGAAATAAATAATACAAAAGTAGGTGGTCTGGTCTTGATTTGTGTCATGTATTTTATTTTGATGCGGCTACCTTTGTCAAGAGGGGGTGGGTGATGGCTAATAACATTATTCAGCCATTGATTTAACACCGAGGTTGAGATTCGGGTGTTCCATAACTCTTCGATCTGAAATACCGCTTGCATTAATTTATCAATGTTTTTGTTATGAATAGCGGAAATGGCAATGCACGGTATGTTTTTTACCTGGGGTAGGATATAGTGCAGTTCTTTATGTATTTCCACTAACCAGTTGCCGTGTTTTAGATCAGATTTATTGACGGCTATCACCAATCCTCTACCTTCGTTAATGACATGTTCAGCTATAGTTAAATCTTGTTTTTGTAGAGGCATGGTTGCATCTACGACAATAATAGTAATTTCTGAATATTTGATTGAGTTAATAGTATCGGAGGTCGATAAACGTTCCAGCCTTTGGTCTATTTTGGCTTTTTTCCTCATGCCTGCGGTATCTATTAAGCGAATCTTGCGTTCATTATATGTCCAATTTATAGCAATAGAGTCCCTGGTAACCCCAGGAGTATCACCGGTTAATAAGCGATTCTCATTAATCAATTTATTGATTAAGGTTGATTTGCCGGCATTAGGACGACCTACTATTGCAATATCAAGGGTCTCTTTTGTCTGGTTGAGGTCTTCATTATCAGTATCAATTGGTGTGATTTGTAATCTTGTTTGTGTTGCTTTTAAAGTATTATATAACAAATCCATACCCGTACCATGTTCAGCAGAAACAGGTATAGCATCACCCATGCCTAAGCGGTGGCATTCGTGAATATTATGTAAAGTTTTATGGTTCTCGCATTTATTAGCCAGTAACACAACCTTATTACCGTGTTTTTTGTTTATTTCACGTGCCAGGGTAATATCGCTGCTGACGATGCCACTAATACCATCGATGACAAAAAGGATAATATCCGCGATTTCGATAATATTATGGGTTTGTGTAGCAATTTGTTGGGATAAAGTTTTTTCTTCGAAACCCAGTAAGCCTGCAGTATCAATAATTTCAAAGTGCAAATCGGCTATGTTAGCAGGCAATGCTTTCCAATCTCTGGTTACACCAGAAATATTATCAACTATGGCTGCTTTTTTTCCTACCAAACGGTTAAACAATGTTGATTTACCAACATTTGGCCTGCCAACAATTACGACTTTCATTATTATAAAACCTTTCTAATAAGGGGCAGAGTACGTATTTTGTGCACAAGGTACCATGTAATAAACAATGATGGCAATACAGTACAGATAAATTTTATACCGACATGAATATCTTGCATATAAAACCAATATTGTATGGTGGTAACAACAGGTTCGTGAAAGATAAAAATACCATACGAGCATATTGCGAATGACTGTAAAATAGTAATATTGTGATTAAAGAATCTGTAAAAACAAGAAAAATAAGCCAGTATTCCACAGCATATTACCATGGCTAATAAAATATTCCTGATTATTACAGGTAGGCTATAAGTAGTAATTATTGGCCAAACATCAGCAACAGTACCACCAAAATAAAAATGTCTTTTTACTTCTAGATTATATGCTCCGTCATAAAAGTTATATAAAGAGTAAGTGATATATAGTGCTAATACGACAATGAATATCATTAATGTGGGTTGCCATTTTGTCGCAAGTCTACGTTGTACTTCATTATTGGTGAGTGCTTTGGTTATAGCAAATCCGGCACCAAGTAAAAAGAATAACGCCTTTAGTACGAATCTTGCTCCTCTAACATAGAATATTTTATATCCACCTATCCACCAATGCGCACCCAATAGAAAATCACTTATGATTAGTGTGCAAGATGATAGTACGATTAAACTACAGATTCCTTGTCCAGGATGATTAATAATAAAATTAGCATATCGTGTGAACAAATTTATTATCGATGGGATATAATAATGTAGCAATACCAACATTATGGTTAATAGCACCAGATAGTATAAAAACCAAAAACCGCTTGCTGCTAGGTCGTCAACGAAATATATGTTACGCCAATAATCTAGTAAGCTAATATTGTGTTCGGTTTTAATTAAGTATTTAGCATATTTTTGCGGTGGGACTATTAGTACCATACCAAAGATAAAAGGTATACATAATCGTATAAATTTATTATATGCAAATTGCTTAAGTCCATGGCGGTGCAGTGATGGTATGACAAACATTCCCGAGATAAAAAATAACATTATCATCATGATAGCATCATTATGCATATGCCAAATGTCAAAGATTATGCTACCGCCAAAATCCTGAATAAACCAAAAATTTTTAAAACTTGGTGAATAAGCATGCATCGCATGATCCAGAACTACTAACATAATCATTACACCACGTAAGTAATCTATGGCATTACTTCGTTTAGGTATCTTAGAGTGCAGTAATTGTTTATTCTGTATGGTCATTGTCCAGATAATTTTCTAACCAGTGAATATCGTATTCACCGCTAATGATATCTTGTTCTTTGGCTAGTTTTTGGTGCAATGGAATAATGGTGTTGATTCCGTCTATGACGTATTCTTCAAGGGATCTACCTAGCCTGCGCAGGCATTCTTGCCGATCATTACCAAGTACGATAAGTTTAGCAATAAGGCTGTCGTAATGTGGTGAAATTGTATAACCACTGTACAGGGCGCTATCTATTCTGACCCCTGGTCCCCCGGGTGTATGATAGTCTTTGATCATACCTGGGCTTGGGGCAAAAGTAGCAGGGTGCTCTGCATTGATCCGACATTCAATAGCATGGCCTGTTAGTTTTATATCATTTTGGGTATAATGTAATTTTTCGCCACAGGCGATTCGTATTTGTTCTTGTACTAGGTCTATTCCTGTTACCATTTCTGTTACCGGGTGTTCAACTTGGATTCTAGTGTTCATTTCAATAAAAAAGAATTGTTCATCTTCGTATAAAAATTCAAACGTACCCGCACCGCGATAACCTAGTTTTTGACAGGCACTTACCACCAGAGAACCCAATTTATTTCTTTGTTCGGTAGTAATGACTGGGCTTGGGGCTTCTTCCCAAACTTTTTGATGTCTGCGTTGTAATGAACAGTCTCGTTCTCCAAGATGAATAACATTGCCAAAATTATCTGCCAATACTTGTATTTCAATGTGTCGCGGCTTTTGCAAAAATTTTTCAATAAACACTTCATCGTTATTAAAATTGGCTGCTGCTTCTTGTTTGGCAATAGCAATAGCGTTTGGTAGTTGGTCTTGAGTATGTACAATTTGCATACCTTTACCACCACCACCACCAGATGCTTTGACCAACACAGGATAACCTATCTTGTCACATAGTTCGTTGATATCATCGGTTTTTTGTACACAGCCATCTGATCCTGGTACTACTGGTATACCTAGTGCAATCATTTTGTTTTTTGCGGTAATTTTATCACCCATAATTTGCATGTGTTGTGCAGATGGGCCAATAAAAATAAAACCATGTTCTTCGACCATATTGGCAAATACAGGATTCTCTGACAAAAAACCGTAACCAGGATGTATAGCGTCCGCACCAGAAACGCTGGCTGCGGATAGGATAGCCTGCATATTAAGATAACTATTTTTTGAGTTAGGTGGGCCGATACATACACTTTCATCGGCTAGTCTGACATGCATAGATTTAGCATCAGCGGTAGAATGTATCGCAACGGTCTTGATTCCTATTTCATGACAAGCACGATGAATACGCAGAGCGATTTCACCCCTATTAGCTATTAGTACTTTTTTTATCATATTCTAATCTCTTGCAAATTAGCCTGTTACTTATTCAATGACTATTAATGGTTGATCAAATTCTACTGGCTCAGCATCATTGACTAAAATTTCTTTTACAATACCATCTTTATCTGACTTAATTTGATTCATTACTTTCATTGATTCGATAATAAGTAGGGTATCGCCCGATTTAACCGCATCACCTAATTGCACAAACTTGTTTTCATTTGGTGCTGGGGATAGATAAATATTGCCCACCATTGGTGCTTTAATTGCGTTATGAAGATTGTTTTGTGTTGTTGGTTGTGGAGTGGGTGATGGGTTTACTACATTTTGTTCGGTTGCAGTAGAGACAACAGGTTGAACGGATGTAACATTGTGATGGTGCTGTTGTTTGGCTACTTTTATTCTGCACTGTTCTTTTTCGTATTCAATTTCAGTTAGGCCGGTTTCATTGAGAATATTTGCTAGTTTTCTTATGAGTTTTTCGTTAAACGATCCAGATTCTTTTGTCATTTATTCAACCTATTCCAGTAATATATACAATATATAGTGTTTGTAATCGTATTGATCAAATTAGTATTAATTCAAACGAAAACACTATAAATAAACATACTTATGCCACAATTTCAACGTTTTATAGTGTAGCTATGTTTCACGTTCAAACATAATAACACTAGTTTTTAATGTAATTCTTCTATTAATGCGGTACAATCTGAGTGCAACATGATAAGAGGAAAGAATAATGACTGCGCAATTTATACATGTGTTTTCTATGACCTTAAAGGACATAATTCCAATTCTAAATCCAATTTTAATAGCGATTGCGTTTAACGCAATGTTTGCTAATAAGAGTTATAATAAAGAGCAATATAAGCAAGTATCTTGGAGTTTGTTTTTTTATTCTACTTTGATTTGTATAATTATTTTATTGCTTGGTAAACCATTGTTGTTATTTTTTGGGATTAGTATTGCCGAGGTTAGAGTAGTTGGTGGTATATTAATTTTTGTTTCAGGGTGGAAAATGTTATCCAATGATCAACCACAAGATTCTTCGGAAGATAGCTTGGAACACTCCATAGTTTATCCTCTTACAGTACCTTTAACGATTGGTGGTGGTGCTATTTCTACGATTTTGACTCTTTCGACTTATATCAATGAAAATAATTTTAGGTTTGATTTATTAGAGTACGCAGCAGCGGCAATTGGTTTAATAGTAACTTGTGCTATGGTTGCTATATGTTGTTTTTATTCCAGTAGCATAGATAAAATACTAGGAAAATCAGGTGCATTAATTTTAACTATATTATTTGCATTTATTTTATTAGCAATGGGTATGAGTCATGCAGTTAAAGGGTTGGGGGCATTATTCATTGTTAAGTAATGGTTTCTTGGCTAATTGTATGAGTAGTAGGACATTTGTATTTTAACATTATTAGAATATTAATTTTACCTTTCTATCTTGTAGTGGCGGTTGTTCATGCTTGTGTGCAGCAATCTTTTGATTGGGATACAAGTGATGAGGATAGTGCGGCAAGATTAAGAATATACCGAGTGACTTCTGCACAAGAAGAAGAGCAAAATAAGGTAATAGTTTTTTTGCATGGGATGTCGCATCACTACGATAAAAATAAAAAATTTATTCATGCTATCGCACAACGTGGTGCAATATGTTGGTTTATAGAGCAGAGAGGGCATGGATACTCTGATGGAGACATAGCAGATAATGAAGTATGTCATATAGACTCTTTTGCCACCTATAGCAACGATTTTGCTTATATCTTACCAAAGATAATGAGCTATGATCCTGACGGCGATGTTGCATTAATGGGTTTTTCGATGGGTGGAACTGTTATTTTGGATTATTTGCATCGTTATCAGACAATGTTAAGTGCCAGGATCAAACAGGTTTTTTTACTATCACCTATGATAAAGTTGCGTACCGGAAAATGGCTTAAAGTTTTTTGCGCTATTACACAAGGTAAAGGTCGATGTATCTTTAATAAAAAATTTACCAATGGGTGGATGTTGGCCGCCTATAATGCGATGGATCAATTGGATAGAATACATCTACCGCATTCAGTTGCATATTATTGTTTTATGTTTGCCCATGATCCGTTATTATCATTTACCAAAACTCAAAAGTATTGCGAAAGACAAACGATAACATTTGTGCCTGTGGTACCTGCCGAAGGAGAGAAAGTGCTGCACGGTTTATATACATTTATTCGTGCACCTGATTTTATCCGATCTTTGCTGGCGATGTAGTTTGATTTTATTGATAAGAATATTAGGGATAAAATTTGTTCTGGGTTTGCTTGTAATAATATGTTGGCTCGAATTTATGTAGGTGGTTTTACACTATCTTTATTTTGCATCATGGTGTATAAAAATTCATAATTTATCAAAGAGATATGGCACTGTATTGTAAGAATAAAAAGCTATTGTTAATTATTTTTAGCACGACAAAAATATCGTTGCTATTATACTATTTGTTAACGTCATCAATTGCTAAAGAGAATAACATGTCTCATGTAGAAAAAATTCAATTACTGCTCAAAACTCAGCTAAAAATTACATCTCAGGCAACCATAGAAAAAATCCATGCAGGATTTTCATCAGATGGTATCTATAAGGTAACTTGTGCGACGAAGCAATATATTGTCAAGTTCTCTAATGTGCATCATTCTTACCAAGATAATGTGCGTACATATAATGCTATGAAAATTGCTGGCCATAATCAATTAGCGCCACATATTATCTATGCTTCACCTGAAAAAAATATGATAATCATGGAATATGTACATGATGACAAACGTAATAACATTAGCAATAATAAATCCTTTATTGCTCAGTTGGCATCCCAGCTTTGCAAATTGCATTATGGCAAAAAGTTTCAAAATTATAAATCTATTTTTGACGTTGCTCGAGAAAATTATGATATAATTGCTGATTATAAGAATGAGATCATAGAAAAATCTTTTGCGGAATTAATGGCAATAGAAAAAAGTATACAAAATAAATATCCATCTAAACCATGTCACAACGACTTGAATCCCAGCAATATTATGTTTAACAAAAACTTTATATTTCTTGATTGGGAATCTGCGTGCCAAGGAGACCCGTTTTTTGACATTGCTACTATTTCTCTTTTTTACACTTTTAATGCGCGTCAAGACAAAATATTTCTTAAAAATTATTTAAACGATTGTGTTAGTGAGAACGATATTACAAGGTTATATACAATGAAAAAAGCAGCAGCAATATATTATGGAATACTATTTGTGGTTATGTGCAAAAAGAGGAAGTTACCAATTTTAACAGCAGAGCAAATTGCGGTATTACCACAATTACAAGATTATTATAGAATATTGGGTGAAAATTTGCTTAAAACAGACAAAAGTGTACAAGAATTTGGTCTTGTTCTACTTAATGGTGCGCTAAAAAATAAATAACGACACAGTAGGGATGATAGCTTAATCTGATTATTCTTAAATTGATATTATCAACTAGAATAATTGATCTGTCTATTATCCTAAGGCTAGTATGGTTAAGGTAATAGTTCTGTACCTTAATAGTATGATGTTAAATACGGATACAGTTAATTGCTTAGTGATTGATCACTATTGTTGCCCTCCACACTATATCATTACTATATGTGTATTGTTGAATTATATGCATAAATTTACTACGATACGACTATCTTAGCTTCTTGAACATTATGCTAATGCTTGTTTAACTAGCGGAATAGTTATCTCTTTTTTACGTTCAAGTGATAGTTGGTTTATCTTGTTACACAGGCTGTATATTCCGCGATAAGATCGTTCCACATGCTTGGCAATATATGCTAGCACTGGCCCTGATGCTTTGATTTGTAAATCCGAAAAGCGTTTCACTAATAGCGCGTACAGTAATTCATCGTCAGGCGATATTATTTCAGTTGCCGGTATCGATCGTAATCTTGATACCAAGTCAGGTATAGGTACTGACCAGTGTGTCACCGGAGAAGAGGAGGTTAATAGTAAATATCCCTGGTGCTCATTAATCAGATTATATAAATGAAACATTCCCTTGAAGTTTGTTATTTTATCGGCATCATCGATGATAACAAACGGATTGTTTGTTATTTGAGTTGATAAAAAATCTAAGTTTAATGAATCATTGTTCATGAATATAGCCCGACTTTTTTGTGCCCAAAGGTGTGCTATATGTGTTTTACCACAGTGCTGTTGTCCATAGATTAGCTGGACTCTGTTACTCCAATGAGGCCAGTTCTGTACTAACATTACTACACTTTCATTACTAGGAGAAATATAGAAATTTTCCCACCGATAAGAAGTATTAAGAGAGATATCTAAAGCAAGTTGAATGATATTAACCATACTAAAAACATGTACCTATTACTCAATATATATACTTATATGTACATAAAGTGAAATTATTTATGTTATAGTACTTATGTTTCATGAGCTAGGATGATAAATGAGTTACCATTTTTGGGGGGCATACAGCAAAAATATTCGCGCTTTAAAAGGAACTTTTGAACATAAAAGTTTTAGAAAAAAGTTAATGTATGTGTTGATATTTTTATCCAGTATCGCGTCTTGTGTAACCTATTATGTGTTCGCACAATCAGAACTAAATAATATTAACTCTAATCATCTTACGATAATTTTAAATATCGATTTATTAATATTAATGTTACTAACGTTAGCCATTGTGCGTAAGCTTTCTATTGCTTGGGCGGATAGAAAATCTGGTAATCAAGCGGCAAAGCTGCACACAAGATTTGTGATGATTTTTAGCTTGTTAACTATTACGCCCGCTATATTAATGATGATTTTTTCAGCGATTATCTTTAATATGGGGATACAAAAATGGTTCAGTAGCAGCGTTAGCACGGCATTATCAGAATCAACTAAAGTAGCCCAATCTTATTTGGCGGAACATAAAAAAGTAATTAGCGCAAATGTATACGCGATGGCACAAGAGATTGCCCACAATTACAAGATATTACAACATAATCAAGCAAGGTTTAATAATCTAATAGATACGCAGATTGGGCTGCGCAATATCGATGAAGCTTTAGTTTTTAATGGTGTACCCGAGGTGATAGCCCGTTCTAAATTAAGTTTTACCTTGGAGTTTGAAGTGTTTTCTGCTCTTGAGTTAAAGAATTCAAAAAATGAGGTGGTAATCAAAACCAATGATGCTGGTGATCGTGTGCGTGCATTAATCAAAATAGCTCCTGATATTGATGCGTATTTATTGGTCGGTCGTATTGTTGATCCTGCGGTATCAAAAAGAATAAAAGATGTCCAAAATGCCGTGAGTAACTATAACGAGGTCGATAAAAATCAGACTAGATTTCAGTTGTACTTGGGGTTGATTTTTATAGCTATAGCCTTTGTTTTATTATTAATTGCTGTGTGGGTAGCATTGGTTTTTGCTGGAAGAATTGCTAAACCAATTGGTAGTTTAATTTCAGCCTCAGAAAAAGTAATCAAAGGTGATTTGTCCATACGAGTCAATCCCGGTATTGATAAAGATGAAATATCGTTATTGATGAATTCATTCAATAGAATGACGACAAAATTGGAAAAACAAAAGGAAAAGTTGGTTCAGGCTAGTGCATCGATAGATTCACGTCGAAGATTTATAGAGGATATTTTATCTAGTGTGCGATCCGGAGTAATTAGTATTGATAGGCAAAATATAGTACAAATTATCAACGATTACGCCTCTGATTTATTAAACATTACCGATATAGATAGCTATATCGGCAAAAAGATTTCTAGTTGTTTTCCAGAAGTAGAAGAATTATTAAATCAGTTTGAACAGGATAATAAAAGTTTTTCTAGGCAAATTAAAATTATTAGAAAGAAAGAAATGCATACCCTGCATGTACATTTGCAAATAATCAGAGATAGTCAGGATCATAGTTTGTGTCAGGGCTATATTATTAGTTTTGTGAATATTACGCATTTGTTATATGCACAACGTAAAGCCGCGTGGGCGGATGTGGCAAGACGTATTGCACATGAAATACGCAATCCATTGACCCCGATACAGTTATCTGCTGAACAACTACAAAGAAAATATGCGACACAAATCACAAAAGATGCGGAAAAATTTGATAATTGTGTGGCGACAATAGTCAGGCAAGTATCCCATATAGGGGATATGGTGAAATCATTTTCTGATTTTGCTAAAATGCCAGATCCTAATATGCAAGAAGAAGATATTATTAAAATAATCAAGCAACATATCGAGCAATATAAAACTTCTAATCCTGATATTAATTTTGTTTTCAGAGGTCCTAGTCACCAGCATTTTGTGTGTGATGCTGCACAAATAAGTCAAGTATTAACAAATATTATGCAGAATTCTATAGACTCTATCTATGAACAGGGTAAGGACGGAAAAATTAGTATATCAGTCACTTTGGGTAATAAAGAGCTAGTAATATTGGTAAAAGATACGGGTTCTGGTTTCCCGCAAAATACAGAACAGCTTGCCGAGCCTTATGTGACTACTAAGCCCAAAGGTACAGGTTTGGGCTTAGCAATTGTGAAAAAAATTATAGAAGATCATGGCGGGCGTATGAATTTGGAAACTGAGCGTAATTGGTCTGCAGTGGTAAGGTTAGTATTTCATTTGGAAGGATAATAATGGCATTTGATATTCTGATTGTTGATGATGAACGTGATATTTGTCAGTTAGTAGGAGATATATTGGAAGATGAGGGTTATAGCTGTCGTTATGCCTATAATGGTGGTGATGCTCTGCAAGAAGTAAAAAATAGACGTCCACATTTGATTTTATTAGATATTTGGTTGGGTGATAATAAAATTGATGGTTTGGAAATATTGGCACAAGTGGTCAAAGATCACATAGATTTGCCAGTATTAATGATGAGTGGGCATGGCAATATTGAAACCGCAGTATCTGCAATTAAAAGTGGAGCGTATGACTTTATTGAGAAACCATTTAAGGCAGAAAAACTTATAGTTTTGGTGCAACGTGCTTTGGAATCACATAAATTGCAGCAAGAAAACACAGAGCTCAAAAATAAATATTTAGATGATGACGGGGTCTTGCTGGGTAATTCCAGTGCTGTGCAAAATTTGGTAAGCAGTATAGAGAAAGTTGCCGGTACTAATAGTCGGGTAGTGTTGCATGGTCAGCATGGTTCAGGTAAAGAATCTATTGCCAGAATAATTCATAATAAATCTCAACGTCATGCTAGTAGAT
This sequence comes from Alphaproteobacteria bacterium, assembly GCA_965204765.1. Taxonomy (GTDB): domain Bacteria; phylum Pseudomonadota; class Alphaproteobacteria; order Caedimonadales; family UBA9215; genus CBDBFG01. The sequence goes on along the minus strand of CBDBFG010000003.1, from coordinate 51,102 downwards.
TTGTTACTTTGAATTGTAGTAACTTTTTGCCTGAGGAATTAGAGCAAGCATTGCTAGGCATAGAAAAAGAAAATGGATTTAATGCCGGTTTGTTAGAGCAATCACATAAAGGTACCTTATTTTTAGAATCAGTTGATAGATTATCAATTGCTGCACAACAGAGCTTATTAAAGGTTTTGCAGAATAATAGATTTTTTCGTATCAATGGCGAAGATCCAGTCGAAGTAGATGTGCGGATAATTTCTTCTACTACTGTTGATTTGCAATCTTTAGTAGAAGAATCGTTGTTTAATAGTGAGTTATATGAACGTTTGAACGTTACTGCTGTCAGCGTGCCTAGTTTGTCTGCTAGGGCACAAGATATACCGGAGCTATTGCAGTATTATGGTAATGAAACAGCAAAGTTACTAAAGGTGCCAGCAGTGCGATTTAGTGAAGAAGCTATTTTATCACTGCAGCAGTACAGGTGGGTTGGTAATATAAGACAACTCAGGACTATTATTGAATGGATATTGTTAACCGCACAGGGGATAACCTCCATTGTAGAGTTAGAGCATTTACCATCTGATATTGTTTCATCTAGTGGTGATGGTGGTGATGCCGTAAACAAATTGCTATCTTTACCATTGCGTGAGGCTAGGAGCAAATTTGAAACAGATTATCTTTTGGCACAAATAAACAGATTTGGTGGCAATGTTTCTAAGACAGCAGACTTTATTGAAATGGAGCGTTCTGCTTTGCATCGTAAGTTAAAATCTCTGGGTATTATGGACTTGGACAAAAAATAAGCATAGCATATTAATAGTTGTATGACTTAGGGATTATGGGTGTAAAGTAAAATTGGCATATAATGTTCCAAGGATTGTGCAGTATAACATTATAACTACTTACCAAACCTTTTGTTTCTGTTTGAAAAATCATAAATACAATTTTTTAAATCATCGCAAGAAAAGTCTGGAAAGTATTTTTGTACAAAAAATAGCTCTGCGTATGAAGACCACCAACTCATAAAACCAGATAAACGTTTCTCTCTTCCAGTTCTTATAATCATATCAATGTGAGAGTAAACACGGTTTTCTTTACATAACAGTTTTTCTATAGTTTGCTCACACCAACTTTCATTTGAGACATATGAATCCTTTATTTTATTTGCAATCCATATTATTTCTTGATTTGCAGAATAGTTTATTGCCAAATTAATAATATTACCGTTACAGTTTTGAGTGGTTTGCTCCGCTAAACGTATCTTGTTTAAGAATCTCTTGGGAAAAATGTGTTTCTCTCCTAAGTGACAAATCTTAGTATTAGAGTATCCACTTAATAGCTTATCAATTAAAATTTCAAAATATTCATAAAGATGAGCTATTTCACTATCATCTCTTTTTATAAAATTTTCTGGGCTGGCTAACCAAAAAGTCACAGTATGAACCCCACTATCGATTAAAAAAGCAAATAATGAAGGGATTGAGCGTACCATTGCATGATGACCTTCTTGACGATTAAGTCCTTTTGACTCTGCCCACCTACGATTTCCATCTGGAATAATAGCAATATGTTTTATATTGCTATTTTTTATAAGCGTGCCGTGCATGCACTATTACTAGAGAGGTGAAAGTCCTCTTACCAAGCTGATGGAGCTGAAGGTTAGGGAAGCACAAGGGCAATATCGTGAGGTCTTGTCTGAAGGAAGTGTGAAACAAAAGTATGAGCTGACGAACAGAAACTGAATATGAGGCGTTAGAGTTGGAAGAGCAAGCTTGTGATTGCGAAGTCCATATCCATCAAGAACTCAAAGCGTAAATTCAGCAGTTGTGTACAGAAAGTTATAGTGCTTACCACGGGAGATCTGTATGGATGTTTTGTGAAAACAAACTAGCAAAATCGGGAGGTTTTGTAATGCTATACAGAAGTCCGCAGATGGCATAGTAGGACACGGTGTCCGAAGGCCTGAACAATCTAGAAAGCTAAGTAGTAGTTGAAGAAATGTTGATAATATGAAAAGGCAGTCAAACTTGAATAAGAACTTGGGATATGAGCTGAAGGTGAAGCCTGAAGTAGCTGACTCGAGTGCTGATTTATCAACAGCTGAACAACATAACGAAAAGCCAATGTTTAATGACAGGATAATGGAGGAAATATGCTCTAGAAATAATCTTATAATTGCCTATAGAAAGGTGTGTAAGAACAAAGGAAGCGCAGGGATAGATAATATTACTGTCAATGAACTTCCAGAATTCTTAAAATTACACTGGCTAACTATAAAATCTTCTCTTCTAAACGGTGCATACAAACCGAAAGGAATAAAACTAATTGAAATACCTAAACCTAATGGCAAAGGTGTGCGTAAATTATCTATTCCATGCACTATAGATAGACTTATACAACAAGCCATTCTTCAAATTTTGCAACAGAAATGGGATCCGCTGTTTTCAGAAAATAGTTATGGATTTCGTCCTGGTAAATCCGCACATCAGGCTATATTAAAAGCTAAAGAATATGTGCGACAAGGATATAGCACCGTGGTAGACATTGATCTCGAAAAATTCTTCGATTTCATTAATCATGATCGATTGATGAGTAAATTGGCGAAAAACATAAAAGATCAAAGACTATTAAAACTTATACGGGCTTATCTTAAAAGTGGAATTATGAAAAATGGAGTTGAGCAATATTCTAAAGAAGGAGTGCAACAAGGTGGTCCGCTCTCACCTTTTCTTTCAAATATTATCCTAGATGAATTTGATAAAGAATTGGAAGACAGAGGTCATAAATTTTGCAGATTCGCTGATGATAGCAATATATACGTCAAAAGTGAACGTTCTGGAAATAGAGTAATGAAAAGTATAAATAAGTTTATAATGCAAAAACTTAAGCTCCGAGTAAATCAGGAGAAAAGTGCGGTTGCATCATCAAGGAAAAGATCATTTTTAGGTTTTTGCCTAGTTAGAAGACCAGAAATATCTAATATAGGTATATCACCAAAAGCAATACAAAAGTTCAAGCAAGAGGTAAAGAAAATTACCAGCAGAAACTGGAGTATAGGTATGGAGAAGAGAATTAAAACTCTATCTCAATATCTACATGGATGGTACGCATATTTTGGAATTTGTGAAACTCGCTCTGTATTAAAGATCTTAGACAAATGGATAAGACACAGACTGCGATGTGTCCAATGGAAACAATGGAAAACATATAGACGTCGCATGAAAAATCTTATTAAACTAGGTGTCGATTTGAGAACTGCATATAGAACTGCAATATCAAGTAAGGGTCCTTGGAGAATTAGTGACACTACTGGAACTAAAATAGCTATGGGCATAAATTATTTTGATAAACTTGGAGTACCAAAATTATCAACAATGAAAGCATTTAACTAAATTGAACCGCCTTGCTACGGACCCGTATGGCAGGTGGTGTGGGAGGGAAAACCCGTGAGGGTCCCCCTATCCCGAGTAAAGTTAAGATTAATTTCTGTCATTAATAAAAGCCATTATTGGGTTAAATCGTATCAAGGTATCTAAACTTCCATTTTTTCTTGTAGTATTCTATATTGAGCTACAGTGCGTGAAATTGTAGCTTCACTTACATCATATATCCTAGCCATATCAGCACCTGATTTTCGTCCTGTCATCACATTATCCACAACGTATTTTTTTGATCTGGCTTGAGCTTGGGTTTTGGTCTCCCAATTCTTTCTTCAGCCCTGGTAGCATCCAAACCAGCTTTTGTACGCTCTCTGACCATTGCACGTTCAAACTCTGAAAGCATCAACCATTTGCATCATCATACATCCTGATGTAGTGGTAGTATCAATATTTTCAGTTACACTTTTGAATCCAGCTTCTTTCTTGTTAATTTTATCAATTATTACTAACAAGTCTTTTGATGATCCCAATAATCTATCCAACTTCCAAACCACAATTGTGTCACCTTTTCTGATTTTATTGATCAGTTTATGAAATTCTGGTCTTTCCCATTTTCCACCAGACGTTTTTTCAGAGAATATTTTTTCAACCCCTACTTTTTTAAATGCAGATAATTGTAATTTGTTACTCTGATATTCACCTGTTGAGATTATGCTATAACTATAAATCATAATATTGCTAGTTTTGCTAACAAACGTTGGCGCAAGCTTATTTTATTAACGTAGCAATACGGTTTTTAGTCTTGCACAAACCTATTTCACAACTGAAGTGAATGGTAAGATGTTTCTGCAATAAAATAAACAAAAAAAGGAGAAATTATGCCTCGAATGAAAATTTTGACCATAAAGGAAAAAACGCATTTGATAAACCACTAAAATTTACTGGTGAGGAGAGAAAATATTTTTTTGCTCTTCCTATAAAATTAATTCGCACTGCTTTTAATATAAAAGATTAATGGCATAGATTAGTATTTTTGCTAATGTGTGGTTATTTTAAATCTAGTCTTAAGTTTTTCTATTTTAAGGATTTTTGAAGCAGAGATATTAATTATATATCTAAAAAATCATAGAAACATTTTAATATGCCGGGAGAATATAATTTCTCAGATAATAAATTATGAAGATTCTATGGCATTCAGACTATACACCAATATAGTGTTATAAAATGTAGAAAAATTGGGGTATTGGAAATAGAAGTATCAGTGGCAGATAAAAGGTCCCAGTAAACTAAGATGAAAGTTTGGATACCTTTGATTTAACCCAACAATGCTCAATGCTTGATAGTTCGCGAAGGTCTTAAGGGTACAATTTAGTTAAAAAAGAAGTGTATAATGCTCTATGTATTATGAGGTCGTTTACATTATGACTTTGGATAGAGAGTTAAAGCAATCGATGCTGGGTCTGGCTTGTTTGTGTTTACTGTTGTGTTTTCTCTTAGAATTGCTTGTTTAAATTTTTGTTTGTCTTGTATAGTGATTATCTTTTTTGCTATGGCTTCGTCTGTTAGTTGGTTAAATCTGGTTAATAACTGCCCTTTAAGCTCTGGTTTAGCTCCCATTACGCCATGTATAGCAAACCGGGCTTTTACTTGAAACCCTAGGTATGTTCTCATAAAATTCATATATTTGTCATCTTTCATTCTCTCGTCTTCAGATAGACTATGGTGTGCCATAACGTAAGATCCAGTCAGGAGAATGATTAATAATTTATACTTATTCATTGTTATTGTTTTTATTAATATTTTGGGTAGCTAAAATCAGGAGTAATAAATACTAAAAAGTACACTCTGTCAAATTATATGTGCTTTGTTGCATTTTTTTATTTATTTTTGACCATAATTGCGTATTAATGCACAGTAAAAATATAGTTAAACAGTAAGTCAATTAAAATACTTATTACAAATTGCTAGGAATTGTATTACAATCAAGCGGTTAGGCGTGTATTAAATCTTTAGTTTTGGAGCAAAAATGGAAAAAAAGTCCTTAGATACGGTCACTAATGGAGAATTAGGGCCAAAAATTACAGTAATCGGTGTTGGTGGTGCGGGTAATAATGCTGTCAATAATATGATACGTTATAATTTACAGGGTGTGGGTTATCTTGCCTGTAATACTGATGCGCAACATTTAACACAGTCTTTAGTTCCAGAAGATAAAAAAATTCAACTAGGATTAGAAATTACACAAGGACTTGGCGCTGGATCTCATCCAGAAGTTGGTAGAGCATCAGCTGAAGAGAGCAAGGATATGATCATCAGGCATATCAAAGGTAGTAATATGGTATTTATTACTGCTGGTATGGGTGGAGGTACTGGTACAGGTGCGGCGCCCGTAATAGCACAAGCGGCAAGAGAATTGGGGATTTTAACTGTTGGGGTGGTGACTAAGCCGTTTAATTTTGAAGGTCCACATCGCACACGTACCGCTATTAGTGGTATCAAAGAAATGGAACAACATGTTGATACTCTAATTATTATTCCTAACCAAAACTTATTTAGAATTTCCAATGAAAAAACAACTTTTAAAGACGCCTTTAAATTAGCTGATGATGTTTTATATTCTGGTGTTCGTGGAGTGACGGACCTGATGGTTATGCCTGGACTAGTTAATTTGGACTTTGCTGATATTAGGACGGTAATGACTGAGATGGGTAAAGCTATGATGGGCACTGGGGAAGCGTCTGGAGAGAATAGAGCAATTGCTGCTGCTGAAGCTGCTATAGCCAACCCGTTGTTAGATGATGTTTCAATGCGTGGTGCCAAGGGTGTGTTAATTAACATTACTGGTGGTCTTGATATGACTCTTTTCGAGGTAGATGAAGCGGCGAATCGCATTAGAGAAGAAGTCGATGCCGATTTAACTACTGAAACTAATATTATTTTTGGATCGACATTTGATGAAAGTATGCAAGGTAACTTACGTGTATCTGTTGTTGCTACTGGTATAGATTCAGAATCAGTTAAAAAAGGGCTGGCAAAAGGAGCAAACGCTAAAAAACAGTTATATTCCGATGCTGGTGCTCTTAACGCAGATGATGGTTTGCAATCTGGGGTATCGTATAGTGATTCTGCTAGTAGTGAGATGTATGAATTTGGTGATAATGATAAGCCAGAACATGCCAATGACGATGCGGACAAGTTAGCAAAGAAAAAAGGTTTTTTCAGTAGGTTTTTTGAAACACTGTCTGGTAAAAATGACGAAGTTGTCACAGAGCAGACACCAGAAGTGCATGATGTGGGTAAAATCGTCAATGATGCTAGTGTGGTTGATGAAGAGATGGCAGATGTGCATGATATTCCTACTTATCTGCGTAAAAAGAAATAGAAATTTTTTATTTATAAGGTCGGTAATACTTGAGTGTTGGTCTGCTTTATAAACTTAATAAGATTTAGTGCGGCTATGTGGTCATGTTGCTTTGGATGTGCCAAATGTTTGTCTTGCAGAGATTAATAAAAACTGTAACTATTGCTTGACTGTAAAGAAAAACTAGAGTAATCATATTACAGATTTTTCATTGTGTGTGAGTACGGTTTAGATTATAGACTTTGTCCATATGCTTTAAAGAATTAATGGGGGGTGTAGCTCAGCTGGTTAGAGCGCTTGCCTGTCACGCCAGAGGTCGCGGGTTCGAGTCCCGTCACTCCCGCCATTTTTTACACTCTATTGGGTTATCTTGTCTATTTATTTTCTGCTATACGCTGTTAAATTGGGACTTAGAGCTGTTCCGTATCCTGTTAACAATTACTGGTTTCTTACTTCATCTATTGTGCTTGTTTGTCGTAATATATTAGGATTTTGTAATTACCAGTATTGCGTTATAGTGCTATTAAATGATAGGGCGAAATTGGATGAAGAAAATTTATATTGCTAATGATCATGCAGGTTATGAGTTAAAATTAATATTAATCAATTACTTGCAAGGATTAAATTATACTATAACGGATTGCGGTTGTGAGAGTGTGGAATCTGTTGATTATCCTGATTACTCATATGCTTTAGCCAATAAAATGAAAAACCAAGATGATTCTTGCGGTATATTGATTTGTGGTTCTGGGGTAGGAATGAGTATAGCAGTAAACAGATTCGATTGGATTCGTGGAGTATTGGTATATTCCGAGGATATAAAACTTGTGCAATTATCAAGATCACATAATGATTGTAATGTTTTATGTTTAGGAAGTCGCATGTTAAGCGCAGATCAAGCTTTAAATATAATGGAAAAGTTCTTAAATACGCAATTTCTAGCCGGGCAGCATGCGCGCAGGGTACAAAAATTATATAATTGCACGTGAGCTAATTATTGATGAATCTTGTACACAGGTTATCTAGTTTAAAAAAATCTATCGCTACATTTCCCAGTGAACCGGGGATTTATCAAATGATCAATCATAATGGCGACGTAATTTATATTGGCAAGGCTATTAATCTTAAAGCAAGAGTCAATAGTTACACTATAATAAAGAATCTATCTATTAGATTACAACGTATGGTTAATGAAATAGATCATATAGATTTTATTGTGACCAACTCTGAAGTAGAGGCTTTCTTATTAGAGGCGAATTTAATACGTAGTAAACAGCCAAAATATAATATTAGATTAAAAGATGATAAGTTTTTTAGTCATATAATATTGTCCGATCATTTATACCCCAGGATTTATAAAACAAGAAATATTGCGCCAGATAATGTAAAAAATGCCCAGGTGTTTGGGCCATTTATTTCGGCAAATTATGTTGAATCTTATATCAAAACAGTACAAAAAATATTTAAAATACGAAATTGTACCGACCACTATTTTAAAACTAGGAAAAGGCCATGCTTGCAATATCATATTAAGCGTTGTAGTGCCCCTTGTGTGTCATTTGTAACGAGTGATAATTACAATGATTCCATCAAGAATGCGAAATTATTTTTACAAGGAAAAAGTGAAAAGGTAAAAAATATTTTAATTACTCGTATGCACAAAGAAAGCGCACAGCAAAATTATGAAGCAGCTGCAAAAATGCGTGATATGATTAATGCGATTGCGTATACCCAAACTAAACAAAATATTAACACTAGTGATATAAAAGAAGCAGATTTTTTTGCCTTTGCCCGGATAGGAGAAAAGATTTGTATACGCGGTGTATTCTATAAAGATTATCGCAATTACGTTTCGCATAATTTTGTTTTTAGTGATATTGCTTTACAGGATGATATCGAAGTATTTAATAGTTTTATTTTACAATTCTATATGAGTACCAAGGTTACAAAAGATATTTATCTTAATATCGATATGCCGGAATCTTTGGGTGATGCTTTGCAAAAATATAGTAATGTTAAAGTATCGATTAAATGTCCCAAACAAGGTAAGAAAAAGCGCATCATAGATAATGCCTATAAGAATGCTAATATTCATTTGGATAATGATATCAGTGATATAGAAATATTACAAAATTTGGCGCAATTACTTAATATTAAGCAAATTAAAAGGATAGATGTATTTGATAATAGCCATATTCAGGGTAGTGATGCGGTAAGTGCAATGATTGTTGCAGGGGAGCAAGGATTTGAAAAAAAATCGTATAGAAAATATAGCGTGAAATCAACCAACATTAAACATAATGATGATTATGCTGTAATGCGTGAAGCATTAGAGCGTCGTATTCAGCACGATACTTTACCAGATTTATTTTTAATTGATGGTGGTAAAGGGCAGCATAGTGCTGTAACAGCAGTATTAGAACAACACAATGTACAAGTACCAGTTTTGTCGATTGCCAAGGGTAAAGAAAGATTTGCAGGTAATGAAGTTTTTTTTACTAGAGATAAACCGCATGGTTTTAAGATTGCCGATCGTAAATTATTGTACTATTTGCAAAGTTTACGAGATGAAGCGCATCGATTTGCTATTACTTTTCACCGTGCTAAACGTAACAAACGGCAATTAAAGTCTGTATTTGATTCGATACCTGGTGTGGGCAAGGTCAGAAAGCAAAAAATACTGGAATATTTTGGATCAGTTATTGCATTAAAGGCAGCAAGTATTTATGATATCCAACAAGTACGTGGTGTCAGTAAAAAATTAGCGCACGTAATATACAATTATATACACGAGCAATAGGAATAATGATAAGTAATTTTGCGAATATATTAACCATGATTAGAATATTGCTAATACCCGTAATAGCATGGTTATTCTATTTTGATCAACCAATTGGTTTTCTTGTGGCAGCTATACTATTCGCTATTGCTTGTTTAACCGACTATTTTGATGGTCTGGTGGCAAGAGCCACAGGGGTAAGCGCATTTGGCACTTTTCTGGATCCTCTAGCTGATAAATTGTTGGTTGCTTCTACTATTATCATGCTTGCCGGTTTTAATAAGGTATCTGGTGTTTATCTAATTCCTTGCGTAGTGATAGTGTGCAGAGAAATTTTAGTTTCTGGGTTGCGGGAGTTTTTGGGACAGCAAAATGTTAATGTACCCGTATCTAGAATCGCAAAGTGGAAGACTGCGATACAGATGTTTAGTATAGGTTTTTTAGTTGCTGGTGATTCAATACCAAATGTACCATTGCACGATATTGGCTTAAAAGGTATTTGGGTAGCAGCATTTTTAACTTTAATCAGCGGTTATAGCTATTTTCGCTGCAGCTATAAATTGTTAATCAAACGATTGTAGCTTGCTTCACTCCTAGTGTGTTTTTAACTCTAATGTGATTTATGGTCCAAGTATTGGTTTGGCAAAGTTTAATATATATTGCCGTAGGTATAAATACTTACTGCTGATGTTATATATTGGCCAGGATTAATAGGCTGTTTTGCTCTTTAGATGCCTGTAGCCTAATTGAATTAGAATATGATATCGTGAAGTTAAATTATAGCATCTGATAAGTGCATTGAGTCACGAGATCATTCTTTTTAGTTCATACATTAATTCTAATGATTCTCGTGGTGATAGATCATCAACAGAAATTGTATTTAATTTCTCCACTATTTTAGTATGGATAGTATCGTTAGTTATGGTCGATTCCGTCATATTATCATTGTCAAACAGTGACCAATTATCGTTAGTTGGTGGTTGTAGTTGTTCTAAATTTTGTAATATATTATTTGCTCTGTTGATAACTTGTTGCGGAATACCAGCCAATTTTGCGACATATATACCATACGACTTTGCGGCATTACCCTTAACTACTTTATGAAGGAAAATGGCTTTATCTTGCCATTCTTTTATTTGCATAGTATAGCATTTAAGATGTTTTAGTTCCTGATCAAGTTCGGTTAATTCATGATAGTGTGTAGCAAATAAGGTACGACATTTAATAGTTGAATGAATATACTCTAAAGTAGCCCAAGCTATGGATAATCCGTCATGAGTAGAAGTTCCGCGTCCAACCTCATCTAAGATGACGAAAGATTTTTCTGTAGCTTGATTCAGAATTAATGCGGTTTCAATCATTTCTATCATAAAAGTAGAGTGGCCTTTTGATAGATTATCCGAAGCTCCTACCCGTGAGAATAATTTATCGACTATGCCAATGGTGGCAGAGGTGGCAGGTACATAACAGCCAATTTGCGCTAGAATTATTATTAGAGCATTCTGGCGCAAGAAAGTACTTTTCCCCGCCATATTAGGTCCGGTTAGTAGAATAATATTGTTATTAGTAATAGTGCAATCATTAGCAATAAATGGTTCATTCTCTTGTGCATGAAGAGAGTTTTCTACTACTGGATGACGGCCATCTTGGATGTTCATTGCTAAATCAGCAGTAATTATAGGTCGGCAATAGTTATAATCTACGGCCAGGATACTATGTGATATTCCAACGTCAATTTCAGAGATAGTTTGGCATATTCTGGCTATTTCTTCGTTGTTATCAATTACAATATTAACAAGCTCATCATATATCTTTAGTTCTATAAGGGTGGTTTGTTCGGTAGCATTATACAATTTCTGTGCTAGTTCATTTAACTCTACCGTGCTGTATCTGGTGGAATTAGGCATGGTTTGGCGATGAATGAAATCATACGGTACTTTATCTATATGGGTATTAGTAACGTCTATATAGTACCCTAATACGTTATTATGCTTAATTTTCAACGAAGGAATATTGTGCTCTTTTCTATATTTATCTTGCAAGGCAATAATAAAAGATTTTCCTTGGTCGCGTATGTTAATGATTTCGTCTAATTCTTGGCAATAGCCGACTTTAATAAACCCTCCATCCCGTGCAAGTAATGGTAGTTTATCTATATTTAGAGCTTGTCGTAAGATGTCAATAATGGCTTGTTGGTCGCTTATTCTATTGTTGGCGGTCTTAATAGCTATATCGCTACTGTTAGCCAAGATAGTTTTAATATTTTGTGCAGCTGTCAAACCCTGTAGTATAGCGGCTAAGTCTCTTGGTCCTCCTCGGCCTACGCATAATCTACTGATAGATCTTTCAATATCTGGACAGTCATTTAGTAAAGTAAAGATTTTATTTCTAATGCTGGAGTTATTAATGAAAAATTCTATTTTATCTAGTCGTTTTTCGATTAACTCTTTATCACACATGGGTGAGGATAGGTGTAAAGATAACAATCTTCCACCACTGGCGGTAGAAGTGTGGTCAATAGCATTTAGTAATGATCCTTGAGATTCACCTGATAAAGTTTTAATTAATTCCAGATTTCTTCTGGTGGATGCATCAATGTTAACACAGTCACCCTGGATAAATCGTTGCAGAGTGGTTAAACGCGGCATTTCCCCTTTTTGGGTTAGTTGTACATAATCAAGTAAACTACTTGCGGCCATTATCTCATTAGATGAAAATGAACCAAAGCCATCTAATGTTTTAACTTGATAGTGTTCTTGTAAACGCGATGAAGAGTTTTTAGTGTCAAATCTGCTATTCGGTAAAATAGTTAAATATTTTTTATGCTCTTTGAAAATTTCATATAGCTCTGTGTTATTTAGAATTCGTTCTGGAATTACCATTTCACTGGGGTTTGATCGTGATATCAATGTGGACAACTGTTCATAGTCACAAGATTCAACATAAAATTCTCCCGTAGAAATATCAATTACGGCAAAGCTTAAGCGTTTGGTCTTTGTTGTTTCATCATCACATATCAAGGCCAGAAAGTTATGTTTTTTCGAGTCCAATAAATGTTCTTCTGTTAAGGTGCCAGGGGTTACAATTCTGACCACTTCTCTATTTACTACGGCCTTATGTCCACGTTTTTTTGCTTGTTGCGGTGATTCAGTTTGTTCACAAATTGCAACCTTGTATCCTTGTTTTACCAATCTGGCCAAGTAGTTTTCATAAGCATGAAATGGCACGCCACACATGGGTATGTCTTGGCCGTTGGTTTTGCCTCGTTTAGTCAGAGTGATATCTAATGCTTTGGCAACCTTAATTGCATCTTCAAAAAACAATTCGTAAAAATCACCCATCCTATAGAATAATACGCAATCTTGGTGTTGTTCCTTGATGTTGTGGTATTGTTGCATCATCGGAGTCATTGCATCGTACGCGTTATTCATAAAATTTACCTTTTTGAAAAAGTTTCTGGCAATTTGCAGTCGTAACTTTTGCAATATCTGTTAAGGATACATTTTTTAACTCTGCTAGCAGTTCTGCAGTTTTGATCATATATGCTGGTTCATTTTGTTTGCCACGATATGGAACAGGGGCAAGAAAAGGGGCGTCTGTTTCAAGTAATAGTCTTTCTAATGGAATAGTTGCAACTATTTTGCGCAAATCATCAGACTTCTTAAAAGTTATAATTCCAGGTATCGAGATATAAAAACCCAAGTCCATTGCATTGTCAGCTAGCCATTTAGTCTCGCTAAAGCAATGAATAACACCGGTGATATTGCCTTGTTCTTGTTTTAATGTGTTGATAGTGTCTTCCGCAGCAGATCTTGTATGAATTACCAGTGGCAAACCAGTTGTTTTTGCAGCTTGAATATGGATTTTAAATGATTCTAGTTGCGTAGTACGTGCACTATATTGGTAATGATAGTCTAATCCTGTTTCCCCAATAGCAATTACTTTTTGGTGTTTGCACCACTGTATCAACCATTCATATAATTGTTCCGGTGTTTGCTCGGCTGATGCTGTTTTGGCTTCATTGGGGTGAATGCCTACACTAGCAAAGATGTCATTATATTGGTCCGCTATATCTGTTACTTTGTCTGCTTCGTCTAGTTTGGTGCAGATATTAATTATATGTTTTATTCCGTTGGTTTGTGCCCTTTTTATAACTGTATCAAGTTCTTGAGCGGAGGCGTAGTAATTAAGGTGGCAATGGCTATCTATGAGCTGCAACATAAATTTTACTCTTTTTTTGTAAATAGTCTTTGTTATAAATCAAGTTTTAGGGTAGTATCAATCGATATGTTAGTCAATCGTGTTATGTGCAGGGCAATCACGTAAATTCGTTGTGGAAAAGTAAAATAGAATTAAAAGATGATTGAAAGAATACGTAAAGCTAGTTCCGGTATTGTTGCGAAGATTTTATTTTTGTTACTAGCGCTGAGTTTTGTGTTTTTGTGGGGTGGGCAAGACGGTTTGCGGATGATTGGTATGTCAAGAGATATGACCGTAGCCAATGTCGGTAACAGAAAAATTTCAATTCAAGAACTACGTAAAGAGCTTGGCCGTTCATTATTGAGTTTAAAAGTAAAAACAGGCCAGGACATTTCTTTTAAGCAAGCCGTAGAGATGGGGTTTGATCGTGAAGTTCTGGAAAAATTAATCAATGATTCTTTGATAGCACTAGAGGCCGAACAATTTAAGATAGCAGTCAGTGACGACTATGTAGTGAATTTTATCAAGAAACAAGCAATATTTTTGGATTCTAAGGGAGATTTTTCCAAGGAAGTTTTTGATCGTTTTATTCGCAATATGGGTTTCGTATCTGAAAAAGATTATGTGAGTTACTTAAAAAGAGATATTTTGCGATCTAGGGTTATATCTGCTTTAACTGGACAAATAGTGTTGCCATCAATCGCTGTGAAGCCAGTTTTTCAATGGCAAAATCAAATGCGTACTTTTGAAGCAATGGTGATAGATGCAAACAAGTTAAACTATAATAAATCACCATCTAGAGAAGAATTGCGAGAGTATTATGGCAAGAATACAAGGCAATTCATTGATTCTGAGCGTAGAACCTTTGATGCGGTAATATTGGATCTTAATAAAGCAAAAGTTACTGTTTCGCCACGTGATGTGGACGCAATATATAAAATTGAGAAGAATACGAAATATAAAAACTTTTCTAGTGCGGAAGCCAAAAAGATTATAAAGGATAAACTGCTACAAGAGAAAAGATTAGAAATTGTTACGGAAAAATCCAATATTATTTTCAGCAAGTTTGAAGATGGTGATACCTTGAGTGATATTGCCAAAGAGCATAAGTTTCGTTTTAAGAGTTTTAAATCTATCAGTCTTCTTGAGGCCTCAATGCAAGGGATTGACCAAGAAATTACTAAATTCGCATTTCAAGCAGAAACCGAGCAACTAACTACTGCAGAAGAATCAAAAATAAGCAAGAACTTGTTTTTTATAGTGTACGTACATGATGTCGTGAAGCCCAAACAAATGAATTTTGATGAAGCAATGCACAATGTTAAAAAAGCATATGTGCATAAACAAAAAATGGTTGCTGTAAAAGAGATGGTGACTAGATTACAGAATGATTTGAGTAACAATAAGAATAGCTTTCTTACTACTGCGTCCTTAAACAAATTGAGTTTGACTAGTTTTAAGGCAAAGCGTGACGAGATAATAGATTCTGCGGTTTATGATATTCCACATTCTAGCTTATCGAGATTGTTTATGCTGGACAGAAATGGTAATACGGTTGTTCCTGTGCGTTTAAAGAAGAATAAAAGTAAAGTAGATAAATTATCTTCTATTGATCAAGGTGACGTGGATAGTTTCTTATTCGTCAAGGTTGCTCATGTGGAGTATCCACAGAAACTCAATAATCAAGAGACAAAAGAATTTAAGAATATTCTAAATAATTTGGTAAAGTCAGATATAGTTGGATTATACCACAATTATTTGCGTAGCAAATATAATGTAGTGGTGAATAAGAAGTATTTTGCATCTTAGGATTTTGCGTGTTCTATAGGGATTACCATCAGACACAATGCTATGGAATATATTGTCTTTTGGTGCGTTTAGGTATATATGTGTAGTAATTTTAATTTGAAGAGGTTGTTATGTTTACCACTGTTTTGTTAGGTTTTCATATTTTTATAGTAATATTACTTATATTGTTTGTGTTATTGCAAAAAAGCGATGGTGGTGCCTTGGGCATAGGTGGCGGCAATGGTTTTATGAATGCCAGAGGTAGTGCCAACCTATTGACAAGAATTACTGCTGTTTTAGCGACTTTATTTTTTATATCGACTTTAATATTGGCGATTAATTTTAAAGGGATACGCAAGTCTGGTTCTATTCTATCTGGTACAAATCAGGCAGATGTTGCTAAAAACAAGAAGTAATATTTTATCTTTTTGTTCTCTATCACTGTTATATTTGTTTTCGTATCAATATGCTTTTAGTAGCTAGGTGATGTTGTCATTAAGTTATTAAATTGTGTGGTTACTGTGATTCTTTTTGGATAGCATTGGTAAGAGTTGTGTAGTTCAGGAAGATTATGTTATATATGGGTTGTAAAATTACTGTGTTATAAATCATAAAATCTGAGGTGATAGCACTAACATGTCAGATTTGTAAAAGGTTTGCATGCATCTTTTGATGTAGTGTTTGTTATTGTGATTGATGAATGTAACGGCGATTTAAGTTTTTATTGTTAATTTGTAGGTTTTGTCATGTCTTTTCGTGTAGTATTCGTTACTGGTGGTGTGCTTTCTTCGCTAGGAAAAGGAGTAGCCGCGGGTAGTCTTGGCGCTTTGTTAGAGGCACGAGGGTACAAGATAAGAATTAAAAAATTTGAACCGTATCTGAATATTGATCCAGGGACTATGAGCCCTTTTCAACATGGTGAAGTATTTGTGACCGAAGATGGTGCGGAAACAGATCTTGATTTAGGGCACTATGAAAGATTTACCAATGTCTATACTAGAAAGACAGACGCAGTATCAACGGGTCAAATTTATTCCAATGTTTTAGCAAAAGAGCGCAAGGGAGAATATCTTGGTGCGACTGTACAGGTTATTCCTCACATTACAAACGAGATTAAACAGCGTATTATTGCTGACGTTGATCAGGATACTGATTTTTTAATTTGTGAAATAGGTGGTACAGTAGGTGACATTGAAAGTTTACCATTTATAGAAACAATTCGTCAGTTTGCTAATGATTTTGGACGCAGTAACGTCTTATTCTTACATTTAACGTTAGTGCCGTTTATCAAGTGTGCCAAGGAAATAAAAACAAAGCCAACTCAGCATTCAGTAAAAGAATTACAAAGTATGGGTATACAGCCGGATATTTTATTGTGCCGCTCAGAGGTGCCTATTCCAGAAGATGCTCGTACAAAATTATCTTTATTTTGTAATATTCCCTTTGCTCGAGTAATCGAGGCGTTGGATGTGTCATCGATATATGAGGTACCGATTTCATATGCAGAAAAGGGATTAGATACACAAGTATGTCAGTATTTTAGTTTGCCTACTACGAAACCAAATCTGAAACAGTGGCATGATATTGTGCATAAAGTAAAAAATCCTAAGGATAAGATCGAGATAGCTGTCATTGGTAAATATACTGAATTAAAAGATGCTTATAAGTCTTTGGAAGAAGCCTTATCACATGCGGGTATAGCGAATCAGTTACATGTGCATATAAATTGGATTAATGCTGAGACCTTAGAGCAATTTAATGAGGTGCCTAATATTTTGCGTGGTATGGGTGGTATATTAATTCCTGGTGGCTATGGAGAACGAGGGATCAAAGGTAAAATGTATGCTATACAGTATGCTCGCGAAAATAACATACCATTTTTAGGTATATGCTTAGGTATGCAGTTAGCCGTTATTGAATTTGCTCGTAATGTCCTGGAGATGCGAAATGCTAACTCTACAGAGTTTGATAATAAAGCCGAACCAGTTGTGCACCTGATGACTAAATGGGTTAAGAACGGTGTTGATGAGACAAGAAATGATGCGCAAGACATTGGCGGTACTATGCGTCTTGGTGGATATGATTGTATCCTTGGCAAAGGTACTTTAGCGCATAATGTGTATAAAGCTGATAATATTATTGAACGACATAGACATAGGTACGAAGTAAATAAAAAATATATAACTGATTTTGAAAATAAAGGGATGATTTTTTCGGGATTCTCGCCTGATGGTTTGCTACCAGAGATGATAGAAATAAAAGATCATAAGTGGTTTTTAGCTATGCAATTTCATCCGGAATTTAAATCAAAACCGACAAAACCGCATCCAGTATTTGCCAGTTTTGTTAGTGCTGCATATAGCAATATAAAATAGTAAGAGGGGTATTATGGTTGAGCAAAATATTGTTAAAGTATCGGATAAAACGGCGCAAGAGGTTGTATTCGGTAATAATATGCCTATTTCATTAATTGCCGGTCCTTGTGCCTTGGAAAGCAGAGAACATGCCTTGGAAATGTCATTTGCGCTTAAAGAAATATCTGAGCAGAAAGGTATAGGCATAGTATATAAATCTTCTTTTGATAAAGCAAACCGCACAAGTATTAATGCTTATCGAGGGGTTGGATTAGAACAGGCATTAGATATTTTTGCAGAAATTAAAGAGAAAACATCATTACCGGTTGTGACGGATGTGCATTTGCCTGAGCAATGTGCACAAGTAGCAAAGGTAGTTGATATGTTGCAGATTCCAGCTTTCTTATGTCGTCAAACAGATTTATTATTGGCTGCGGCCAAAACTGGTAAGGTAATCAATGTAAAAAAAGCACAGTTTTTGGCACCTTGGGATATGGTTAATGTCGCTAATAAACTTCTATCAACTGGTAACAAAGATATTATGCTTTGTGAAAGAGGGACTTCCTTTGGTTATAATACATTAGTAAATGATATGCGTTGTTTTCCTATCATGTGTAAAACAGGACAGCCAGTAATTTTTGATGCTACTCATTCAGTGCAGCAGCCAGGTGGTAAAGGTAGTTCAACAGGCGGTGATCGTAGTTTCGTTGAGCCATTGGCCAGAGCTGCAGTTGCTACGGGGATAGCTGGGTTGTTCTTGGAAACTCATCAAGATCCAGATAATGCACCTAGTGATGGACCTAATATGGTCAAGCTAAAAGATTTGCCAAAATTAATAGATAGACTAATGGCAATCGATAAGTTAGTAAAAAACTTTTAATCATACTATTTAATATTGTATCGAATTGTTGTAGTTGTCTGATTATTAGCTTTATATAACCATATATATGGTATGCGATTATAACTTATGCATTATTTGTTAATCTACAGAAATGGCGCTGCAGATATTAGTTAAGTATTGTTAATCCTGGTTCTGTTGATGCTCTTTCAGCTTTACTTTAGCAATAAGTGCTATTAATTTTATCCAAACGTTCTTTGATCCAATTGTGCTGCACTGTAGTATTAATGTGTATTAAGTTACTTAAACAGTTCAATTATACAGATGATCGAACAGAGATTTCTGTTGGTACGCACCATATATTAATATTGGTATGGTGTGACTTGATATGTCACATGTTGTAGCATTATATGGTTGCTAATTTTTAAGTGGATAACATTTCCTATCCTAAATCAGTCTTAATTATTGATTGATATTTGTTTATCATGATGCGAGAATCTAGCTATAATTTTATGGGTATGCATATGGGAAAGATAACCAGCTTGTCTGCGATAGAGATTTTGGATTCTCGAGGAAATCCAACTATTGAGGTTGCGGTAACTGTTAATAATACTTATCACGCATGTGCTAGTGTTCCATCTGGTGCATCGACAGGTAATTATGAAGCTTGTGAATTACGAGACAATGATTCCACAAGGTTCGGAGGCAAAGGAGTATTAAAAGCTGTATCTAATGTGTGTGATATTATTGCCCCTCAGCTTCTCGGAAAAAGCGTTCTTGATCAAAATAATATAGATAATCTATTAATAGCGATAGATGGTACAGAGAACAAATCTCGTCTTGGTGCTAATGCTTTGCTTGGTGTTAGTTTAGCTTGTGCAAAAGCAAAAGCAATATTGCAAGATAAGCCGTTATATCGAAGTATTGTTGAACCAAAGGAATTTTTATTACCCATGCCAATGATGAATTTGATTAATGGTGGTGCCCATTCTGATTCATTGCTTGATATACAAGAGTTTATGGTAATTCCGGTTGGTGCAAAGAGTTTTTCTGATGCTGTCAGGATGGGAGTTGAGATTTTTCATGCTTTAAAGCAAGTATTGCTAGCAAAGAATTTGAATACTAATGTTGGTGATGAGGGAGGTTTTGCACCCCTGTTTAAATCAGCTAAAGAAGCATTAGATGCTTTGATGTTAGCAGGTGAACAAGCGGGATATTTAGCCGGTGTTGATTTTTCCTTGGCTTTGGATGTTGCAGCCAATGAGTTTTATGATAAAGAAACTAATTTGTATCATATGGTTGGAGAAAATAAGCGTTTATCTTGTGATGAACTGGTACACTATTATGCTAGTTTGGTCAAAGATTACCCGATAGTCTCAATAGAAGATGGTATGGCAGAGGATGATTTTACAGGGTGGAAAATTTTAACGCAAGAGTTACATAGTCAGTGTCAATTAGTGGGTGATGACTTGTTTGTAACAAACTGTAATCGATTACAGATAGGGATAGAAAAAGAATTAGGAAACAGTATATTGGTCAAATTAAATCAAGTAGGTACTTTATCTGAAACAATCAAGACTATTAATTTAGCACAAAGTAAGGGTTATGCATGTGTTATTTCTCATAGATCAGGAGAGACAGAAGATACAACTATTGCAGATTTGGCTGTAGCGGTAGGTGCAGGACAGATTAAAACAGGTTCTTTATCACGTACAGATCGTGTATGTAAATATAATCGTTTGCTTCGTATAGAAGCAGAATTACAAAACAAAGCCAAATTTGCGAATCCATTTGTAAAATAAGGATAAAGTGACACTGTGTATGATGTAGAGTTAGAAAAGCTATTTTTACCTGTAACATCTTTGTATGGTGTGAATGATTCAGTATGTCGTAATCTAGAAAAGCTACTTGGCGGTAATGAGATAAAAGATTTATTGTTCCACTTACCAGCAGGTGGTTGTTGCCGTAAAAAAATTGATGATTTATCTGATGTTTGTTCCGGTGATGCTGTTGTGTTTAAAATAAAGGTCATTCAACATCAATCATCAGGTAAATTCAAAACTATTAGGCAACCTTATAGAGTATATGGTTCTGTCGGTGATAATATGGTTTCTTTGGTATTTTTTAATGCTAACACAAGGTATCTAAACAAATTATTATTGTTAGACAATACATATATAGTTGCTGGTAAGATAGAACTATACAAGGGACAATGGCAAGTAACCCATCCAGATCATATAGGTAATATAGAAACTATGACTGAATGGGTTGGTTATAAACCTTATTATCCTCTTGCTAGCGGCATAGTACAAAAAAATATTCAAAAACTTGTGAAATGGTCGTTGCAACAATTACCCCAGGTGCCAGAATGGTTGTCCAGTAAGACATTACAATTACATCATGATTGGTATAACTGGTCTGATTCTATAAAAAAAATACATAACCCTCTGGATGATAATGACTTATCTGCTAATTCAGTTGTACGCAGTAGGTTAGCTTATGATGAATTATTCGCTAATCAATTAGCTTTGCAATTAGTGAGGCATAACCATAGTGTACAAAAGGGATCTATCAAGTTAAAACATGGGGTATTGTACGACAAGGCAATAAGTCACTTACCTTTTGAATTGACCATGGATCAATTATCTGCATTGCAGGTTATTGCGAGCGGTTTAGCTTCTGCTGATAGAATGAATAGGCTATTACAAGGAGATGTTGGTAGTGGTAAGACTATAGTAGCATTTTTAGCATCATTGATTGCTATTGAAAATAATTATCAAGTAGCATTTATGGCACCAACAGAAATTTTGGCTACTCAACATTATAATTCCATCAAAGCGTTGGCGGATGCTGTTGATATTAAAATAGAAATTTTAACCGGTAAAGATTCTAAAGTTAAAAAAGAAAGAGTATATAAACAGTCTGTTAATGGTGAGATCGATATTTTGCTCGGCACTCATTCTTTGATACAAGAAGGGTTAGCGTTTAAGAATTTAGGTTTTGTTGTTATTGATGAACAACATAGATTTGGGGTTGGGCAAAGATTGGCTCTGACCAATAAAGGTGCAAATGTTGACTGTTTATCAATGACAGCTACTCCTATTCCAAGGACTTTGATGCTTGCGGCGTATGGTGATCTTGACACAATTCAATTGCATCAAAAGCCCAAGGAAAGGAAAACTGTACAAACTAAGACTATATCTTTGGATCGTTTGTTAGAGGTGGTCGAAGGTATTAAGCGTGCAATAGATAAAGGAGATAAAATATATTGGGTTTGTCCTTTGGTTGAGGAATCAGAGCTAATTAATCTGGCGGCCGTCGAAGAAAGATTCAATTTTTTATCAGGTCACCTTGGTGATAAAGTCGGATTTTTACATGGTAAAATGAAACCTAAGGAAAAAAATGATATTATGCGCAGCTTTGTAGATGGTAAGATAAGAGTGCTTGTTGCGACGACAGTTATCGAGGTAGGTGTTGATGTAAAGGATGCAACAATTATGGTTATTGAGCATGCCGAATGCTTTGGGTTAGCGCAATTGCATCAATTACGAGGCAGAATAGGTCGTGGTGATAAAGACGCCACATGTATATTACTATATGATGCTAAACTAAGCACAGTAGGGCAGTCGAGGTTGCAAATTATAAAAAATAGTAATGATGGTTTTGCAATAGCAGAAGAAGATTGGAAAATAAGAGGTGGCGGTGAATTTCTGGGTTTAAAACAGAGTGGTTTACCTAACTTTCGGTTTGTTGACTGGTCCGTGCATAAGGATTTACTGCGTGAGGCCGTTATAGCGGCAAAAGAATTGGTCGAATTGGATCCATTACTTAGCAAGACAGAACAGGGTCGTGCGGCAAAATGTTTATTACGTTTGTTTGATAAAGACGAGACTATAAGTTATATTAGTGCTGGCTAATATTATCCATCTAAATTTTCTAAATACTGTTGGCGTAATGAAAATGGTTTAATTGTGCAAATTGGCGTACTAATGAATCCTGCATTGATAACTTATGCGTGCAATCAATTATCAATTACGTCAATTATATGGTTATTGATATTGGGTAGATTGTCGTTAGCGTTTAGATGTGCTATCTAGCCTATTGTACTGTGTTTAATAATTGTAGCATAATTTGTTTTTGCGCTATCGACGGAGATGAAATTTTATGGAACCCTTGTCGTGACTGTTCTAGAAGATTTTTGCCACTATCAAAGATAATTTCTTTATGTTTTCTAGGGATTGATAACCTAAGAGACAAGGCGATTAGCTTTTTATTATCACGTTTATGGTCAAAATCTACTATCCGTGTAGTTCCTGGTTGCATTAGTTCTTCATGTTTCAGGCCATCAAAATAAAAAGTTAAATTACACCCTGTGCATCTAAGAGCATTACTATTGCTTTTTGCTGCCGGATTAATCGAGAATATCCTGTTTGCTCTGTGATATGATGCAGGACAAATTACTTTCATAGCAGCATAAGAAAATCCAATACTGGATAAATAAATCAAGGCTGTAAATAAATATTTTTTCATCGATTGTTCCAATAATATATTACATATTCATACAACTAAAGTATTAATGATATCTTAAGAAAATTGGGATTGTTTTTATATCCTTTTCATCAATACAGAAAGTATTATAGGATATATGATTAACGTACAGCACATAATATTTGAATTACTACGTTATTGCAAAGTTTACCGGTTTTTTTGTTTGATTGCATAAATTGATATTTTTATGTTGCTTCAAAGTATACTTTGCAACGGTGTGGGACAAAGGTGATATGTTGTGTTGGCTGCAAGTATGAAATGTTATTTATTGATAATTTCTTCAGTGCATTTTGTCAATAAAGTTGATGTTTCAGAGATTTTGTATTACCATTCCTTTATTCTTTGAGGTTGTTATATGTCAAAATTATTGGTCAGTTTGTATTGCATTATTATTGTTTTAATTGCGCCATCCTTGGTATGCTCTGTGGATTTACCTGACGAGATTATAACGGTAGTGGACAGAGCAAAGGTACAAGCATTTGCTAAGCTTCCAGCCAAATATCGCCCAAGGATGAGAGGTTTAAAAGTAGCGGAATTTAGAATTAATACCCTTGCTTTGTGTGATGAGATAAGATGGGGTGTGTCTCCAGGTAACACTGGCTTAGATGATATAGTTGGCTATTTATCCAGTGATGAGTTTTGTCAAGGTCAGCCTGCACTGCGTTCTAAGGTAACTGTTGTAGCCTATGACAGAATGGATAATTTATTGAGTTTTGAGCTTTCTGCTGTACCAGTGAATAATGAGGTATGGTTACGAATATTTGCCGCTAGTATTTATAATGTGGATGCCGCTATGAATACCAGTAAAGGTTTGTATACAATAACTAGACACCAACTGGCTACACTACTTATTAAGAAGCAACCAGATTTTTTGCATATAGATAAGGCTACAATAGCTAGATCAAAGGCAATGTTATCTGCATTTCCTGCGTTATCCCGTAAAAGAACACCGGTTACAGTATGTGCGGGTTTTAAACCCGTAGTGTCCTCGCCATTGTTATTTGAAACCATAGATGTTACTGGTAATGGTGATTGTGCTTTCTATGTTATGTGCCTTACCAGGAAAAGTGGATGTGATATTTTAGAGCCAATTGCAGGAAAAAAATGGGTTTGGACTAGTAAAAAAGAATTGCGTAGCCTACGAGGAGGATCCTTGGCATCTAATATGCAATTGCAAGACATTGCTAGGTTTCATTTTAAGAGAAATCTAGTAATTTACCATGATAGTGAAACTTTTCATGGTGTGCGTGAAGATTATCAAGTATTTGACAATACTCCAACAATTTTTGTTAGGCACGGTCATTGCCATTTTAGAAGGTTGTTACCACTTTATTATACCTTAGAACAAAGAAACAAATTTTTGGTAAGGTTACGCAAGGTGCAAAGTTAGTAATTACTGTATCTTAAGCTATTGATTATTATATGACGAGACAGTGTATCTCTAGATTGATACAGGATTAACAGCACCATGTAATAGTGCATATAGATGTCACCAAGATTTTTAGTCTTTTTATTTATAGCGTTTTAGCATTATTTAGGAATACCGCTGGTGGTGGAGTATTCAAAATGGAATGTTTCATTGGGATGAATAATTTCTCTTGCCTTATGTGCTGCTTGGGCTGCTTCGGCAAAACCGCACAAAATTAATTTTAGCTTATTATCATAAGTTGCGACATCACCGATAGCAAAAATTCCTTTTTCGCTAGTTTCCGAAGTTGTTGGGTTGACTGTAATGTGTTTTTTATCTAGGTTTAGTCCCCATTCTGCTATAGGACCAAGATTCATTGAAAGACCAAAAAATGGTAACAGAAACTCTGTCTCGATAGTTCTTTTATTCCCATCAAAATCCTGCACAACTACCGAAGACAGATAACCGTTATCACCGTTTAACGCATGTAATTGATATGGAATGACCAGTTCAACATTGTCTTGTGTTTTGTGTAGTTCATGTAGTTGATCTACGCTACTTGGGGCGGCTCTAAAATTATCCCTACGGTGTACAACGTAAAGTTTCTTGGCTATTTTTGCTAATGAGATAGCCCAATCAACCGCAGAATCACCCCCACCGGCAATCACGATAGTTTTATCTTTGTACATGCTTTTATCATGTACAAAATAATGTACAGAATTTTCTTCATATTGTTCTATATTTGCTAGTGGAGGTTTATGAGGACCAAAGGTACCTACACCAGCTGCGATAATGATAATCTTGGTTTGAATGATAGTATTATTAGAAGTTGTGACCAACCATTCATCGTTTTCTTGTTTGGTAATAGATAAAACGTTTTGTTCCAGATGGTACTGAGGTAAAAATGGGGCTGCTTGTTTTTTTAAATTTTTAATCAGATCACCTGCATCTATTGTAGGAAATCCTGGAATATCATATATAGGTTTTTCGGGGTACAAGGCCGTACATTGACCACCTACTTCTTTTAAGGTATCAATTACATGACACTTTAATTTCATCATGCCGCATTCAAAAATAGCAAATAGACCAACAGGGCCAGCCCCTATGATTACTACATCTGTATTGAACATATTGTATCCTTTGTATTTAAATCAATATAATTAGTTGTTATTTTGTTAGCATTGTTAGCAATCATATACTGTGTGTAATATATCACTAAATTATAACTGCTATAAAGCCGTTTCCTTAGTCATTGTCCCTTATTAATAATGGTACTAAGAGTCCAGCTAGACAAGCCATAACGATGCTATAATAAAAGGCATTATTTAGACCTGCAGTATGGGCTATTTTGCCTACTATTGTATTTGATATTAGAATTGCGCTACCAATAGTGATGTAAAATATACCAAATCCTGTGCCACGATTATTTTTGTTAGTAGCAGAGGATAATTTGGCATTAAGTAAACTTTGATTAACTCCCATTTGCACTCCCCACACCGCAGAGCCAAGCAGAATCGTGTACAAAGAATGAGAAGAAGCAAAGATTAAATCTGCAACAATTACGGTGCTAAATCCTAATAAAATTAGGGCTCTATGACTTAATTTATCAAATATTTTACCAATCGGGTATGCTACTGCCATAGCACAAGTATTTTGTACAATCATAATAGCAGGGGCAATGGTGTTAAGCTCTACTATAGATTTACCATGCAAAATTATAAAAGCACCGCTGTAGTTAGATAACATAAATACGAAGCCTAATAGGATAATCTTCCAATATTGTGTATTGAGTGTTTTTATTTGGCCAAAATTAAATCTTCGGTTGAGTTTCCCGGTTGTTGTTTTACTACTTAATTGTTTGTCATGTACAAACAATATAATAATCACTAAGGCAAATAATGGTGGTATTGCCGCTATCTTAAACACCGGAGAAAAGTTATCAGCTTGATGGTATAACATAAAGAAAGCTATTATAGCGCCCAAAGCAGAACCAAGCATACCAAGGCTTTGGCGCATTCCGTATGCTGCTCCTCTTTGTTGCTTTGGAGTGATATCTCCTATCAAAGCATCCCGAGGAGACGCTTGTAATCCGTTAGCAATTCTGTCTAATGATCTCGAAGTAAAGACTTCGATAGTTTTATTGGCGAAAGCAAATATGAATCTTGCTATACATGTGGCGAGTATTGCTATCATCAGTAATGGTTTTCTTTTGCGCAATGCATCGCTTATTATTCCAGCAAATACTCTGGTAATCCATGAGATAAATTCAATTATTCCTTCTATTATACCTATATTTGCAGTACTTACGCCTAGAACTGTGGTAAGGTATATGGGAGACAGACTAAAAACTATGACAGTAGAAATATTCATTAGCATAGTAATTAGCCCGATTGCTATAATACCTTTGGGCATACCAAAGGACTCGAATACTTTCATTTTACATATTTCATTTTGCACAAGAGTTAAAGCTATCAAATAGGGGGAATATGTCAATAAATAAATCGTTGGTAAAAGTAATTAGCAGATTACAAATATTTAAACATGTTGTAACATAAACGTACGTTTTGTTATTAAAGGATATTAGTTTGGGTCAGTATTGTATTCTTCGTGCAATATTGATATTTGAAACTTACTATCATTGAAGAGATACATAATTATAAAGAAATAATAATAAATCTTATATGCCTGATAATGTAAAGCCTAGTTGGTTAAAAGTAAAAGCGCCAAATTCAGCGGAATACGTGGCCATGGCTGAGTTATTAGCCAAAAAAAAATTAAATACGGTTTGTTTTGAAGCTGCATGCCCTAATATAGGTGAATGTTGGGCAAAAAAGCATGTTACTATTATGATCTTGGGTAGTGTGTGCACCAGGGCATGTCGTTTTTGCAATATTATTACTGGTCGTCCAGATTTATTAGATCCGCACGAGCCAGAGCGTGTTGCTAATGCCTTGTCTGGCCTTGGTATGGAGCATGTCGTGATTACTTCGGTTGATCGGGATGATTTAGAGGATGGTGGGGCGCAACATTTTGCCGATACTATAAATGCTATACGTTCTGCTACGCCTGGGACTACGATAGAGGTGTTAACGCCAGATTTTCAGCATAAGAAAGACGCGTTAAATATCGTGTTATCTGCTAATCCTGATGTGTTTAATCATAATATAGAAACGGTACCCTCGCTTTATCCTGTGGTAAGACCAGGCGCGCGGTATTTCCATTCTTTAAATTTGCTATATCGTACCAAACAATTGTCGAATAAGATATTTACTAAATCTGGCTTAATGGTAGGTTTAGGTGAAACCAAAGCAGAAATTTATCAAGTAATGGATGATTTCAGAGCAGCAGGGGTAGATTTTATAACGATTGGACAATACTTACAACCAACTGTGAAGCATCATAAAGTACAGCGTTATGTGCATCCTGATGAATTCGAAGAATATGCTATGATGGCGCGTGGTAAAGGGTTTCTTATGGTATCATCAACTCCGTTAACCAGGTCCTCTTATTTAGCAGGAGATGATTTTAAAAAATTACGAGCCAATAGAAAAAGTGCGGATAATAGATAATGCCTATATTTACAGAAACTAAAACTACTACTTTTAGTGCAGAACAGTTATATGATCTTATTCTTGATGTGGAACAGTATCCTGATTTTTTGCCATGGTGTAGTAATGCTAAAATTATTACCCGCAATGAAAGTTGTTTTTATGCCCGATTAACCATTGGTTATAAAATGTTTAATGAAAGCTATTTATCCAAAGTAACCTTTAAAAAAAATCAATATATTGAGGCGCAATATATCGAAGGTCCATTTAAAAACTTACACAATCGTTGGGTTTTCCACAATACTACTGATGGTTCAAAAGTGGATTTTTATTTAAATTTTGAATTTAATAACTTTCTATTCAATACGATCACAAAATCTATTTATCACCAGCTTACTAATGTGATGATTAAATCATTTATTACAAGAGCTGAGGATATTTATAATGAAAAAAACTATTGATAGGGGTATAAGAGTTCTTGTTGCGAAGTGATTGCAAATCAATTTCAGTTTTTGAATGTGATTCTGCTATTTTCTGGTTGACAGTAAATTTAATATGTGGAACTGATTGACTGTGTAGTGAAAGGAATAATAGATGAAGAAACTTAACGTTATACTTATAGTAATGAGTATATTTTTACCAACGTTATCCTTGGCGGTAGGGGCCGAGAGTGATATAGATAGAGCCGCAATTGTTGCACGTATTTTGGCAAGGAGACCTACCTGTGGCGCTGATGAAATTCAACTTTTAAACCCTGATGATTATGCCATAACGCGCAAGAGTAGTAGTTTTTTACCGCCAGTACTATCTCATTTCCATAATTCAGGAGCTGATACGGTTCAGGACTATGAGCAGCGTCTTTTAGCAGATTCATGTCATTATAGTAACAGTGGCATGCGCAAGTGTTCTGCGTTTTTATGTGCGAAATCAGGTTTCGTAGCAATTATACCAGAGGTTATGCAAGAGTATGACGATGCTATGGTAGTGTATGCTGCTAAATATGCAGTAATAAATTATCAAACGCCTTGTCATCGTAGACATATGTTTTTTAATCCGTGGAGAAGTATTGTTGCGCATGGTTTTATGCATGATCAGGACAGTGATTCAGCAGGAGAAGGAGACACTAGTCATGCAATGCCCTTGGATGGTGTGCGTGTTAAATTACGGTTGTTTACTTCTAGTGGTAGATTGGCTGTTGCAATGGAAAAAGAATCGCCTAGGGCGCATGATTTTGTTTTAGAATTAGCATGGGATCATGTTGTTGAAAAAATGCTTATTTCTGTTGTTGATGTAGAGTTTCCTCCTGAATTTATGCTAGGGGGTCGTCCTGTAGTAAATAATAAGTCTACTTTTATAACAGCACATTATATGCAAGATTTGCACAAACTGGGCGATGAAAATGCCGGAGTGACTATTTCAGTTCAGGATATGCTTAGATATCGTGGTTTCGAGGTTGCTGATGATGTGCAATTAGATGATGTCTTGGATCCAATAAAAGTGCGTATGCCAGACGATTTAGATAGTTTTATAAAATTATTAGCAGCTCCGGGTGAGGTTACTGATCCGCAAGGTAGAGAAACTGATGGAGCTGACAACTAGTTATGTTATTTATATGATTAAGAAAGTGAACCGTTTAGTGCAGCTTGTTCACATCATATAGTTACGCTAGTTTATATCAGGCATCTGGTTTTTACCGGATGCCTATTCTTATTGTTCTTGCTGATATCTGTGGTTTTTCTTTGCAGCACGATGATTGTTAATATGTTAGGATCTTTTATTGAAAATGTAGTGATTTTATAGTGAATTTGCTGTTTCAAATAATAATTTGCATTGTAATTTAGTCGTTTGGTAAAATAATACGAACCTGTAGATAGTAAAGTTTACCATCAAGCAATAGGTTTGTTACTCTTTGTTCTTGGCATGGTATTGTTTATATAAAAAACCATAAATGGTTCATAGTTATATTGTAATTAGTGACTCTTGCGTTATGACGCAACAATTTATTGTGCTGTGTTTAAAAATATGAAGCATTATATAGTGTCTAATTTAGATACCTTGGATCATTATAATTGCAGATGTGGATGATATTGCCGGTCTATATCGATGGTTTTATCTTTCAAACAGTACAATCTCATCATGTTTAAATCATGATATACCAATAGCATTCGCTTTATGCACGATTTTTAGTTTTTTTGTTATCGATATTTTCTGGTGTATCTTTGGCATAAACTGCTAATGGTGTTTTATTATGATTTACTACTTCGGAGTTAATAATAATCTCTTTCACTTCATTATTACTAGGTATGTCGTACATAGTCTCTAATAATAAACTTTCCATAATAGTACGTAGACCTCGAGCACCAGTTTTTTTATCTATTGCTTTTTGAGCTATCGCTTTTAAGCTGTCTTGCTTAAAAGTTAGCTTAACATCTTCCATTTCAAACAATTTACTGTATTGCTTAGTCAAAGCATTCTTTGGAGCCTGTAGAATCTCGATTAATGCTTCTTGATCCAGATTATTCAAAGTTGTAATAATCGGTAGTCTACCAATAAATTCTGGAATTAAGCCAAATTTTACTAGGTCTTCTGATTCAACTTTATTTAATAATTCACCCACGGATGCATCGTCTTCTTTTTTTATGTCAGCACCAAATCCAATAGCTGAACCTTTACCTCTGGCGGCAATAACTTTTTCTAATCCAGCAAATGCACCACCACAAATAAATAGTATATTGGTAGTATCGACTTGTAGAAATTCTTGTTGCGGATGTTTTCTGCCACCTTGTGGTGGAACAGAAGCTACAGTGCCTTCCATAATTTTTAATAATGCCTGTTGCACACCTTCCCCTGAAACATCTCTGGTAATGGAAGGGTTATCAGACTTACGAGAAATTTTATCAATTTCATCGATATATACGATTCCTCGTTGCGCTTTTTCTATATTATATTCAGATGCCTGTAATAATTTAAGAATAATGTTTTCAACGTCTTCACCTACATACCCTGCTTCGGTTAAAGTAGTAGCATCGGCAATGGTAAATGGTACATCTAGTATTCTTGCCAAAGTTTGCGCTAATAGGGTTTTACCACATCCAGTTGGCCCAAGAAGTAATATATTAGATTTTTGAATTTCTACATCAGAATTTTTTTTCTGATTTTCTAATCTTTTATAGTGATTATAGACAGCAACTGACAGTACTTTCTTAGCTACGTCTTGTCCAATGACATAATCATCTAATATCTTATTTATTTCTTGTGGTGCGGGGATTTTATTGTCTTGTTCTTTAATTGGATTAGCATTTTCTTCTTCCGTAATAATGTCAAGACAAAGGTCAACACATTCATCGCATATAAATACGTTGGGACCTGCAATTAATTTTACTACGTCGTTTTGGCTTTTACCACAAAAAGAACAATGTAATGTCGAGTTCCTACTGTTTAAATCGCTCATGTTGTAACCATGCTTTCTGCTTATAGTTCTAACGTAATAACCATTAAATACAAAGCTTTTTTTAATATAACTTTCTATATCAACAAGGCTAAATTAAATATGATAATAAATAGTTAACATAAACACTTTTATAAAATTTTATTTAATTTTTATTTAGTTATCTATAGTAGAATTAATAGTGACTTTAAGCAGGATATTTTATTCGTAGTATATAGGTTATAAAGAGGGTAAAATGAGTTACAGTTTCTGTTGTTTTATAGCAAACCTTTGTGTCGAAAAGAAATATATGCTCCTTTACCTATTATAATGTGATCCAATATTTTAATGTCTAATTTTTCTGAGGCTGATTTAATATCTCTTGTGGCAACAATATCAGACTGTGACGGAGTAGGGTCGCCACTTGGGTGATTATGGACAATAATGATTCCAGATGCTCCTACTTCTAATGCTCGTTTAATTACTTCTCTGGTATAGATTGGGGTATGGTCAACGGTGCCTTCTTGTTGCACTTCTTCTAGAATTAGTTGATTTTTTTTATCAAGGAATAGTAGTCTAAGTTGTTCTATTCTTAGGTTTTCCATAGTTACCTTACAATAATCAATTACTTGTTGTAGGGTCGATTGTTGTAATCCTTTTTCCGCTTTATGTTTTAACAATATTTGGGAGGAAGATTGGATTACTTTTATCGATGCAATTGCGGCGGTGCCCATACCTTTTATTTGTGATAGTTCGCTTTCTGAGGCATTAATTACCCCAGAGAAACTTTTAAATTTTTTTAGTAAGCTTTTTGCAAGAGGTTTAACATCGCCCCGCGGAAAAGCAGAAAATAGTATCATTTCTAGCAATTCATATTCTGCAACTGATTCTAGTTTACCTAGTAAAAAACGTTCTCTTAATCTGGATCTGTGTCCTATTTGATGCTTTTGTATCGCCAATTGTCAACCTATGTAACCGTACTTATTTTATATTACTTTTAAATCTAATATAGTGCTTTATTTGGTTATTGATAATAAAAAAGGCTTTTTTACTATGTTGCAAATAAAATCACTATGTCGTGTCCAATTACAAAATTAACGATATTGTAATTTTTCACATATTGTAAACGCAACGCTAAAATACACTTGTTTTAGAAAACAAAAGATACGCTCAAACAATTAATGCTATATTAATTATCTGCAAGTGATATGGATTCTACCTTTTTTAAAGTATAAGTAAACACCGAAGACGATGTTCTATGAGAATACTAGTCTGGAAGATTAACAACCAATGATCAATGGCTAGGTTGTAGCATTTTGTTGTATATTTAATTGGTACTAACGGTATTTTTTATCTGCTAGAATATTGGAATGCAATAAAGTTTCCCATTTATCGCCGTTTTGTAGTAATTTGCTTTTGTCATATAAAAGTTCTTCATGAGTTGAGGTAGCAAATTCGTAATTAGGTCCTTCGACAATGGCATCAACAGGACATGATTCCTGGCATAATCCACAATAAATGCATTTGGTCATATCAATGTCGTACTGTATAGTTCTTCTGCTATGGTCATTTTCTCTTGGTGCAGAAGTAATAGTGATTGCTTGCGCGGGGCATACCGCTTCGCAAAGTTTACAGGCAATACATCGTTCTTCGCCATTGTCATATTTTCTTAACGCATGTTCACCGCGGAATCTAGGACTTAAAAACCCTTTTTCATTGGGGTAATTAAGCGTTACTTTAGGTTTGAATAAATAACGCAAAGTCAGCCACATCCCCGACAAAATATCTATTAATAAAAAAGATTTAATTTTGGTCAGTAAGTATTTCATAGTTTATTTTGCAACGTTCTTAATTTATTTTTCATTTTATTCTATCATATTTATAACTTAGCTACATAACTACTTTATATACATTAGAAAAAATGCCGTTAGTAAAAACCATATAAGTGAAAATGGTAAAAATACTTTCCACCCCAGGCGCATTAATTGATCGTAACGATATCTAGGTAATGTCGCTCTTACCCATAGAAATAAAAATAAAATAAATGATATCTTTAAGGCAAACCATATAAATCCTGGTAGCAAATTAAAAGGTGTGCAATCAAATGGAGGTAACCATCCACCCAAGAATAAGATAGTAGTCATTGCACTCATTAGAATCATGTTAGAATATTCGCCAAG
The DNA here is from genome assembly GCA_965204765.1 of Alphaproteobacteria bacterium. Classification (GTDB taxonomy): domain Bacteria; phylum Pseudomonadota; class Alphaproteobacteria; order Caedimonadales; family UBA9215; genus CBDBFG01. The sequence continues at coordinate 17,306 of CBDBFG010000003.1, read as the reverse complement.
AAAAAATAATGCAAATGGAGTAGAGGAGTATTCGACATTATATCCCGAGACTAATTCTGCTTCTGCTTCTGGTAAATCAAAGGGTGCGCGATTTGTTTCGGCTAGGGTTGAGATAAAAAATATAATCATCATAGGGAACAAAGGAACGGCAAACCAAAGACCTTGTTGTGCTTGCACAATATCAATAAGGTTTAATGATCCAACAAGGAGCAGTACGTTAACGATAATTATTCCCATTGATACCTCGTAAGATATCATTTGTGCCACTGATCGAATAGCGCCCAATAAGGCATATTTCGAGTTACTTGCCCATCCCGCGATAATAATACCGTATACTTCCAAGGAAGTAATCGCCAGTAAAAATAATATACCTACATTTATATTGGCTAGTACCATGTTTTCACTGAAAGGAATAACAGACCAAGCCAGCAAGGATAATGTAAATGTAATCACCGGTGCCAGTAGAAATAATAAAGGATTAGCACGATCAGGAATGATGATTTCTTTATGCATTAGTTTAATGGCGTCTGCAAATGGTTGCAATAAGCCAAATGGTCCGACGGAATTTGGTCCTTTTCTTAGTTGCATATATGCAATGACTTTTCGTTCGGTATAAGTTAGATAAGCTACACTTAATAATAGCGGTAGTATAATAAGCAATACTTTAGCCAGTATTGATAGCGCATGTATAATGTTAGCTTGCATTAATTCTGTCATTATCTGGTTCCTTACGAGCTATTCTGATCGTACAATTCTTTTTTGCATAGGGCCATAGTCGGCGAGTTTTTGCTGATTATATTGTCCATATAAAATTCAAATTTTGATGGTGGTAGGATGTGGTGCTTGGGATTAAGTTGTTGCAAAGGTATCGATTGCCAATTTAGATTGTGCAAGATATACGGTCTAGAAAAAATATTATTCATATTTTGCATGCATTTTTGTAAGTCAGCAAAGGTATCATATGGACAATTAAGGTTAAGCATTAAAGAGAGCTTTTGTATTACTTGCCAGTCTTCTTTGGTATTAGGGATTTGTTCGATACATTTTCTGGTATATTGCACTCGTCCCTCGGTATTAACATAAGTGCTATTTTTTTCTGTATAGGCTGTTACTGGTAATATGACGTCAGCATTTTCTGCGCCTTTATCGCCATGATGACCTTGATATATGATAAACGTATCTTGTAATTTATCGAAGGCAATTTCATCTACTCCAAGTAAATATATAGTTTTAATTTTTTTGGTTTGGCACATTTGTATAATGTCGTGCGTGCTAGTGCCTTTAAGGGTCAGAGCTAGGCTATTAGGGATAGAAGCATGTTTATGTAATATGTTAAAGCCATTCCAATCAGCTGTGATAAAGCCATATTTTTCTGCAATATTAGCTGCATACGATAATATAGCTTGGGCATTTGGGTGTTGTAAGGCGTCATGTCCCACAATTAACATTGGTTTTTTTGCATTAGATATTACATCGTTAAGCCGGTGAGAGTTGTGTAATATTTGTTCTAATACTTGTGTACTATCGCCTAAATCATCGTAGGGGAAAGTAAAATTTCTGTTACTATCAATCGCACCACCAACATAGGCAATGTGACATCCCTGTTCAATAAATCTTTTATGTAATCTTGTATGAATCATAGCAGCATCTGAGCGTATATTGGCTCCTATGAGTAAACAAAAGTCTGCTTGTTCTGTTCCTTGGATAGAGGTATTAAAGAAACCATGTACCTGTTTGTCTGGATATAGATTTGTATCACTGACAGAATTATTGTAATGCGTAGAGCCAATATTATCCATAAATATTTTAATAGCGGCAATTGTTTCACAGTCTGTTAATTCACCTACTAATGCGGCAAATTCTTGTGGTTTATTGGTTTGAATTCTTTGTGCAATAAGGTCTAGTGCCTCTGACCAAGAAGTTTTGCGTAATTTACCATTTTTTTTGATATATGGTGAATCTAATCGTTGCAATCCCAATGCATCACATGAATAACGGGTTTTATCAGATATCCAGCATTCATTAATTTCATCATTAGTGTGTGGTAGTATCCTTTTCACTTGATTGTTATGACTATTCACAATTATGTTACTACCTACAGCATCTAATACATCTATTGATTGGGTACGTTTTAATTCCCAAGAGCGATTTTGGTAAGAATACGGTTTTGATGTCAGAGCGCCTACAGGACAAATATCGACTAAGTTACCTGATAATTCAGAGTTAATTGATTGGTTAATATAGCTGGTGATTTCCGTATGTTCTCCTCTGGAGATTGCCCCAAGTTCATTAGTGCCAGCAATTTTTTCTGAGAATCTTATACATCTTGTACAGTGGATACATCTGTTCATAAAAGTTTTTATAACTGGTCCCATGTACTTGTCTGGTACTGCTCTTTTTTGTTCATTAAAATTATTATAACCAATACCGTAATTTACAGTTATGTCTTGTAAGTCACATTCACCGCCTTGATCACAAATGGGGCAGTCTAGAGGGTGGTTGACTAATAAAAACTCTAGATTATCTTTTCTTGCCTGTTGTACTTTGTCAGATTTAGTAGAAATGACCATGCCGTCCATCGCTGGCATGGCGCAACTGGCGGCCAGTTTGGGTTGTTTTTCTATTTCAACTAAACACATGCGACAATTTCCTGCTATATCAAGTTTAGGATGATAGCAAAACACGGGTATTTCCGTATCGGTATGTTGCTGGATTGCTTGCAAGACGGTGAATCCTTCTGGAACAGTTACTTCCTCATTATCTACAACAACTTTGATTGTTTTCATTGCTATGCTCTGGTTAAATTTTCTCAATTACTTTATGTTTGAAATGTCGTAATAATCCCTGGATTGGCCATGCTGCAGCGTCTCCTAGGGCACAAATGGTATTGCCTTCTATTTGATATGTTAATTTTTCTAATTTTTCCACATCTGCTGTCTCTGCTTTACCAGAGAGTATTTTTTGCATCAGTTTGTATATCCAACCTGTTCCTTCGCGGCAAGGTGTACATTGGCCACAACTTTCATGCATATAAAAATGGGATAATCGTGCAATGGCTTCAACTATGTCTGTGCTTTGGTCCATGACAATTATTCCAGCTGTACCAAGTGCGGTATTAGAGTCTTTTAAGCTTTCAAAGTCCATGGTAATTGTATCGCAAATCTCCTTTGGAATAATTGGCACAGAAGACCCACCTGGTATTACTGCTAATAAATTATCCCATCCTCCCGTCACACCGCCGGCATATTTTTCGATTAAGGTTTTTAACGAAATTCCTAAAGGAGTTTCTATATTACATGGTTTGTTCACATGTCCAGAGATACAAAATATTTTGGTGCCCGTGCTTTCTTTGGTACCAATATTGGCAAACCATTTAGCACCTTTACGCAAAATAGTTGGCACTACCGAGATGCTTTCTACGTTATTGACAGTAGTAGGGCACCCATATAACCCGCAATTGGCTGGGAATGGTGGCTTTAACCTCGGTAATCCTTTTTTCCCTTCTAAGCTTTGTATCAGGGCTGATTCTTCACCGCAAATGTATGCTCCTGCTCCGCGATGGATATGTAAATCAAATTTCCATTTAGATTGTGCGGCATTATTGCCCAGTAATCCTGCTTTGTATGCTTCATCTATAGCAGATTGTAGAATTTTATATTCATTATAAAATTCTCCCCTGATATAAATATACCCTGTATGCACTCCAATAGCGTATCCTGCTATTAATGCTCCTTCAATTAATTTATGTGGTTCATATCGTAAGATATCTCTGTCTTTACAAGTTCCTGGTTCACTTTCATCGGCATTAATTATTAAATATGAAGGTGTTGATGAGTCTTGAGGCATAAATGACCACTTTTGCCCAGTAGAAAATCCTGCACCACCTCTGCCCCGTAGACCAGATTCTTTAATCTCATTAATAATCCACTCTTGTCCCTTATCGATAATATCGGTTGTATTATTCCAGTCTCCTCTTTGCTTAGCGGCTGTAAGAGAGCAATTTTCTTTACCATGTAAATTATGAAAAATAATATTATGCAACAGTAATTAGCCTTTGTTATTATGTTTTTTTAAGTCGTTTATGATGTTTTTTACTTTATTCTCATCAAGGTTTTCGTAATAGTCATCGTTAATTTGCATCACTGGGGCATTGACACAGGCACCAAGGCACTCGACTTCTGAAATGGTAAACATTCCATCTTGTGAAGTTTCGTTAATATTAGTATCGGTATGCTCTTTGCATGTATTAACTATTTTATCGGATTGTTTTAACCAACAAGGCGTGGTACGGCATACTTGTATATGATATTTACCAACTGGATGTAGATTATACATCGAATAAAAGCTAGCTACTTCCCATACTTTTATAACAGGCATGTGCAATAGGTCTGCAACGGCTTCTATTGCTTCTTTTGGTAACCAATTATTATTTTTTCTTTGGGCCAAGTCTAGGACTGGCATTACTGCACTTGCTTGTTTTCCTTCGGGATATTTTGCAATTATCTTATCTATTTGTTTTAATTCTTGTGCAGAAAACTGGAATTTGTGCTTAGAGGGTTGTAATTGTTTATTAATCATCTGTCTATTTCTCCAAAAACAAGATCCATCGAACCAATAATTGCGGGAATATCAGCTAGCATATGTCCTTTGGCCATAAAATCCAATCCTTGTATAAATGCAAATCCTGGAGCCCTTATTTTACAACGGTATGGTTTATTCGAGCCGTCTGCTATTAGGTAGACACCAAATTCTCCCTTTGGTGCTTCCACGCAAGTATAGGTTTCTCCTGCTGGTACGTGGTATCCTTCGGTATATAATTTAAAATGGTGAATCATTGCTTCCATAGAAGTTTTCATTTCTTCTCGTGGGGGTGGTGATACTTTCCTGTCTGTGGTTTTGATCGGACCATTCGAAGGCATATTAGTGATACATTGGGTAATTATACTGATGCTTTGACGCATTTCTTCTATGCGTACTAGATATCTATCATAACAATCACCATTTGATCCTACTGGAACATCAAACTCAATCTTATCGTAGATATCATATGGTTGTGTTCTGCGTAAATCCCATGCTACACCAGAAGCACGCAGCATAGGACCTGTAAAACCCCAGTTGAATGCCTGTTCTGGTGATACTATCCCTATATCAACAGTGCGCTGTTTAAAGATGCGATTATCTGTTAATAAATTTTCTAGATCAGTAATGAATTTAGGGAAATCGGCCAGAAAAGACAAAATATCATGCAATAAACCTACTGGAACGTCTTGCGCTACTCCACCTGGTCTGAAATAATTGGCGTGCATGCGGGAACCAGAGGCTTGTTCATAAAAACGCATCAATTTTTCTCGTTCTTCAAAGCCCCATAATAACGGGGTCATGGCCCCGACATCCAAGGCAAAAGTGGTAATATTTAAAATATGGTTTAGTAACCTTGATATTTCAGCAAAGATTACTCGTATGTATTGCGCTCTTAAAGGTACATCAATACCAAGAAGTTTTTCTACGGCTAAGGCAAATGCATGTTCTTGTGCCATAGGGGACACATAATCCAAGCGATCGAAATATGGCATTGCTTGTAGATAAGTTTTGTGTTCAATTAACTTTTCTGTTCCACGGTGTAAGAAGCCTATATGGGGATCAGCGCGCTCTACCATTTCTCCATCTAATTCAAGGACTAAACGCAGCACTCCGTGTGCCGCAGGATGCTGTGGGCCAAAGTTAATTTGATATATGTTTTTATTTTTATCAATTATTTCGTTATTCATGATTGTCTACGAATGCCTTTTCATCGCCTGGTAGGTCTATTTTTTGCTTGTTATTTCCATCCCACGGGGAAAGAAAATCAAAGTCTCTGTATTCTTGTGGTAATTTTACCTTATCGTACACTACTTGTTGTTTTGTAGTGCTATAATGTGGTTCGACATAACCCACTAGTGGAAAATCTTTGCGCAATGGGTGTCCGGAAAAATTATAGTCGGTTAATATTCTGGTAGAATTATCATGATCGGTGAACTTTATTCCGAACATATCCCATATTTCCCGTTCATACCAGTTTGCGCAGTTATACACCTTGGCAATAGAAGGTACTATATAACCTTCGTCGATAGAGATTTTAAATCGTAATCGACAGTTTTTGCGGTAACTAAGGACATTATATACTATTTCGAATCGCTGTTCTTTGGCCGGAAAATCAACACCACAGATATCAATCAGTTGCTTAAATTCCATATCATGTTCATCCCGTATATACAGCATTAAACTGGATAGTACTTTAGGGTTGATCTTAATAACTGTTTCACCCAATGCAGAATCAATCGCCACAATATCTTGAGCAAACTGTTGTTTTATTTTGTTGCATATTGCGGTTAGCGTTTTATTCATGTTCTTGATATTGTCTTTATTTGTTTGTTTTTTATTTTTTCTTGTAACAGCATTACGCCATATAATAAAGCTTCTGCAGTTGGGGGGCATCCTGGTACGTATACGTCTACTGGTATGATACGATCGCATCCTCTGGTAACAGAATAAGAATAATGATAATAGCCACCACCATTAGCACATGAACCCATTGATATCACATAGCGTGGTTCAGCCATTTGGTCATATACTTTACGCAATGCAGGGGCCATTTTATTAGTTAATGTACCTGCAACTATCATTAAATCTGATTGTCTTGGGCTTGGTCTAAAGATAGATCCTATACGATCAAGATCATACTTGCTAGCGGCTGTATGCATCATTTCAACGGCACAGCAAGCTAAACCAAATGTCATTGGCCATAGTGAGCCAGATTGTGCCCAGTTTGCTACGTCGTCTAACTTTGCCAAGACATAGCCTTTATTATTCATTGTTTCATTGAGAGATGAATTTGCATTTTGGGTAGTATTATTATGATGCAATTTATTTGCTATTAAATCTTTTATTCCCAATCTAGTGCTCCTTTTGCCCATTCATAGATAAAGCCAGCGGTTAATACAAACAAAAACATAATCATAGACCAAAATCCATAGATTCCTTGCTCTTTAAATGTAACAGCCCATGGAAATAAAAATGCTATTTCCAGATCAAATATAACGAATAATATTGCCACAAGATAAAATCGTATATCAAACTTTATACGGGATTTTGATAACGGATTAAATCCACATTCATATGAAGAGTTTTTTTCTTTATATGGTTTTTTTTGCCCGCGCAGATGACCCAATAATATTAACAAGCATGAAAACCCAAATGCTACTAACGCAAAAACTAGTATAGGAAAATATTCTTGTAGTATGCTTTGGTGGTTGGTGACACTATTCATCATTATTTTCCCTAGTAAATTCTTTGGAACAATAGGGGCATTTTACAAATCCGCTAGAAATATCAAGGTATATTAACGGGTGTCCTGAATCTTGTTCACCAAAGCAAGAGACGGTTAATTGTTGATCACATTGTGCGTATTGTTTCGAATACATTTGCGTCCCTGATTTGTTAACATAAATTTTATCACAAATATTAAGCTGACAATAGTAGAAGAAGCACAAATAGTAAAAAAATTTATCCAACCGAAGTGATCTATTATCCATCCTGAGCTTGAGCCAGCTATGGTTCTACCAAAATGTGATAAGGATGTAAATACGGCAAGTTGAGTTGCTGCATATTTTGGATTAATCAAGGTAAGTTGAAAGGATAGCAATGCTGTTGTACGCATTCCTCCGGTTATATGTTCAATAGCAATGGTAAAGTATAATAGGTTTAGGTTATAGCCGATCTTGGCAACCAGAATGAATAGTAATATAGATGAACCATGCAGTAAGATAGTGAAAATAAGAGATTTGATGGTGCCAAACTTATGTATCATCGCACTACCAATGATACCGCCAATAATTGTGGTGATCATACCGAATACTTTCGAAGCGCTAGCTATTTCATTTTTTGAAAAACCCATTTCGATATAGAAAATATTAGACATGTTTCCGATCAAGTTATCCCCCAGCTTATACGACAGCATAATCGCAATTATTATGGCGCATTCCTTATTTTGGATAAAATCTAAGAATGGACAATATACATTTTTATAAATGTATTGGGCAAATGTTTGTTTTGTCTGGGAACAATTTTGCAAGCTTGAAAGAGTAGTGGTTGGTTCTTGTAAAGATAAAGTGGTAAAGATACCAATAATCATAAAACAAGTAATAACCTGATAAACACATTGCCAGCTCATATATGATGCCAGGTATAGTGCTCCGGCTCCGGAAAATAACATCCCTATGCGATAACCTAGCATGCACATTGCTTCTCCCGCACCATATTGATCATCAGAAAGCGTGTTGACTTGATAGGCCAGCATCACAATCTCTTGGGTTGCGGCGGCAAAGGAAATTAGTATTGCACAGACAATGGTTGGTAACAAGTTATGCGAAGGATCAGTAAAGGAAATGGCTAGGGTACAACATAGTAAAATAACTTGGGCAAATAATAGCCATCCCTTTCTTTGGCCTAGATGGTGTAGGATGGGCAATTTAACACAGTCGATAAATGGTGCCCAAAGAAATTTAATGCTATAGGGTAGGGCGACAAGACTCATCAAGCCAATGTTGGTATATGATACACCTTCGTGTTTTAGCCATAAAGCCAATGTAGAGGCGGTTAAAAATAGCGGCAACCCAGATGAGAATCCAATTAAGCCCATGCTTAATATTGTTGGATTCTTGTAAATTTGGATTAAAGAAAATAAATCACTTCTGTGTCGCATTTATATAAATTTAGCTTTACTGAATATTTTATGCCAGAAATTACTTTAATTAACAAGAATGTAAAGTGAAAGAGCAGTATGCAAAAAAAATAGCACAACATCATTGACGTTGTGCTATTCAGTTTTTTTACGCTTGATACCTTATGGTTATCAACGCATTTTTGCATACGTTTTATTACCAAATCGGTATTAACCAATCAAAACACTAGGGGTGCTAGCTTTGTTATTCAGCAGCAGCTCCACCTGTTGTAGTCTCTAGTAACACACCCATTGTAACTAATTGTTGTGCAATTGCACCTTGTACTAGTCGAGCAACTTCACTTGGTCGTGATTGATTTTTTCCATCAACTATTATAGTTATTTTTGATCCTGCAGGCATATTTTGATTGATTCTTGATAAGTTTTGTAGTCTTTTTTTCTTATCTTTACTTTTACCGCCATTACTCTTATTTTGTCCAGCAACTTGGTAAAGATCAGATAGTTTAGTCATTTCTTGCATAGCACCTTCATCAGCATCAAGAATAAATTGACGATTCAATGTTAAACCGGCTTGTCTTGCAAATGCTATCCAATTTACCATCGTCTCTAGTGTTTTGTCATCCATAGTTAACACGCTATCTCTTGCTGGTGCAGCATGCATGTGCTCAGCATCATCTTCATCTTCTTCTACTCCCGACCAAGATTCTACTCCTTCTACAGCCTCTTCTGCGTCACCATCATCGTCATCACCAACCATAGTAGTTTCTACTGAACGTTCATCGCGGCTACGTAGACTTTGTACAGTTCTTTCTAGTCTTTCTATGTCTGATAATAGACTTTGAACGTATACTTTACCTTCTGTTGCTTCGGCACTTTTTCTATGCCTTTCTTCTTCAGAATCCTGATATTCAGGAACTGTAACTTCTCCTGGTGCAGAAATACGCTTGTGGAATGCAGTAAATCCTTCGGTTGCAGCAGCATCAGCTGTATCTTGCGCAAGATCATCAAAATGATGTGCCATAGCAAAATGACGAATATTTTTTATACCTCTGCGATCTCTGCTACTTGCTACTTCATCAGACACAATATCGATTAATGTATAAACTGTTCTACCTATCATTTTTTGTGCCGTAACACCAATCATATAACAGTTTGGCATGCAGTGCCGTGATGGATTGGTAGATTTTGGTAGTGTAAAATTAAACATTTCTTTCGTCTTTAATTTAGTTGGATAACCAAGGGTTATATGCCCTTGTGACTTAAATTCTTGAAGTTGTTCTGGAGTTAAATAGCGTGCATTCTGACTGCTTCCTCTATTTTGTTCCCATATTGCTTCGCCATGAACAGTTATTTGTGACATGCCTTCATCTGCTGATACAGTACGTTGAAAATATGCATTGCCATCGGTATCAACCCAGGTTCTGTTCCACATTAGCATTTGATTACCTTGGCTATCAAAGCAACGTACTCTTACTTTTGCAGTTAGATCATCTTCATCACGTCTAGGATCATGTAAAGCGCGCCAAAGTGCATCATAAGGTCTCACCTGTACAAAATCTTCACTTAATCTGTCAGCTGTTATAGGGACATATGAAGCTGCAAAAGAAGTATGTTCAGCACTAAGTGTTTCTGCCAGGCCTGGTACAGTAAATGGTTGGCAGATAAATCCTATGCTGTCGTAATTTCTTGCTCTCTTATTTTGAGGATTACAAGTACCCAATTGTACAGGTGTGAATCGTAGTTGTTCATGCTCTGATACTGTATCATGTTCAGATGTATATCTGTAGGTATGCCCTACAGCATCGTCAGATCGTCTAAGTTTAGCTAGCGCATCTTCCGCTGTTTCTGGTGCAGAAAATACAGAAGACATTGTCATATTTAGCACAGTAGCTAATGTGAGTAATTTGTTTTTGTGCATATAATACTCCGATTAATTATATATTGAGTTAACAGAATGCGCGGTTTTGATATTGCATCCCATAAGGGAACGGTACCAGAAAATGATAAAAAGTCAAGAAAATTTGACAGAACTGATGCATTTTTATTGCATAAAGTGATAAACAACCTATTTTTCTTTCACTTTATGAGAAAGGGCGGCCTCGAGAAATTTATGGATATTGCCATCAAGTACAGCTTGAGGATTGCTGTGTTCAAAACCAGTGCGGAGGTCTTTTACCATTTGATAAGGATGCATGACATATGATCTAATTTGATTACCCCAACCTATTTCCGTTTTATCGGCATTTTTTGATTGTGCCTCTTCTTCGCGTTTTTTTAATTCTAATTCATATAATCTAGATTTTAGCATGGACATTGCTTGTGCTTTATTTTTATGTTGTGAGCGTTCGTTTTGACATTGTACAGACACTTCTGTCGGGATGTGTGTTATTCGCACAGCACTGTCAGTGGTGTTGACATGTTGGCCACCTGCTCCTGATGCGCGATACGTATCAATGCGCAGGTCTTTTTCATTTATTGCAATATCTATAGAGTCATCGATTTCTGGGTACATAGAAACCGAAGCAAAACTTGTATGACGTCGTGCATTTGAATCAAATGGTGAAATTCTAACTAATCTATGTACTCCAGATTCCGTTTTAAGCCAACCATATGATTGTCGGCCAATAATTTTAAAGGTACAGGATTTTATACCTGCTTCGTCACCAGATATTTCGTCTAATAGTTCTATTTTATGGCTATTCTGTTCAGCCCATCTAATGTACATACGCTGCAGCATTAGAGCCCAATCCTGAGCTTCTGTACCTCCTGCACCAGCGTGTATCTCCACGAAGCAATTATTGTTGTCTGCTTCATTGGATAACAAAGTTTGTAATCTAAGCTTTGCGCATTTTGTGACTAGCGTTATCATCTCTTGCTCTGCGCACAATAGGTCTTGGGGAGAGTTTTCTGCTTCAGCTAACTCTATCATGGTTGCAATATCTTCTAGTTCTGATTCAAGAGTTGTAATCTGTGTAATAGCGTGTTGTAGGGATTCGCGTTCTTTCATTAGTTTTTGTGCAGAATCAGGATTAGCCCAGATATCAGGGTCTTCTGCTTGTTTGCTTAATTTTTGTAGTGTGATTGTTGCTTGGTCAAAGTCAAAGATGCCTCCGCAGGATAGCAATAGATTCTAGAATTTCTTCTTTGGCTTTTAATATTTCGGCTTTCATTGATTTGTCATTTAATAAATAGTTGCAGTTTTGGTGTAGTAAATATTATTCGTAGTTGACCTTTCGGTATTTCTACTGTCACTGACTTGTTATTCAGCAAATAGTTGCACTTTGGGAGAGGTAAACGTTGTTTGCATCCGAAGCAACTAGGGCAATACCTTGTGTTTCTTGTTTAAAACTTATAAAATCATAATTGCTAGAGTCTGATAATAATTTAGCCATTACTAAATTGTTCAACTCATGTCCAGTATTGATACCTGAGCAATGTGCCAGCAAAGGAAATCCCGCTAGATAAAAATCTCCAATAGCATCTAATATCTTATGGCGCACCATTTCGTTTTGATAACGTAGGCCAGATTGATTCATAACTTTGCCATTGTCAATAATTACTGCATTATCTAATGATGAACCTTGTGCGAGTCCCATACTGTAAAGTTTTTCAGCATCCTGTAAAAAGCCAAAACTTCTTGCTAAAGAAATGTCTGTTATAAAACTTTCCTCTGAAAAGTTGTGTTGAGCTTGCTGTGCTGATAATCCTTCTCTGTGATTAAAATCAACGGTAAAATCAAAAGATAGGCTATCACTTGGTGCAAGCCTAATGTAGCGATTATCTTTTTCTATGCTTACTGTCTTTAGTACTTTAATAAATGTACGTTCTGTGTGTTGCTCTGTTATGCCTGTTTCTTGTATTGCTTTGACAAAACTTGACGAGCTACCATCCATAATTGGCATTTCTGACTGATCAATCTTTATCAAAACGTTACTTATTCCAAATGCTGATAATGCGGCCATTAAGTGCTCAACGGTGCTGATCGTAACGCCATATTCATTGCTTAAGGTGGTACAAAATTTAGTATCCTTCACGCTATCTATGCTCGTGCTAATAGTGTTACGTTCTGGTAAATCAGAGCGCTGAAACACTATACCCTTGTTCTCTGCTAAAGGTTCTAATACAAGGGTAGCAGCTTGGCCACTATGTACTCCAATACCGCAAAGCGTAATTTTATTTTTTATAGTTCTTTGCTTTAAATGCATTTCTTATCATACTAATATACATGCTAAGATGATCTAATAAAATTGCTAACCTTGCAATATTTGTTATGTTACGAAATATTACGGTTATTTGATGAATTGTAATAATTCTTGTTTACTAATACTAAAATTACTTGCTATCCACTTTTGCTCTAGTGCACGTATTGTGATACCCAGGTCTTTTCCTGGTTGATATCCTAGCTCTATTAGGTCCTGACCAGTCACAGGTAGCTTTTGCGGTTTCCAGCCTTGAATAGTTGGTAATAATTCGCCAGAATACTGTTCTTGTACAGAGTTCATATAGATGTACCAGTATAATGCGATCACTTTATTGTGATAGTACAATATATGCGTCAAGTTGTGTGCTGATTGTGCCAGTGATTGCAAAGTATGTAGTTGTTTGCTGTGAGATTTTGATAGTCGTAGTAGATTATGTGTTGTTTGTAAATCATACTTTGTGCCAACGAGTGCTAATAGTCGTGGGATGATATTATGGCCTAAATCATATTTGCTTTCGTAGTGTAGCATATGTTTAAGATTAGTAATTTGTTTAATGGGGGTGGCAAAGATAGTATCCAGGATTGCTAGTTCTTGCATCAATTCAACGCCTGGATAAGGGGTGTTACAGGCAAGTAATTTATATAATTCTGCCGTGATACGCTCTTTTGAAAGAGTAGGTAAAAATTTGCGTTGTGTTTTGATAAATTGTAGCGTCGTTGCGTTAGGCCTTGCTTTACCAAACAAAGCATAAAAGCGAAAAAATCTTAAAATCCTTAAAAAGTCTTCTGCGATCCTTTGTTCTATATCGCCAATAAATTGTATTTTGCCTTGATCAAGGTCTTTGATACCATCATGTGGGTCGTAAATATCACCATTGATATCAACATATATAGCGTTAATGGTAAAGTCTCTACGTAAAGAATCTTGATATATATCTTTGGTGAATACTACATCTGCTTTGCGTCCATAGGTTTTAACATCTTGCCGAAATGTAGTAATCTCATAGGTTTTTTTATTTAATATTGCTGTTATGGTGCCATGTTCTATTCCATTAGTAACCGTAGTAATATTGGCCTTGGTTAAATAATGAATTAGTTCATCGGGTTTGTACGGTGTGGCAAGATCAATATCTTTTATGGTTAGATTAGCAATTGCATCACGTACACATCCACCAACAAAATATAAATTATGGTTACTATTAGGGATACAATCAAATAATTTTGCAACGTCTTGTTGGCAATGTTTGGTTATTTTTTTGATCAATGATAATTCTTGCATAAAAGTAAGGTTTCTATTATTTTTAACTGAATATAACACTAAATTAGCAAAGGTTAAATATGCAACCACTTTGGAGGCCTTCTTCCGAGCGTATTTCAAATTCCAATATTACCAAGTTTATGCAAATTATAGAAGCAAAGTATGATGTGCAATTTAATGGTGATTACTTTGGGTTTTATGATTGGACTGTTCAGAATAGTGAAGATTTTTGGGCGGAATTTGCTAGCTTCTCTAATATGAGTGGTGCGATTAATTACGATAATGTCGTAGAACACAACAGTATTTTTTATAAAACTAAATTTTTCCCTGATACAAAACTTAATTACGCTGAAAATCTATTACGTCATGTTTCAGATGATGAAGCGATTGTTTTTCTGGCTGAAAATGGTGTAAAAAGCAGATTAAGTTACAATGAGTTACGCATTGAAGTAGCAAAGTGTGCCAGCTCTTTACGTAAAATGGGGGTGCAAAAAGGAGATTGTGTTGCTGGAATAATGCATAATTCTTATGAAGCGATTGTGGCGATGTTGGCATCAGTCTCAATAGGGGCGATATGGTCTGTATGCTCTCCTGATTTTGGCAAGCAAGGAATACTGGATAGATTTAAACAAATTAAACCTAAGGTTTTATTTGCTACCGATGGTTATTATTTTAAAGGTAATGTATTAGATGTCAGAGATAAAGTACAAGGGGTTGTCACTGAGTTGACGGAGTTAGAAAAGGTTATAATTTGTCCTTACGTAAATTTGCCATATCAGATAAATGGTTTGTTTATAAATATGGATGATTTCATTGATCCTACGGCTTTGGTTAATGATCTGGTATACGAACAAGTAGAATTTTCTCATCCACTGTTTATTATGTTTTCGTCTGGTACTACTGGTTTACCCAAGTGTATTGTGCATGGTCATGGTGGTACTTTAATACAACACTTAAAAGAGCAGCAGTTGCACTGTGATATTAAGCCCGGGGATAGAGTGTTGTTTTTCACTACTTGTGGGTGGATGATGTGGAATTGGTTAGTATCCTCATTAGCATCAAAAGCTACAGTGATGTTGTACGATGGTTCGCCACTATTCCCCGATAGTAACGTTTTGTTTGATTATATACAGGATGAAAAAATAACTTTTTTGGGTGTAGGTGCAAAATACATAGATGCTATTCGTAAGCTACAACTATCACCAATTTCTACCCATGATTTGTCTAGTTTAAAAACAATCGCTTCGACTGCTTCTCCGTTAATTCCAGAAAGTTTTAAGTACGTATATTCTAATATTAGCAAGGATGTAAACTTGGCCTCTATTTCTGGTGGCACTGATATTTTATCGTGTTTTTTCTTAGGTTGTCCTAATATCCCTGTATATTCAGGGGAATTACAGACTCCTGGTCTTGGCATGAAAGTAGAAGTTTTTGATGAAAATGGAGCAAGTATTAAACAGCAAAAGGGAGAGCTGGTTTGTACAGCGCCTTTTCCATCTATGCCAGTAATGTTTTGGAATGATAATAACGATAGCAAGTTACACAGCGCTTATTTTGATAGCTTTGATAATATTTGGTGTCATGGTGATTTTGTAGAGATTACACCCAATAATGGCATTATAATTTATGGTCGGTCGGATACCATTCTTAATCCTAATGGTGTGCGAATTGGGACTTCTGAAATTTATCGGCAAGTAGAACAGATTCCTGAGGTGTTAGAAAGTATAGTGATCGGACAAAAAATAGAACATGATGTAAGGGTAGTACTGTTTGTCAAGTTAAGAGAAGGTGTTGGTTTAGATGGTATACTCATTAATAAAATTAAGGATTATATCAAAATTAATGCTTCTCCACGACATGTCCCTTCTGTTATCCTTAGTGTGCCGGATATTCCGCGTACCTTAAGTGGTAAGATTGTAGAAAAAGCAGTAGCTAACGTTGTGCATGGTGAATTAGTAAAAAATAAAGAATCGATTGCTAACCCAGAATCATTAGAACATTTTAAAAACAGAAAAGAATTGATAGTATGAAAATGAAATATAGTAAGGCTTTTATTGGTGTTATAGTTACTTGGCTATTTTGTGGCTGTTCTTCTAAGGAAGACATTGTTTATGCTGAGCAATCAGTGCATGAATTATACACCAAAGCCAAGTATTTTAGAAAAAGAAAACTATAGTAAGGCTGCTAGTTATTTTGAGGCTGTAGAGCAGCAGCACCCTTATTCCTCCTGGGCAATTAAGGCGCAAATAATGGCTGGTTATAGTTATTATTTAGCGCAAAAATATGAACCTGCAATTAGCACAATGGAAAGTTTTGTGCAGATGCATCCTGCGGATAAGGAAATTCCTTATGCTATTTATATGATAGGGTTGTGTTACTATGAGCAGCTTTCGCCGATTACCAGAGAGCAAAAAGATAGTTTACAGGCATTACGTTCATTAATGAATTGATCAAGCGTTTCCCAAAGACAGTTTATGCCAAGGATGCTAAACATAAGATTATTCTGTTAAATGAAGTATTAGCAGGTAAAGAGATCGAGATCGCTAGATTCTATCTTAGTAGAAAAGCGTATCATTCTGCTATTAAAAGGCTCAATAACATTATCAATAATTATCAGAAAACTAATTTAATAGAAGAAGCGTTATATCGCATGGTTGAATGCTATTTAGCCGTAGGTGATGATGAAGAAGCAAGGCGATTTGCCGCATTATTAGGACATAATTATCCTACAGGTAGTTGGTATAAAAAGGCTTATGCTTTAATTAGTTCGTTATCGTCCCGTGGATAGCTTGTTAGTTTTCGTTAATGCAAAGCTTGTATATCAATTTGCATAAATAGTGATAAGGTATCATGAGACATATTAGAAACTATTCAGGACATTAGTTCGATACATGCTGTGTACTCTACAAATAAAAAATTTTGTACTGATAGAAGAGTTAGAAATAGATTTTGCCCAAGGGATGAATGTATTAACCGGCGAAACTGGTGCAGGCAAGTCGATTTTACTAGATGCTTTGGGGTTAATATTGGGTAACAGATCTAATGTTTCTTTTATCAGAAAGGGTACGCCAAGCGCCTCAATAACCGCCGTTTTTGCACCAGTTAATGTTACAATTAAGGCGCTATTA
>CBDBFG010000002.1:0-145481 GCA_965204765.1 Alphaproteobacteria bacterium | reverse complement strand
TTTGATGTTGCTATACCCATGGTAGGAGAGGCTAAAATAGATGGTTTATCATGTGTTTTGCATTATCAAAACGGTGAATTAATTTCAGCAGCAACACGGGGAGACGGTGTTATTGGCGAAAATATTACTAACAATATAAAAACTATCGCTGATATTCCTCAACAAATACCACAAAAGGTAGATCTTGAGGTCAGAGGAGAAATATATATTGCTAAGAATGATTTTTTATTATTGAATTTGGAGAGAGAAAAAGCAGGACAAAGCTTATTTGCTAATCCAAGGAATGCTGCGGCTGGTTCCGTACGTCAACTTGATCCCTTAATAACAGCAAGTCGTCCATTGCAATTTTTTTGCATACAATTTACTTGGAAATATAGTAAAAAAAATAAGATTTCATAGTCAAAGAATAGATATTCTGCAAAATTTTGGTTTTAAGGTAAATAGCCTAAGTAAGATCTGTAGCTCTAGCGAAGAGATGTATAGTTTTCATGAGCATTTGAACGATATCAGGTCAGAGCTTGATTATGATATCGACGGTACTGTCTTTAAAGTTAACGAAATCAATCTGGAAGATAGGCTAGGTGTTTCTGCTAGAGCACCAAGGTATGCTATTGCATGTAAATTTCCCGCTGAACAAGCAATTACGAAATTGCTGGACATAGAGATTCAGGTTGGTAGGACCGGTACGTTGACTCCCGTAGCCATTTTAGAACCTGTAAACATAGGCGGGGTTGTGGTGTCCAAGGCATCCTTGCATAACAAAGATGAAATTGATCGTAAGGATATTAGGGTAAACGATAAAGTATTAGTGCAAAGGGCTGGGGATGTGATCCCGCAAATATTAAAGACCGTAGAGCGTTCCAATCAGCATAATAAAATATTTCAATTTCCCGACACCTGTCCATCATGCGGATCAAAAGTGGGCAAGAAAAAAACAGAAGTGGCGATACGGTGTTTTAATAGTCAGCATTGTGATGCCCAATTATTATTACGGTTAAAGCATTTTGTGTCCAAAGGAGCTCTCGATATAGAAGGGTTAGGGGCCAAAAATATCGAATTATTCTTTAAGCGTAAGCTGGTTACTAACTATATTGATATTTTTACTTTGCAAGAACGTAACGAATATCTTAATCCACCAATCCAACAATGGGAAGGGTGGGGAGAAAAATCTGTGGCAAAGCTGTTTTCCGCTATTAATAGGACAAAGAGCGTAGCGTTAGATAGGCTTATTTATGGACTTGGTATACAAAAGGTTGGGCAATCGGTGGCCAAAGTTCTTGCTAAAGAATACGTAAGTATGACCAATTTTATTAATGAAGCAGCTGATAGCGAAAATTATGAAAAATTACTTAATATTGATGGGTTAGGACAGGATATTGTTGATAGTTTGTTTAGTTATTTTTCTGATCAAGATAATATGGTAATGATTAAAGAGTTAGTAAACAGTCACCTTGCAATTCCTGATTATATTGTACAAGTCAAAAGTAATGGTTTGTTAAATAATAAAGTTATTGTCTTTACAGGCAAGTTAGAACAAGTAAGCCGAGCAGAAGCAAAGCAAAAAGCTGAATCTTTAGGTGCAAAAGTTGCTAGTGCTGTGTCACAAAGAACTGATTATTTAATAGCGGGTCAGGATGCAGGAAATAAATTAAAAAAAGCACAAGAATTTGACGTAACAATTCTTTCTGAACAGGATTGGATTAAGTTGATTAGCGAAAATAATTATTAAATTACATACCGCCTTGTAAGATGAGACTATCCATTTGCTGATTCACTTATTACATGTTATATTCGGTGCAATTTATGGTTTAAGTGTTATGAATATTATCAAATCATTGCGTCTAATAGTGCTTTGTTTATGTTGTTATCACAGTTATTTATTTGGTAATGCAAAGGGTTTTGTGAAGCATACTAATCAAGAGTTAGGTGTGACATTTTATCAGTGGCGAACGAGTGCAAATAACATATCCGCCAACAATAAGTTATATCGTGTTTTACCGTCCTATACAGATTGTGTTGTATTAGCAGGCGGAATGTCTACTGGTAAAACGACAATCTTAAGTAATTTAGCAAATGATATGGTGTTTCTTAGCAAGTTACAAAATTATTTAACACAATCTTATAATGATCATCTATTTTCTGTGGTATTTTTAGAAGAGTGTGCGGTGAAGATAGTTAGCAGATGGCAATTGTTACCTTCTTCAAATACCAAATTGTATAATAATAAACTGGATGAGATGGTGAAGAAATTATCGCAAAATGATTCCAGCCTTAATGCAGAATTTCAACAAGAAATTATGGATTTACAGCTACAACAGCTGAAAGTAATACCACAAGAAGGTCGTATTTTAGTTATTGCAGATAGGTCACCATATGATGGTATTGGGTATTGTGTAATGAATAATGTGGATCAACGATATATTACTAATATGCATAATAGTCTGAAGAACTATCCTGCTATAAAAAAGGTATTCTTGTTTGATAAGTATATCAAAGATGACAGTAATAAAACCGATAGGATAGAGAATAATAATGAAGTGGAAAAGAACTGCATAGAGCTATCCACATTTATCAGAAAGATCTATAGGGCTAATGTAGCAAGTGACAGGATTGAAGAAAATCTTCCGTTAGATTTGCTCCCGAGACTGTCATACATCAAAGAAAAGATCTATGAATTGTTTTACACTACTAAATAGGGATATAGTCAATTTTATCTATAGACCTTGAATATATTTTTTTATTGGTGCAAATGATTTGCGGTGGTGTTTGGTAATACCATATGAGGCAATTGCCATTTGATGTTCTTTTGTGCCATAACCAGCATTTCTGTCCCAACCATATTCGGGATATTGTATAGCCAATTTTTGCATGATGTTATCTCTGGTAACTTTAGCTATTATTGAACTGGCTGCTATTGAAAAACTTATGCCATCGCCTTTGGTGATAGTTTTGCAAGGTATAACAAGATCAGGTTTTGTTATACCGTCGATTAAGGCAAAAGATGGTTGTATAGGAAGTTTTGTTACAGCTCTTTGCATCGCAAGCATAGCTGCTTTTCTTATATTGATTGTATCAATTTCTTGCTCAGAAGTTATGCCATGAGTAAGATATAATTCCTTACCATTTAATTTGTACAAGAGGTCATATGCTTGTTGGCGCCGCTTAGCAGATATTTTTTTTGAATCATCAAGTAGTTGTAATAGATCGGTGCTGATTGCTGTATAATTTTTAAAAATCACGGCTCCTGCTACTACTGGTCCAGCCCAAGGTCCGCATCCTGCCTCATCTAACCCTACAACTATATCATCAATTTGTTGTTCTAATAAAAAATTAGGCATCAGTTAATCATCTGTTTTGCGCTGAAGCAAATTATTGGTGAGTTTTTGCGTTTTTTTTGTACTGTTACTAAAGTATTTTATTTGTTTTATTTTCTCTATCATACTGTTTACTGTGTTAACTTCTGTTTTGTACACTTCATTAATCAATTGATTAGCACTATCAATATTACTGGTGTCTGTATTATGTAATTTTCTTGCTGCCAATAGCCATATTGGGCTGATCACAAGCGAAAGTGCGGCTAGAGTTACGATTAGCTGCTCTCCTGATCTATCAATTACGCCAGCACTATATCCAATGCTAGACAATAAAAAGGCAAATTCCCCCATTTGGGATAATATTAACCCTGACAAGAATGCTTTATGCCAGGTAATTTTAAATAGATGCATAATAAATATATTGAATACAGTTTTACCCAAGGTAATAAAGATTAGCAAAAATGAAATTGTCCATAAGTTTTGCTTGATGAATGTGAAATCAAGTAGTAATCCTACTGACAAAAAGAATATCATCATTAGTACACTTTGAATTGGTTTTGCCGTATGAATCATCGATTGTCTTTCACTTGAGTTTCCTATAATTAGTCCACCTAGAAATGCTCCATAAGCTGCTGACAGTTCTAATAATCCGGATAAAGTAGCCATACCAAAACAAAATAACATTGCCGCTAGTGGTTGCAATTCCTCATGTCCGCTATAGAATCTAGCAAATGGTAGTTTAATTTTTTCTCTACGGCTTAAAAATAGCACCAAGCTTATTAGTATACCTACGGTTAATAATAATTTAAATAGTACGGTCCATCCTATCGTTTCTTTTTCGCCAAAATTTCTGATAAACAAAATAATTGGTACGATTACAAGATCTTGGGCAATTAACACACCAATTGATAATCGTCCTGTCTCTGTCCTTAATTCACCTATACTTTCAAGCATCTTAATTGCTACGGCCGTTGATGATAGTGCAATACTGAATGCTAAGGTAATTGATAATCCAAAGCTTAAGTGAAATATTTTACCAATAGCTATCAAGGTTGCGCTACTAATTATAATTTGTGATATGGTTATCCCTACGGATGTGTGCCAAATATTTTTGAACGAGCGTAAATTGAGCTCCATCCCTACTAAGAACAAAAGCATAATTATGCCTAGCTCTGCTAAATATCTTATGTTTTCTTTATCAATATTTATATTGTCAAAGTTGGCCTCTAGGTATGATATTATAATACCACCAAGTATATATCCCAGAGCTGCGGGCTGTTTTAATCGTTCGAATATTAGGCCACATCCCAAGGTTGCCAACGCTATAAGGGCAATATTAGTTAGCTGAATTTCTTCCATAGTTTATTATTAATTATCGTTAATCATACGTATCACTATTTTTTACCGTAATGATACTTTACTGTTTTTTTTATATACAATTAGTTTTTCTAGTGTCATACAGTTACACTCGATATACTGTTGTATGTAAATATATTGGAAGCTACGCCAATAGCGCCTTAGCATAAGCTAGCGGCTGGACATACAATTAGCAGTATAGATAATTTATTGTCATTTGAGTAAGACTTATAACATCATTATGAAAAGAAATCAATCCAAGTATAGATTAAATCAAGTATTGTATTAATTATATTGTTTTTACTTTGATTTGTTCTTATTTATACATTGGTTACCATGTTTTATTTTTTAAGTAGTCTAAATTAAATGCGGTGTTAAATAAGTTTAATTTTAATTAATACAATGTTTTCCTGTGTATAACATGTAACACTAAGGGTAATTTTAGATTGTGATAAATATACTAGGATTTATCTAGTATATATTGTCGTATTAAGTTAATTCTAACAACTGTCAGATCATAAAGCTAAAAACTCTTCGGCTTCAAGAGCGGCCATACACCCTTGACCAGCTGCAGTAATAGCTTGTCTATAAATTTTGTCTTGCACATCACCAGCGGCAAAAACACCCGGAATATTAGTTTTAGTAGTGCCGGGTGGACACAATAAGTATCCATGTTCATCCATATCTATTTGATTCTTGAATATTTTGGTTGCTGGACTGTGTCCAATAGCAATAAAAACCCCTTGTAAATCTATAGTGCGTTGCTTTTGTGTATTGGTACCAACTATTGAAATAGCGGTTACTTCTTTGGGGTTTTCTGTGCCTAGTACTTCTTGCAGTACATGATTCCAAATAATTTCTATTTTAGGATGGTTAAATAGCCTATCTTGTAGAACTTTTTCTGCTCTTAATTTATCTCTTCTATGAATCAAGGTTACTTTTTGGGCAAAATTAGTTAAAAAGAGAGCTTCTTCAACAGCAGTATTACCGCCACCAATTACAGCAACTTCTTGCCCTTTATAGAAAAATCCATCACAGGTAGCGCATCCTGATACTCCAAAGCCTTGGAATTTTTGTTCACTTGCTAAGCCAAGCCATTTTACCTGTGCTCCTGTACTGATGATAACTGAATCTGCTGTATATAATTTATTACAGTCGGTTTCTAGTATAAATGGTCGTTGTGAGAAATCTACTTTTGCTATGTATTCAGATTTTAATATTGTCCCCACATTTTTAGCTTGTTGTTGCATTTGTTCCATTAACCAAGGGCCTTGGATTGTGTTAGGGAATCCAGGATAGTTTTCTACATCGGTAGTAATGGTTAATTGCCCACCAGGTTGGTGTCCCATAAAGATTGTAGGGGATAAATTGGCACGTGCTGTGTATATTGCAGCTGTATACCCTGCTGGTCCTGCTCCAATAATTGCTACTTTTAAATGTTCGGATGACATATCTTTTGCTACCTTTGTTTTAATTGAAGACATGATATATTGTAATTATTAGGTTTGTAAAATAGTATTTTAAATAAATAGGTGGTGGGATATGATGAAATTATTAATATTTATATGTTTAACAGTGATTATGGCATTAGGTGGTTGTGGCAAGAAGGGTGCACCAAAAGCGATTAACTGTAAAAATTGTCATACGCAAACCCAATACCCATCATCAGAACAAAAAAGCAATATAGCACAATAAAAAAATATAAAAAACCTTGAAAACTAAAAATAATATCGTTACATCTTACGAAGGGTTTTGCTTTTAAGGCAATTTATTGCAAAAGGTAATTTAGTTTAGGTGTGTGGCATGGGTTCTGAGAAAAAACACTTTAAAAGTAGGCACGGAATCAGTTCTGGGGTATGGGCTGTTAGTATCGCTATGATGCTGATCAGTGTATCAACAGCGATGACTTTTTCTATTACTCCATTTTATATTACCGAGGTTCTGGGGATAGGTATCGTTAGTCTAGGTTGGATAGAAGGCTTTACAGAAGCTTTGTCACAATTTTCTAAATTAGTCTCCGGTTATACCGGAGATTTTTTTAGGCGTAAAAAACCTCCGTTGATGACAGGTGTGATAATGGCAATGATTTCTAAGCCTTTGTTTATACTTGCTCAAGGCCAGGGCATGTTAATATTCTCAAAAGTAATCGAAAGAATATCTAATGGTATAATGGCCACCCCTCGTGATGCCTATTGTGCTGAGGAAGGGCCAGTATCAAAAAGAGGTGCCTCCCTTGGGTTGATGATGTCATTAAAAACTTTAGGAATCACTATTGGGTCTTTTATCATTGGTGGTTTAATGTTTTTTACTGATGATTATTTAGTTTTGTTATGGATAGGGTTTATTCCATGTTGTTTATCTATCGTAGTGTTATGGCGCTACATGCATGAAAAAAGCAGTGATAACAAAATAAAAAAGCACAAACGTCGCAATCTTAGGCTACGTGACTTTAAAGCTTTAAACAATCGGTATTGGAGTTTGGTTTTTGCAGCTACCTTGTTTATGTGTGCCAGGTTTAGCGATTGTTTTGTGATATTGCGAATGGCTGAACTGGGTGCACATAAGTCTTTATGTAGTATGACCGTAGGGATTTTTAATCTAGTATCTGTTTTTGCCTGTTTGCCAATTGGTACGATATCAGATAGATTCGATCGATCGCGTATATTATACGCTATTTTTGTAGCTTTGGCATTATCCAATGTATGTTTTATATATGCAGAAAGTATTTACTTGGCCTTGGTTGGTGTTGTGTTATGGGGGTTGCAAAGAGGACCTTCGCAGATGTTATTTGCAGCAATTATTGCAGATGAAGTACCAGAAAAAATTATTGGCACAGCTCTGGGGATATATTATTTATTAACTGGAGTAGCGGTTTTTGTAGCCGGCTTGTGCGCGGGTTATTTTGCGGATGCTGCGTTAAAATATGCTTTTGTATTTGGTATGATGGTGTCTTTTGTTAGTATGGCATTTTTGTTTGTGAGGAATGAGTTATTATCTCATAGAAACAGTAAAATTGCTGTACAACAATAAATTATTTTAGTTCACATTCAATATAGATAGAACTTATCCTGTATAATTAATATTATATAAGTTATTTGTTAATAATGGAGTTATAATTATGATATAACATCACACTGTTTATCATATGAGTAAATAATGTGGAAACGAGTAATGCAATGTATTTTAATCTGTGGTACTTTGTGTGATTGTGCTGTTGCAGATGATGTTATTACGCAAGATATCGTAAAATTATCCAGTATACGAAAAGAAGCAGAGCAAGGAATTGTTGCTAGTCAAGTTGCTATAGGAATTTTGCTTTTTTATAAAGCGGAAGAATGTAGATTGCGATGTAATACTAATGAATCTATTGCAATGTATAGAGAATCTATGAAATGGCTGGAAAAGGCCGCGGATATGGGTGACATAGATGCAATGTCTTTTCTAAAAGATTTGTATAACAGTTGTAGTGCTTATGGTTTAGTTAACAAAGGATCGAAAGAATTGCTGCATTATAAAAATAAGATGCGTGCATTAGAGATGAAAATCAAAAGTATAAACTATGCACCGGACATGATTAATTAATTATATTGATTATAACCTTAGTTTCTTACGCATTACCTTAGTGATACAGTGATCATGAAGGTTATCTTAGTATTCACATTCTAAAAAAATATTATACGTTAACAGTTTAATCCTTTTGGTTATTGTGTTTTTGATAGTGAAAGGGTAGATTGCGATGTCAGTAGGTATTGGAAATATAGTGAAAATGAGTAAATATGATAGCTCTAAGCAAGAAAGTAAGCAGGAAAAACTGGCTAAAGCTTTAAGAGAGAACATTAAGAAACGTAAGCAACAGGAAAGGTCTCGACAGGAAACAAAGTCTAGCCCTGATAGCACTAATTAATTAGTTGGTTATGTAGAAGAGGTTAATTTAATTAAATATGATAAACTGTTCATTGTTAATCTTGCTTTTTGTCTGCAAGTGCAGCAGAAGTGTTTTGTGCAGTTTGTGCAGTTTGTGCAGTTTGTGCAGTTTGTGCAGTTTGTGCAGTTTGTGCAGTTTGTGCAGTTTGTGCAGTTTGTGCAGTTTGTGCAGTTTGTGCAGTTTGTGCAGTTTGTGCAGTTTGTGCAGTTTGTGCAGTTTGTGCAGTTTGTGCAGTTTGTGTATGAATTATATATTAAAAGTTCAGGATTTTATCGATAGATATCATAACAGTAACAGGCCCATTATCGGTTTGGATGTGGGTAATAAAAAGTTAGGCGTTGCAATATCTGATACTCGTTGGATGATTGCCAGTGCATATCAGGTAATTGAAAATAAGAAATTCACTTTGACTGCACAACAGATTTATAAAATATTTCTACAAAATAATGCGTGTGGTCTTGTAGTTGGTTTGCCTCTTAATATGGATGGTAGTTATGGCCCAAAGGCACAATCAATTAAGGACTTTTCTGTAAATTTACTTAATTTATATAACGATATCGATATTGCATTTTGGGATGAAAGACTTTCTACAGTTGCTGTTGAATCAACACTGATTAAGGCGGACATTACTCGTAATAAAAGGAAAAAGATCATTGATAAACTTGCTGCTAGCTATATTTTACAAAACTTTTTGGATTATACGGATAATATTAGCTAACTATTTGTTGGCACAAATCATCAACAATTCTTGTTATGCGGATTAGTTGATGTAATTAGTTTTCATTGGTCTTGCTTTTTAGATAGCGTGCCAAGATCTCACGTTATTTCTCTTGCTAGTAGATCTATTACATCCATCGCGTTATTATGATGATAGTACTTCAAATATTTGCTCTGTTGGTGTATGAAAGTCATCTGATTTATAGTACATGTATATACCAGATTTATAAGAATATTGCGGTAGGACTCTAACCAATTCTAGTTTTTTACCTATTGCACTATTAGTTTGCACACATGCTATGCCTAGTCCCTCACTGCAAAAAGCAAATTCTGACATGGTAGAGTTTACATATACAGAAAATAGCTTTTCTTTTTGATCATCATCTACATGAGGAGAAATAAGGTCGAGTATAAACTCATTTGATCCGGAAAATAAAAAATCTTTTTGTGCTGAATATCCTATTATTTTGTGTCGTAATAAATCTGCGGTACTAGTTATGTTACCATGTTTTTCAAGATACTTCTTTGACGCGAATAGACCAAACTCATAATCTTTTATCTTACGTTTTATTATATTAGTACCGTGCTTAACATTGGGATAAATGACGATATCATTTGAAGCGATTGCATCGCTTAGTTCCGGGTAATGAGTCTTAATATGTATTACTGCGTTACCAAGGCTGTTTTTTAAGGCGGACATTTTTTCTGACAGCTCTAGTGTGGATATACCTTGTGTACATCCGATAAATAGAGGTTTTTTAGCATTAAGAGACTTTTTAAATAGTTCTTCTACTCCTTCATTAATACTGTTAGTCTTGTGCAGGATAAGTTTACCTAGATTGGTTAGCTGTATGTTACCTTTTGTGTGTCGTTCAACTATTTGCCCGCCAACGAGTTCTTCAAGTTTTATAAATATTCTACTTATGGTTGCCCTTGAGATACCATGCTGACTAATTGCTGTATCGATGGTTTGGGAATCTACTATTTCTTTAAATTGATGTAAGAGGTTCCAGTCAAACTTTATCATTTTATTGTAAATAACTCCATTTTTTTTCTTGACACGCAAAAAAGTATATGTAATAAATTATACATAGCAGTGGTTCAAGTTCCAATAGAAAACTTAACTATCTGTTTGATTTTGTAGTTTTAAACGGTGTGTGTTGCCTTTGAAATTACTGTGGTTGGTTTTTTCCCTGTCTTTAACCAACCACTTACTGTTTCCTCAATATGGGGAGGGGTTATGTAAGAGCTCCTCCCTATTACATTGCGGTACAATAATTTTCTAGGCGAATCCTATCAGTTTTTATAGTCATTTGTCAATGTGAAACTATATTTATGTTAATTGCTATTTTTTTAGATAAAAATTTTCTTGTTAATGTTATATTACAAAAAGTAGATGAAACGTTGTATTTGTTTTGGTTATTTTACAATTTGAAGTATTTTAAAATATAAAAAGTTGCAAGTGATGTATATTGTTGCTTTTCGTTTTTGTTGTTTTATTGTAGTCTTGTTCGACATCTTTTGATTGCCAATAGTAAGGAGATAATTTTGGACAAAATAGTCAGTACACCAAGTGGATCTAGCCACTTAAGTAATTTACCAGTGTTGCCTTTGCGTGATATTGTTGTTTTTCCTAATATGATAGTTCCTCTCTTTGTAGGAAGAGAGCAATCTATACAGTCTTTGAAAAACGCTATGAGTAGCAATCAAAAAATACTTTTGCTTACACAAAAAGATCCATCGTTAGAAACGCCAAAAAACGATGACTTATATAAGATGGGTACAGTGGCGCAGGTACTGCAGATGCTGAAACTACCCGATGGTACTGTAAAAGTATTAGTTGAAGGTGAAAAACGTGCGAAGATTGTTGATTTAAATTTATCCAAGGATTGTTTTAGGGCTGATGTAACTGTGCTTTCCCCGATAAATGATAATGTTGTGCGTAACAAATCAGAAGCGCATGTTAGAACAGCCAATAAATTGTTTGAAAAATACTTGAAGCTAAACCCAAAGATTCCACAAGAAGCATTAACTAATGTTATGAAGATAACTAATCCTAGTGGTCTTGCTGATACATTAGCGGCTCATTTATTGATTAAAGTCGAAAAAAAACAGCATTTGTTAGAGATTATAGACATCAATGACAGATTAGAGGCGATATGCGGCTTTATGGAGGCAGAAATTGGTATTCTAGAAGCTGAAAAGCGCATTAGAAGCCGAGTAAAACATCAAATGGAAAAATCTCAACGTGAGTACTATCTGAATGAACAAATCAAGGCTATTCAAAAAGAATTAGGTACTGAAACAGATTTAGTGAATGAAGCAGACGAGATATTCACAAAGATAAAAAAATTAAAATTGACCAAGGAAGCAAGAGAGAAGGCTGAAGGGGAATTGAAAAAATTAAAGGCTATGAACCCCATGTCATCTGAAGCAACAGTAGTACGAGGGTATCTTGATTGGTTATTAGGTATTCCATGGAGCAATAGCACAAAAATAAAAAAAGATATTTTTGAGGCTGAAAAGACACTTAATAAAGATCATTATGGCCTTGAAAAGGTAAAAGAACGTATCATTGAGCACCTAGCTGTACAGTCAAGAGTCGGAAAAGTAAATGGTAGTATCTTATGTTTAGTTGGTCCTCCTGGTGTTGGAAAAACATCATTAGGTGAATCTATTGCCAAGGCTACTGGTAGAAAGTTTGTGAGAGTGGCATTAGGTGGGGTAAGTGATGAGTCAGAAATTCGTGGTCATCGCCGGACTTATATAGGTTCTATGCCAGGTAAGTTAGTACAAGGGATGAAAAAAGCTGGTTCTTCGAATCCTTTGTTCTTATTAGATGAAATCGATAAGTTAGGTTCCGATTGGCGTGGAGACCCATCTTCGGCATTACTAGAAGTTCTTGATCCAGAGCAAAATGATAAATTTAATGACCATTATCTTGAGGTTGATTATAATCTGTCGGATGTGATGTTTGTAACTACTGCTAATAGTATGAATATGGCGCAACCTTTGCTTGATCGTATGGAGATTATTAGATTATCTGGTTATACAGAAGATGAGAAAGTAAAAATAGCTTGTAAGCATTTAATTCCTAAGCAAAAAGAAAAACACGGTCTAGCAGAGAGTGAATGGAGTATATCTGACAAGGCGTTACGTGAGGTAATTAGATATTATACAAGAGAAGCTGGGGTGCGTGCACTTGAGCGTGAAATATCAAAATTATTACGAAAAGCACTGAAAGATATTATTAGTGATAAAAAGAAGAAGACTATAAAAATTACTGAACGTACCGTCAGTAAGTATCTGGGGGTACGTAAATATCTTTACGGCGAACAAGAAAGTAATGATATGGTTGGAACAACTACTGGTCTGGCGTGGACTGAGGTAGGAGGGGATATTTTATTTATAGAGGCTTTGATGGTTGCTGGTAAAGGAAAAATGACTATCACTGGAAAATTGGGTGAGGTGATGCAAGAGTCCGTACAAGCTGCGGCTAGTTTCGTTAAATCCAACGCTACCAATTTTGGCATTACACCGGTAATATTTGAAAAAAATGATATTCATATTCATGTACCTGAAGGGGCAACGCCAAAAGATGGTCCGTCTGCTGGTATTGCGATTTGTACTTCAATAGTATCTATGTTGACCGGTATCCCGGTAAAAAAAGATGTGGCAATGACTGGTGAAATTACATTAAGAGGAAGGGTGTTGCCTATCGGTGGGTTAAAAGAGAAATTATTAGCTGCGCATAGATCAGGGATTAAAACAGTAATTATACCAAAAGAAAACGAGAAAGATTTAGTGGAAATTCCCGCGAACGTGACAGATGGTTTGCGCATAGTGCCGGTCTCTTATGTTGGTGATGTAATTAGAACGGCATTAGTAAAACAGCCAAAATCTATTATCTGGAGTAATGATCGTGAGCATCATCCCACAGGTAAGAAAGATGACGTAATTGTTGCTCATTAACAGGGTGTAAATTGAGTTATCTAGCTTAGATTACTACGATTGCATATAAAGGCGTAGTGATCGTATGTTTGGCTGATTTAATTATGGGGTTACAATTAATTTTTTTTGTATTGTTAGTGATGCCTGTTTATTCATGGTTGTTGCTAGGTCTTGTAGGGCTTAGTAATACCATGTATATTGACCTATACAGTTTGTTAGTATTGTTCAGTACAAATCATAATAGCGGGAATGAAATAATTAGTTGTTATAGAAATGCTGAATAATAGGAATCGCATAAAATTGTTTAGATCACAAAGTAGCAATGGTAATTACCTGGAATAGAAAAGGTATCGATAATCTATGCTAATCAAATTCAATCTAATTTATTCATAATTTTTTGGTACCAATGTGTTCTATATGAACCGAGTGGTGGGGGCAATATTATGGATGCAGATGAATGCTAGTTAACTGTCCTAGGTTAATTTTGTAATCATTAATATTAATCTGCTGTAGAGGTGTAAAAAAATAAAAAACTTAAATGAATATAACGGTTTTTTATATTGACTAGTTAGATTATTTCTTGCATTTTATCACTGTTCTGGAAATACATTGTGGACCCTTAGTTCAGTTGGTTAGAACACACCGCTCATAACGGTGATGTCGTAGGTTCGAGTCCTACAGGGTCCACCATTTTACATATTTTGTATAACTATTTGAACACAGTTTTGTTTCTTGTGAGTACTCCAGTTGTTTCTATTGTCCTTAAATATTATAACCCATAATTTCTATGCTACGATAGTTGTCTATTTTAGATAAATATTTGTTTATGTAGTTTTTTATAGTCATGCTTGCCGTATTGAAAAGGTGAGGCAATGAAAAGATCAAAGAATTATAGAAAATTACTTCATATATTACGTAGTAAAATATCATTGCTAATCAATATTAAACAAGAATTAATTGCAAAATATAATTGGGATAAATACGCGCGTCCTAGCCAGAAAATACCGCCAGGTAATTGGAGAGTGTGGCTGATTTTAGCCGGTAGAGGGTTTGGCAAGACCAGGACTGGGGCGGAAACAATAAAAAAATTCGTTAGTACTAACGCTATCAAGAGAATTGCTTTAATCGGACAAAGTGAGACAGAAGTGCGCGATGTAATGATCGAAGGTTCGAGTGGATTATTGGCAGTGTACCCAGACAAGGAAAGGCCAGTATTTGAACCATCTAAACGTCGTTTAACCTGGTCTAATGGTAGTATTGCAACAATATTTAGTGCGGAAAATTATGAACAATTACGTGGGCCACAATTTGATTTTGCTTGGATAGATGAATTAGCTAAGTTTAATAATGATAAAGCGGTATGGGATCAGTTGAATTTTTCCCTAAGATTAGGCAAATGTCCCAGGGCAATAATTACGACAACTCCAAGGCCTAATAAATTGCTGCAAGAGTTGTTGGAGGCTGAAAAAAGTGGTGATGTATATGTTACACGAGGATCAACATTTGATAACCAAGAAAATTTATCTCCGCAGTTTATTGCTTATTTAAAAAATAAATATTCTGGTACTAATTTGGGGCAACAAGAAATTGAAGGGAAAATATTAAATGATAATACCGGGGCATTGTGGTCTCGCACTTTAATCAATCAAGCACAAGTGATTAATAAAGAGATACCTGAGTTATCACGAATAATCATCGCTATTGATCCTGCGGTTACTTCTGGTGTGAAAAGTGATGAGACTGGTATTATAGTGGCCGGTAAGGATAATGGTGATACGGTGTATGTGCTAAAGGATATAAGTGGTAGATATGGTCCAGCAGAATGGGCCAGAAAAGCAATCCATGAATATCATAATTATAATGCGGATTGTATAGTAGCAGAAAATAATCAGGGCGGCGATTTAGTTGAAAGTATTATTCGCTCAATAGACCATAGTATTCCATTTAAAGGGGTATATGCCAGTCGTGGTAAAGTTTTGCGAGCAGAGCCAGTATTATGCCTATATCAAAGAAATAAAGTAAAGCATTTGTCCAATGGAGATTTAGCTATATTAGAGCAACAAATGATTGACTATGTTCCTGGCAAAACTGCAAAATCACCGGATAGATTAGATGCGTTGGTTTGGGCAGTGACAGAATTATTACTCCCTAAAACTGTGAAAAATATTCCTGCGATATTCTCTATTGAGTAAAGAATATAGAGGGGGGAGCTAATCTTGCTTTTTATGGTCGTAACTAAGTAAAGGTGAATAACCTCTGGGCGTTAATCTGGTGGAGTAGAGGTGACTTTGGTCTAATTCATCTGCTTTTTTTAAATACGTCGATCCTCGAAACCATTGTTTTGAAATACCCATTGTGCCTTTTTTAAACATGAGGCCAATAAATCTTAATGATCCAACATGCCCTAATTCTGCTGCTTGAATATATTCATGTAAAGTAAGCGCGCCATCATATGGCGAATCGGTACGTGTGTACCTATTGAAATATTTATTACCTTGTGCTACGTGTTTTCTTACCTCATCATCATTTTCGGCAAGATGCAGTCTGATCGCATAAGAAAACCTGCAAAAGCTGTTACGTGATGATTCAGAATCATCGGGGAAGCGCAAACTTTCTAGGAAATACGCCTATAGCGATAAAGCATTGCAGCAAAGTAACATAAATATTAACAACTTGGGCATCTTTTACTCCTTATCACCATTGTAAAAGTAAATTACACCATGGTCAATAAATTCCTATTATTATTGCTGTTGATTATCAGGATGTAATACATTCCAAACCCAAGTAGCTAGATTGATATTTGTTTTGTTGATCCTGTCATCGTCAATATTAGCTAATTTACCATCTAATAATCTAGTTAATCTCGTTCTATCACGTTCTGAATGATGAGCAGCTATATAGTTGCTTAGTACGTCTACGACAGTTTTCTTATGTTCATTACAGATTGTATTTTGATCGGTAAAATGTGCAACCAATCCTCGGGTAAAGATAGCGCCACTAGCAGCGGTAAATGGAATAGCTACTAAGCAAGGCATAGATACAACGCATTCAGTTGCTGTTTCTTTAGCGCAACTACTTGTCCTCGGGTAAAGATAGCGCCACTAGCAGCGGTAAATGGAATAGCTACTAAGCAAGGCATAGATACAACGCATTCAGTTGCTGTTTCTTTAGCGCAACTACTTGCAATTGTAATTGTGCTACCAGTAATGGTACAACCACTTGCCGTTAATCTCCACAGTCGTGATTTTCTTTTGATTAATTCTTCTGCTCCCCAACTTAACCCTAATCCAACAGCCATTGGTAGAAATGCGACACTGGTACCCCAAGCAGCCACAGCTGCGGTTGTTCCAGTAGCTATTACCTTAGCACATGGGTTGCGCCACATTTTAGATTGCAGGTAAGTAAAATCTGTTGCGCTATAATTCGCTAGTAGTGCTTTTAACCTTCTCTCTGCTAGTATTTTGGTATTTTGATCAATACTTATATTTGCTATAGGTGGAGTTTTGATTCGCGCAAAATTTCTTCCGGTACTGATGGCCAAGGAAAATGATTGCTCTGCGTCTAGAGCGGTACACTGTTATGTAATAGTAACGATTAGGTTGAATAAAATGATAAAAATATACATAACCTACGCTGATATAATAAAAGCAAGTTACCATTAACAATACTATTTATCAAATACTGTGTTATTTGCAGTAATATTTGCCAATACTATATTTATGATTGCATATTTTCCATATGTACTGACTGTAGAAAATATATCATCGCTTGGGCATTAGAAAACATGCCTGCTAGACTGCGATTGTGTGATAGTTTGTCCAAAGACCTATTGTATATGAACGATTGCCGTTATGGTACAGTGTAGGGATTATTTGTGCTATTTGTGTATAATCTTGTACAAAGCCAGTAAAGACAACTTGGATTGTATTGATAAACTCATCACGTTCACACATATTGATTGGTACTAAAGTTTGTCCAATACTCATTATGTTGAATTCTCTATTACACTCTGGTAAGTAATCATTTAACTTTAGCATGTTGTGAAATACGTTTTTTCTATTTTCTGAATGCAATGGTGCTATGGATTGTATGAATAAAATGGTTTCTTTTGCGTGTAGGCTAATACTATGAATGTTTAAAGCGGTAAACAATAGTTTTAGTTCTTCAATCAATTGTATAGCAAAAGATCGTTTCATATTTAGGATTATATCTATGAAGGCATTTCTCATCCCTAGTGGCAACATTAAGGTATAAACAGGTTTGGTATGTGATAATATATCATATGCGTTGATTCTACCTAAATGTTGCACCAGTCGTCTTGATTCATCAATGTCTTGTTGTGACATTGGCGTTTCCACTGCACAGGTCAGATCTTTCATATGATTATCGTCTGGACAAAAGGCATAAGTTGCCTTTGTCGTATCACTGTATTGTTGCTCATAATAACAATGGGAAGCTTGGTTAATATTGTGTGATAAACATATGCTAACGATTGCGTATACTGCTCTGCTAAGAAAAATCAAAATTGATCCTCGTGTGTTCTTGTTACTTTTTAATGATAAACGCATCTTTAATTTTGATTTCTTTAAGTTTCGCGGCTATTCTTTGCTCATATCCTGGTTTGATCGGGCCAATAAGCACGCGATAATATTTTTTTCTATTCTTAGTGTAACTATCTACTTTACTGGGTAACCTTAGTTTTTGATAAATTACTCTTTTTAACTGTTGCGCTCGTTTGGTAGAATTGAATGTCCCTGTTTGAATATATGTTTTTTTTATCGTAGCGCGTCTAGGTCGTAGCTTGGCATTTAATATTCTTGAGCTAGGCTGTTTGATATATGGCGATGTATAGCTGTAAGATCGAGGGAATACAGAGTGAAATATCCTATTATAAAAATTGTAACAATGTACGTTTCTGGGTCCGCAACTTTTGGGTTTATATCTGGTGGCAAGTAGCATGCTTTCTTTTACCAAGCATTCAACATGTACTTTAGCCACTCCATCATGATGAAAACCTAGTAATTTTGCGACATATTCCGAGACGTCTATTATACGATTTTTAGCAAAAGGACCTCTATCATTGATTCTGACAACAACGCTACGTCCGTTTTTTAAGTTAGTTACTCTAGCAATAGATGGCAGCGGTAAGGTTTTATGTGCTGCAGTTAAACCATGTTTGCTAAATGTTTCTCCGGTAGAAGTTGCACGTCCGTGGAAGATATCTGTTCCACCATAATACGATGCCATACCAACTTGAGAATATTCATAGTGTTTACGTGGATAATATCGTCTATTTTTGATAACATATGGTTTGTTATATCCTCTCTTTGCATGTTTTTTGGATGCTGGGGTGCTGCCAAACATACCAGAAGAGTAAAAATATCTTGTTGGTGCACAGCTGTATAGCAATATTATAGTAAAGGTACATACGCAAATATTGATTATATTTTTCATGAATTATATTTTGCCTTTTTGTCTTAATATTGCTGTTTGATACATTAAAACTTACTAAAAGTAAATCAAGTAATTATTATACCTTGGTCCAACACTATAGTTCGATCTGCTTTTTTTGCAAGATTTAAATCATGGGTAGCAATTAATGCCGTGGTATTATGTGTTTTAACCATTTTCAACATTTCATTGAATACTATTTCAGCATTCTTTGTGTCTAGATTACCAGTTGGTTCATCAGCCAATAATATTTGAGGATTATTTATCATTGCTCTGGCAATCGCTACTCTTTGTTGTTCACCACCTGATAATTGTGATGGGCGGTGGTTTGATCTTTTACTCATATTCATAGTCGCAAGGATTTCTAGCGCTTTAGTAGAGGCTATATTACTGTTTTCTCCAGCAATCAACAGTGGCATCATAACATTTTCTAGCACAGTAAATTCTGGTAACAGATGATGAAATTGATAAACAAAACCTAGTGTAGTTTGCCTTAATTGATTCCTTTGTATAGAAGATAATAAAGAGGTTTGTTGCAAATTAATAATAATTTCTCCCTTATCAAAAGAATCAAGTAGCCCTATTAGCTGTAGTAAAGTAGATTTTCCTGAGCCTGAACTGCCAAGTAAGGCTACTATTTCACCGCTAAATAACTCTATATTTACTCCATTGAGTATCTTTAATTTTTTACTACCTTGTGTAAATGATTTATGCAGCTGGTATACTCTTGCGATTGATTGTTTATTCATAGCGCAAAACCTCAACTGGATTAAGTTTAGCTGCACGCCAAGCCGGAATTATTGATGAGATAAACACTAGCAATATGGAAATTGTAATGATTGCTGTTACTTCCATTGTATCTACTTTTGCCGGTAATTGAGATAAGAAATATATTTCATCACTAAATAATGTGGCACCGGAAAATGATTCTAGGTATTGCCTTATTGTTTCGATGTTATAAACAAACAACAGACCAAACAGTAACCCAACAATTATTCCAGTGGTACCAATGATAAAGCCAGTAAGAAAAAATATTTTAATAATAGAATTTCTATTAGCACCCATAGTGCGCAAAATAGCGATATTTTTTGCTTTATCTTTGACCAGCATGACCAGGGAAGAAATTATATTCAAAGCTGCAACTAATATAATTAAGGTTAAAATTATAAACATTACATTCTTTTCTATCTTTAGTGAGTTAAAAAATACGCTGTTGGCCTGTTGCCAATCAATAATTCTGAATTGGTGAAATTTTTGCAATAATATTTTTTTTAATTTATAAATTTGCTCTGGATTATGAGAAAATATTTCTATGCTGTTTACTGTCTTTTTGTAGTTAAAAAAACTTTGTGCTTGATCCAATGGAATAAACGCTACTCCCTTATCATAATCATTCATACCGACTTTAAAAATAGCCGCTATTACCAGAGGGCGTATTTTAGGCACAGTACCAAATGCACTATTAATTCCATTAGGTGATATTATAGAGATGGTGTCCCCAATTTTTAATCCGTTGTTTATAGCCATTTTATATCCAATAATTGCTTTAGCACCTTGAAAATTATGGATACTGCCTTGGATTATATTATTGGCAATGATAGACTTGTTTTGCAAACTTTCTTTGCTTATGCCATTAATCAGTGCGCCGGTATATCTTGAATTAATTGCAATTATAGATTGTTCTTCAATTAAAGGTGTGCTGGATTTTACAAGATTTATCTTGTTTAGTGCAGCGGTAATGTCATTGTGCTTGTCGATACCGCTGCCTGTTTTAGAATAAAAGCATATATGACCTTTAAAGCCTAGTATGCTATTTAATAACTCTTGTCGAAAGCCATTCATGACGGACATGACGATTATTAGTGCAGCCACTCCCAGGCTAATACCTATAAAAGAAAAGAAGGCAATAAGGGAAATAGCCCCTTCTTTTTTGGCGGGGCTAAGATAACGTAGTGCTATAGTTCGTTCAAATCGTGAGAAAAACATATATTTGCTATTTATTTGTATTGGAATATTTTATTTATTGTATCCATCACTTTTCCTATACTTAGGGTTTGGGTCTCATTTGTACGGCGATTTTTAAGTTCTACGGTGTTATCACTAACTCCTTTTGGTCCTACTTTTATTTGCCATGGTACGCCAATTAAATCCATTTCTGCAAATTTGACGCCTGATCTTTCATGTCGATCATCATACAGTACACTAATATCATTGTTGGTCAGTTTACTATATAGCTCTTCACAAATTTTTGTACTTTCTTCGTCTTGTTGTTTAATATTAATCATTCCAATCTTAAAAGGACTAATGTTATGTGGCCATATAATGCCATTTTCGTCGTGGTTGGCTTCTATTATTGCGCCTACCAGGCGTGATACTCCTATGCCATAACAGCCGCCATGAGGAATGACTTTATCGTTATTTTTTCCTGCAAGAGAAATATTTAATGCATCAGAGTATTTGGTGCCATAATAGAATATATGTCCAATTTCTATACCTCTGGCTTGTTTTAGTACCTGACAGGATTGTGCTAGGGGATTATTTTCATCATGTAAGTCCTCTGTTGAGGCATACAAACTTAATAACTTATCAATATCCAGCTGCTTGTTTGGATTTTCTATAATTTCTTCTAATTTACTATCATAATATAAGCCACTTTCACCAGTTTTTGATAAAATATGAAATTCATGGCTCAAATCACCGCCAATTGGTCCAGTTTCCGCGCGCAGAGGTATTGCTGTTAGCCCCATGCGATGAAAGATTTTAACATATGTGTGCAACATCTTGTAATAGGTTTGACGAGCATTAGGTTCATCTATGTCTAAAGAATATGCGTCTTTCATTAAAAACTCGCGGCCACGCATTATTCCAAATCTTGGCCTGATTTCATCACGAAATTTCCAGTTAATTTGATACATTATACACGGTAAATCTTTATAACTTTTCATATATTGACGGGCTAGATTATTAACAGCTTCTTCGGCAGTAGGAGTGTATAGTAGATCACGATTATGACGATCTTGTATAGTCAGCATTTCTTTGCCATAAGATTCATATCGATTACTTTCAAGCCATAGATCAGAAGACTGTATGGTTGGAATAATGATTTCTTGTGCGCCTATGTTATTTAGTTCTTGTCTAACAATATTGGCGATGTTTTGTAACACTAAATTGCCAATTGGTAACCATGAATATATTCCTGCGCTGGATTGATTAATCATGCCGGCACGTAACATTAAACGATGAGAAGATATTTGTGCTTCTTTAGGATTCTCTTTTAATGTCGGTAGAAAACAGGATGTTCTGCGCATGTTATGTCCATAAATGTTGTAGTAAAACTATAGCATTTTTGCTTTATTTTCTACTGTATTTTTCTAACTGTATGCTAGTTTTAAAGATAAAAAAGTATAATAGGTGTAATTATAGGCTTGCAATATAATTATCTAGTACTTTATGTACGTAATTTGCTTCCTTAGTTTCGCAGAAGCCCTTACATATTTCGATATATTCACTAATAATAATAGAAACTGCAGTTTGGTTATAATGTTGTTTTAACTCTGCTAGTGCAGCTTGTAGAATAGAGATAACTATTGGATCAATATCTTTTAATTGCCATCCTTGCACGGTAGAGTTTGTTATTACCAGTTCTATGCTTGCTTTATTTGCTTCAAGAGCGTTTAGAACATGAATAAATAATTCTTTTTCTGGTACAACAGGGTGGGTATGGTTATAAAAGTTATAGGTTAAAAACCTGTCTGTTATGATTTGGTAATCTTGTTTGCTATGATTGGCTTCGTAAATAGCTTGAATAGCCATTATTCTAGCAACACGGTGACGTTGAAAACGTGTGCCTCGTTTAGTGGTAGCAGTAGTATTTTCGGTACTCATGGCTGTGAAATGTTTATAATAGGCGAAAGTATATAAAAAATATCAATAATGCAATAGGTAAATATGTGGCGCATAATATTTTTGCCTTTTGCCTTTTGCCTTTTGCCTTTTGCCTTTTGCCTTTTGCCTTTTGCCTTTTGCCTTTTGCCTTTTGCCGTTTACCTTTTTGATGTGGGTAGTATTCCAGGTAAAAATTATAAGTAATAAAAGTAATGTATACCTAGCGATATTAATGTAATAGGTGGTTTTTTAGAATAATTTATCTTAATATATTATTAATTTTTATATTTGATAATAAACCAATATAACAGATTGTGATAAAAGCTATGTTCAAAATCAATATTGTCAAAACACTATCATTGCTAGTGATGGTTAATGCTGCTTGTGCCGAATTTACGGGCAGTAAGAAAACTAATATTGTGGTGGTGCCCTCAAAAGCTTTTGATGAAAAAATGCCAGAACATGTGTGGTCAAGTACTAATAGTTTTGATGGTCGTCATAAACCTGCAGAAGTATGGGGTTATAAAAAGAGATGGGGTAAAATTAAAATCAATATTGATAAAGTAACAAAGGCCAAAAAAGGTAAGATAAAACACAAAAAATACTGTCACATAAGGTTAAAGCGTAAAAGCTGTGATAGGAAAGTTACGGTTGTACAAATACATGGTAAACGCGGTGATAAATGTAACGCCAAGATTCATTGTGTTAGCAATAACGATCTAAATAATTGGCTGATAAATAACAGCTACCGAGAGAGATATACAGGACCAAAGACTAATTATAATCAAACTAAGTTAGCTGGTCGATTAGGTTCGATAGATCGCTTAAAGAAAATAGAAGAGAGCAGTAATTATTGGGAAAGCAGAGGTAAGGCGTACGAAGAAAAGATGAAAAAATTTCAAAAGAAATTAGAAAAAGAGCAAAACAATATATCTAATAAATTTATGAGAGATTTGTCCAACAGCGAAAGTGGATTAATGTTAGTAGTAAGGCAGAATGCAGACAAACTATCAACATTGATGAATGAAGGGTATGACTTGGTTGCAGAAGGTAGAGTGCTGTTACGCGGGGTAGAGAAATTTTTGCAACAAACGCAATACGATATTAAGCGTAGTAAGTCGCTATTAAAAAAGTTCAAATTTATAAAGAAAGTTAAAGGTTTACTGAAGGATTTGGATGCTGGTGATAAAGAAGTAAACAGCAAGTTGAATGATATTAAGGATAAGCGTAAATCTTTAGCAGATGCAGAAAATGGCCTAAAAGGATTTAAGAAGGTTTTAGACAATAAAATAGAAGGCTTAATGGAGATAGAAAGTTTTATTCAAAAAACTTCTCCAAAGAATTCATTAATAGGCAAGCTAGATAAAGATAAGAAGTTCAGAGGTAAGTTCTTTAAAAAATTGTCCGATGCAAAATTTAAAGAAGGGGACATAATGCAATTTATAGAAGATAGCGATATTATTGATAGCCTAGGTGATGATGATTTTGCTTTGTTAGAAAAGCTTTAATTACTTAGGTAAAAATAGCGGTATGTTTTTGCATTGATTATGCAGTCCTTGTCTGTTGTGTATTTTTTGATGGCCATGTGTTTTATAAGCAATTTTGTTTTTCAATACCGGTCTTAGATCTTAATATTTGTCTGTGTATGTGATTAACTCGTTTAGTCATGATGTCAATTTTAAAATGGACAAAATATTTTAAGCTACGCTATAGAATAATGATGTTTTTATACTTTTTTCGTGCGAATTGTACAATTTTTTTTGAGGCAAATGGTGACACTATTACTCCAAAAGAATTGTCCCAAACAGGTATGTCTTGCTTGCTATTGCCG
This sequence comes from Alphaproteobacteria bacterium, assembly GCA_965204765.1. Taxonomy (GTDB): domain Bacteria; phylum Pseudomonadota; class Alphaproteobacteria; order Caedimonadales; family UBA9215; genus CBDBFG01. The sequence goes on along the minus strand of CBDBFG010000002.1, from coordinate 121,051 downwards.
GCATAAATATATTCATTTTTGCCTATTTTTATATTTAAATTGCTTGCTTTTGTATTACCAACAAGGTTTATTTTGTCGTCACTAGCAAAATAGCTAGTAAATTCTTTTATTTCCTTGGTAATTTGTTTTGCAATGATTTGATTAGAGCCAGTTACAAGATAAATTTTACGTTCCTGTTGTGCAGCTTGATTAATTAAATTTTTTATCAATGAAGAAAAAGTAAGTTTTGTAATGTCTAGAGTACAGTTATTGGCTAGTTTTGCCTTTACATGTGCATTATTAAAGCTACTAACAAACCAAAATAATACTTTAAAGATATTAAATGGGTTTTGTTTAATAAATTTGCGCAGGAGTAGGATAGATGTATCTTCTTTGACCAAAGTGCCATCAAGGTCAATGCATAACGGTACTGATTTATCACTTTCAAACATTTTTCTATTTATATACTGCCAGTAACATACTACATTAATAAAAAAGTTTGTGAAATCAATATTATGAGTAATCTAGAGAAAAATATATATCTAATAGATGGATCAGGGTTTATTTTTAGAGCCTATCACGCTTTGCCTCCATTAACGCGAGAAGATGGTACTCCCGTTGGCGCTGTATTAGGTTTTTGTAATATAATGTTAAAATTGCTGGATCAAAATCATATTAGTAAAATTGCCGTAATATTTGATAGCGCTAGGCAAAATTATCGCCATGATATATATCCAGCCTATAAAGCCAACCGCGCTGAAACTCCGGAAGATTTAATTCCGCAATTTGGTTTGATTCGTCAAGCTTGTAAAGCATTTAATATTCCAGCGGTAGAGATGAAAGGGTATGAAGCAGATGATATTATTGCAACCTATGCTAAACAAGCTGATGAACTGGGATATAATGTTATTATTGTTAGTTCAGACAAGGACTTAATGCAGTTGATCAACAATAATATTAAAATGCTTGATCCGATAAAAAATAGTCTTATTCATTTTGCAGAAGTCGAAAAGAAATTTGGTGTGCAGCCAGAGCAGGTAATTGATGTGCAAGCATTAGCAGGAGATAGTTCTGATAATGTGCCAGGTGTGCCAGGAATAGGAGTCAAAACCGCAGCAGAACTTATACTAAAATACGGTAGTTTGGAAGATTTATTAGATAATATTGCTGAAATTACACAACCTAAGAGAAGAGAAAGACTTATTAATCACAGTAATGATGCGATAGTGTCTAAAAAACTAGTTACTTTATGTGATGAAGTGCCTCTGCCACTAAATGTGAATGATTTGGTGTTAGAGCAGCCAGACAGTAATTCTTTGTATAATTTCCTGAAAGAGCAAGAATTTAGTAATTTAATCTCGCGCTTTGAGAAAAGAGGTTTAATTAATAGACAAAATATTGCTGATAGTAATCCTTTGGAAAGTAAAACAAGTGAAATAGTCGCTAAGAAAGTAAATGCTGTAGAAAAAAATTATTATACCATACAATCAATAGATGAATTAAAATCTTGGTTAGAGCGGGCAAAATACCTACACACAGTGGCTTTTGATACGGAGACTACTTCGCTTCATCCTAGTACCGCCGAATTGGTAGGTTTTTCGTTGGCGTTGCAACCAGGGTTGGCATGTTATGTCCCGTTAGCGCATGATACAGGGGATCAAATTAACTTTGATGATGCCTTGAGCGAATTGAAAGTGGTCTTAGAAGATTCATCAACAAAAATTATTGGGCAAAATATCAAGTACGACATGAGAGTGATGCTCAAGTACGGTATCGAGATTAATGCTTATGAAGATACAATGGTCATGTCTTATACCATTAATGGTTTGCGTTTAAGTAATAGTTTAGATGCAATGGCGTTACGTTATTGTAATCATGAAATGATAAAATTTGAGGAAGTAAGTAAAAAATCAGGCAATAAACAGTTGCAATTCAATGAAGTTGATTTGGGTGATGCAACACAGTATGCAGCTGAGGACGCCGATTATACCCTTAGGATATATTACGTGTTACAGCAAAGGATGGTGGAAAACAAATCACACTCTATATATATGAATGTTGATTTACCTCTAATCAAATTATTAGCATTGATGGAGCATAAAGGTATCAGGACTGATGTTAAGCACTTGGATCATCTACACAACGAATTTAATAGTAAACTAAAATTAATTACGAGCGAAATATATAAGTTATCTGGAGAGGAATTTAATATTGCCTCACCTAAACAATTAGGTGAAGTATTATTTGATAAATTAGATCTGCCCAAGCCTAAGAAAAACAAATCAGGGACTTATGCAACAGGTATTGAAGTATTAGAATCTTTAAAAGAGCAGGGATACAGTATAGCTGAACAGTTAATAGCATGGCGTCACTATACTAAATTAAATAGTACCTATACTGAATCTTTAAGTAACGAGGTTGATTCGCACAATAGAATTCATACTAGTTATGGTCTTAATACTTTGACGGGTAGGTTATCTTCTTCTGATCCCAATATGCAGAATATTCCAATTAAAACTAGTGATGGTAGAGCAATTAGGAAGGCATTTATAGCGGAAAAGAACTATAAGCTTGTTTCTATGGATTATTCACAAATAGAGCTACGCTTGTTAGCGCATATGGCGCAAATTGATTCATTAATCCAATGTTTTAAAAATAAGGAAGATATTCATGCCAGAACCGCAGCCGAAGTTTTTGGCAAATCTATACATGATATTGATCATAATACCAGAAGAGCTGCAAAGGCGATAAATTTTGGGATCATTTATGGTATTAGTGCCTTTGGTCTGAGTAAGCAATTGGGTATTTCTAAACAGGAAGCATCAGATTATATCCTAAAATATAATCAACATTACCCAGGAATTCTGGATTATATGGAAGAGCAAAAGGATTTTGCGCGTAAAAATGGTTATGTTGAAACTATTTGGGGAAGAAAATGTTATATACGAGATATAAATGCTAATAGTTATTTACAAAGAACTTTTGCAGAACGTCAAGCTATTAATGCTCCGCTGCAAGGATCGTCAGCAGATATTATTAAGAAGGCTATGAATGCTATGCCACGTTTGTTGGCGGAATATAATATTGGTGAGATAACAACAAAAAACGTAGAGCAAGTCACGGTAGGTAAACAATTAGATTTATTTAGTAATAATAAAAGTAAGACAGGTGCTATTAAATTGCCTGAGGGAGTATCGCTTGGTATGCCTGTAAAAAACGATAGTGTTAGACAAGAGTATAATGACGAAAATTTTTTTTACGGGCCTTATTATGCTGATACAAAGCTTTTGGTTGGTGAAAAAGCAAGGTTATTATTGCAAGTGCATGATGAGTTAATCTTTGAGGTGCATGAATCAGTGATTGATGAAATAATACCCAAAATTAAACATGTTATGCAATCAATTGCATATCTAAAAATTCCATTAACTGTAGATCACGGTGTTGGTGATAATTGGGATGATGCTCATTAGTGTGTTGCGTATTGAAATACCAATACAAAATTACCGCTTTACGGTGATATCATGTTAATTTTTTTCTGTGTTGTGGCGTGAGTTCATTATTGATGGGTTGATATTGATCATAGAGAATATCACGAATAGTGATATAAATTGTAGAGAACATGTTTAAGTGATGTAATATAGATATACATGTTCTCTGAGTTTATATTTAGTTTTAAAGTTTTTGGGCAATGCAAGCATATAGCTTTTTCATAACGTCAGTGTTGTAGTTTATGAATATATCTTGCTTAGATAATCTGCTAAATTATTTCTAGCATCTACCAGTCGATTATGTGCTTTTGCTATTTGATTATATTTTTCTGATTTTTCGTTATGCACCAGTTGTGTTTTGCTAAATTTATCAAATCCTTCATCATATTGGTCAAAATCAGCACTATAAGAGCTATCTTTACCTAGTTGTGCTCTTTTATTAAATGCTTTTTGTACAGCCGCAATTAATTTTTTTAGTTTTTTTGTACCGTTATTATCTGTTGCTAATTTCCATGTGCCAAGGTATGCACTTGGTCTGTCTATTTTTATTTCAGATTTATTAAGAATATTTGCTATGTTTTTTAATTTATTTTGCGTATTTTTGGGCACGCATTGCACTTTGAGTTGTTTAGTAAAATTATCTTGTGCCCAGATTACGTCAAAAGATACTAGGGTAATATCGCTTTTGCGACAGCTGGATTTGTTTATTGATCTGCTGAATTTGTTACCACGTTCATTTTTAGCTTTTAATTTGACATTATTCCATTTTTTAAAACCCCATACCTCTCCAAATTTTTTCCATCCCATGGTAGAGCGGTTTGCTTTCCAATGCGATTTACCATGCATATATTTTTGCGTACCATAATGGTTAATCATACGTGTTGTGACGACTGATGTAAGATTATTTTCTTTTTTGTGATTATATTTTGCATGTACGTAACTATTTGGGATTACAAAGCTGATAACAGACAATATTACGGGGATTTTTTTAAACATAGTTCTACCTTATTTTTATTAGATTATAATTTAATTATTAAAACATAGTTAAGTATTTTATCTTTTTCTGATTAGAGTCATACCGTCCCCAATTGGAATAATAGATAAATCAATACGATTATCCATAGATAGTTTGTTATTCAGATTACGAATAGCAATGGTATTTTTGTCTTGAAATGATGCATCAATTATCCTGCCTTTCCATAAAGTATTATCAATAATCATCATTCCTCCTTTGGGAAGTAATTGCAAAGAATATTCAAAATATTTTTCTTGGTTAGTTTTATCAGCATCAAGGAATATCAAATCAAATAATTTAGGATTTTTTTGCGCTAATAATAATTGAAAAAAATCCACAGCAGGAGATATTTGATGCGTAATTTTGTGCCTAACATTTGCTTGTTGCCAGTAATGTTGTGCTAGTGATAAGTATTTATTTGAAATATCACAAGTTGTTATATAGCCATCATCAGGTAAGGCAAGTGCCATGCTAAGACAGCTATATCCGGTAAAAGTGCCAAGCTCTAGAATATTTTTGGCATTAATTAATTTAACTAAGAAGGCCAAAAATTGTCCCTGATCAGGAGACACCTGTTTTGTAGATTTAATTTCGTTTTCAGTGTAGGCTCTTAAATTTTGCAGTACCTGGTGTTCATGTAGGCTGTGCTCGATAATATAACTATATAAATGACTATCAACTTTAATCATGGGTGCTATTTACAATTTGTGTTTATTCTTTATATATTAATAAATTTGTCCTTTTTCTAGCAAAAAGTTGCAAAAAAAATATAATTGTGTTTTAAAAAATATACGATCAAAAAATTGTATGTTTATACGACTTGATTTTTCGTTTCAAGACTAATCCCACTTGTTAAGATTATATGGAATTTGAGCTAATACTAGTTACGAAATAATTCACTTTGTACAGTTAAAATAATTATTAAATGCGTATGTGTTTAAAGCTATTTAATTTAGCTGATTTATGACTATGTATTTAAAATAAGGCCCGCTATAGCGGGCCTTTTTGTGAGGAAATTATGAGCATTTTAGCGCAATTATTTACACGTAAAAAAAATAACAATCATCAAGATGTAAAAGCCAGTCAGGTTGGTTCAATGGTGGCGTATAATAATGTTGGTAAAGCTATATGGACTCCTAGAAATTATGAATCACTAACTAAGCATGGATATAATAAAAATGTCATAGTTTATCGATGTGTTAATCTGATTGCAAGAAGTGCTGCTAGTGTGCCATGGAGATTGTATAAGGGAGAGCAAGAGCTAACCAATCATCCAATATTAGATTTATTGCATCGACCAGCTTTCAATCAGGCTGGTAGTGCATTTATGGAATCTATTTTTGCTTATTTATTATTGGCGGGTAATAGTTATATTGAACTATCTGAGATTGCTAGTTTGCCTAAAGAAATGTATGTTCTGCGCCCTGATAGAGTAAAAATAGTGCCAAGTTCAAATGGTGTAGTTTCTGGATATGAATATAATGTCAATGGTAGAACAAAATTGTTACCAGCGAATTTTGCTAGTGGTAAATCTAGAGTATTGCACATTAAATTATTTAATCCCTTAAATGATTGGTATGGTATGAGTCCTATTGAAGCAGCTGCTTGTTCAATAGATCAGCATAATGCGGTGGCTAGTCATAATTTATCTTTGTTACAAAATGGTGGTAGGCCTTCTGGAGCGTTAATTGTCAATAAATCCTCTGGTGCATACAAAGAATCATTAACCAAAGAGCAACTAACTGAATTAAGAACAGATTTGAAAAATATCATTGAAGGAGAAAAAAATTCAGGTCGCGTAATGATACTTGATGGTGATTTTGTTTGGCAAGAGATGGGATTGTCTCCTAAAGATTTAGATTTTATTTCTGGTAAAAATTTGAGTTCTAGAGAAATTTCTCAGGCATTTAATGTCCCTCCAATTTTAATAGGTATTTTAGGGGATGCAACTTTTGCAAATTATAAAGAAGCTCGATTACATTTATGGGAAGATAATATTTTGCCTTTGTTAGATTTAGTCACTGATGAGTTAAACGCTTGGTTAGCACAGTGGTTTGGAGAAGATATTAGATTAAATTATGATATTGATTCTATACCAGCACTTTCTTCTAAACGAGAGGAAGCATGGGCCAAGATTGCCAAGGCTGATTTTTTAACAATAAATGAAAAAAGAAAAGCAGTTGGATATCAACCAATAGTAGGAGGAGATAGTTTAGATAAATGCTAGAATTCAAACGTGCAGAACGCTATGTGAGTTTAAATAAAAGTATCGATAATTCAGGAATATTTGAAGGGTATGCAAGTATTTATGATGAAGTTGATCAGCAGAATGATCGAGTAGTAAGAGGTGCTTTTGCGCAAACCATTGCATCGTGGAAATTATGTCAGCAAATGCCTAAGATGTTATGGCAACATAATCCTGAACATATAATTGGTACTTGGTTAAGTATCGAAGAAGACCATAAAGGGCTAAAAGTAAAGGGTAGATTATTACTGGATTTATTAAAAGCACAAGAAGCATATACTCTTGTGAAATCAAAAGCAATAGATGGGTTATCAATTGGTTATAAGTAGTACAGGCTGTTAAAAATAGTAATGAATCTTGTATACGTTTATTAACAGAAGTGGATTTAGTAGAAATTTCTTTAGTAACCTTTCCCGCCAATAATAAAGCCAAAATATCAAATATAAATATATAAAATTATAGGAGCAGAATATGTCATCATTAAATAAAACAGTGGATACCTTGGTACAGTCTTTTCAAGAATATAAAACTCAAAATGAGCAACGAATAAAAGAAGTAGAGCAATTGCATTTGTCTAATAAGAGGCCAGAGCTTGGTAACATAATCGAAGATAGGTCACAAGAGGTCGAGTATAAAAACTATTTTGTGCATTATGTTAGATCTGGCAATACAGATCAGATGCACTCGTTTGATAAGAAAAGTCTATCCACAGGTACAGATAGTGATGGTGGTTATTTGATACCCCAAATTATTAGAAATAGTATCCAACAAAATATAGATGGATTAAGTCCGGTGCGTAAGCTATCTAGTGTAATGCAAATATCAAGTTCATCTGTGGATATTTTATTGCATAGAAAAAATCTTGATGTTGGGTGGAGTGCCGAAAATGATGCTCGTGATGAAACTGATACACCAGAATTGCGTAAAAAGGTTATTCCAGCACATGAGATATATGCCAAACCAAAAGCAACACAAAAATTATTGGATGATGCGGCAATTAATGTTGAAGAATGGATTGCTATGGAAATAGCATGCAAAATGGCAGAGACAGAAAATCATGCTTTTTTGCATGGTGATGGCAACAATAAACCTAAGGGTATTTTGCGTTATGATACAGTGGAAAATGCAGAATGGGGTAAATTTGCTAGTGTCGCTTATGATGCAGATCATGATAATTTAGCAGATAAATTGATTGATATGTATGCTAAGATTAAGACCGAGTACTTGCATAATGCGAATTGGTTAATGTCTAGATCTACTTTGGCACAGATAAGGAAATTACAAGATAATGATGGTAGATATTTATGGCAACCTAGTGTTGGAGCTGGTAATCCATCTACTATTTTAGGTTATAATGTTGAAATATGCGATGATATGCCATCATTGGAGAGCAGTGATAATTTGGCTATAGTTTTTGGTAATTTTGCTAAATCTTATCAAATTGTTGATCGTCAAGGGATGAATGTCTTACGTGATCCTTATAGTTCAAAACCGCATGTTGAGTTTTATACTACTAAAAGAGTGGGTGGAGATGTAATAAATTTTGATGCTTTGAGTATCTTAAAAGTTGCATAATAAAATCGTTGTTTAGATTTGTGTATGCATTAGAGCTGCAAATAATATATGGGATTAATATTGTCAATATTGCTATATTTACTTGATTATAAATCAAATATTATAGTTTTAACTATTTATATACAAAGTTATTGTATGGTGAATATTAAAGTTATATTCAGTAAAATTTTACATATATTTTTGTGATGTTTGTTTGTTTTTATGATCGTTATTTTAAAAATTAGAGGAAGTCTAGGGATTATTTTAGTTTAAACATCAATAGATATAGGCAAAATTGATAATTATGTATTGATTATGAGGAATAGATGGCGCTAAAAAGAATAAGTACAGTAGATAAAGAACCTGTAAGCCTTGAAGAGGCAAAAAGTTTTTTAAGAATTGATCATGATGTAGAAAATGAATTGATAAATACCTTGATTCAATCAGCGCGCGTGTCTATAGAATCTTATACTTCTAGATCGTTGTTGCGACAAAAATGGATGCTTACAATTAATTGTGGTTTTGCATTAGCAAAAAGTGATCAAAAGTATCTTAGTGGTATAAAATCTAAGGGTGTAGCAGGAATTGAATTTCCACGATCACCATTCATAGAATTAACATCATTACCAGCTCTGATTGTAAATCATGATGAAAAGGATATTGAAAACTTTAGGGTAGATGAGTCAGGTAGTACGGCAAAAATACATTTTGGTGATAATACTCTAGTAAATAGCTGTACTTCTGGATCTATCAAGTTGGAGTTTATTGCAGGATATGACTCAGAAACGTTACCAGCACCTCTTAAACAGGCAGTGCTGTTAATTTTGTCTCATTTATATAATAATAGACCAGCGGTAAATGATAACGTTAGTATGTTAATAGATAATAGCGTGGTTACACTTATTAAGCCTTATAAAATCTATCGTTTAGGGTAGAATTTTAATAGTGAAAATTTGCTAGATTCTATCAGACATTATATTGTCATCCAATAATATTAAGTATTCCCTGCATTGGTTTTTATAATGGCCTGTTCGTAAACATCGAAATCAGATAATTATTATTTTAGAACTGAGGATGATATTCATGAAATATAATCAACAGCGTATGGATGATAGGATACGCGTATATAGTCCGTGCTACTATGAAGATGATTTTGGTGGTTATGAATTGCAATGGTCAGATAAACAGGAAATTTGGGCATCTGTGCGGATTATCTCTTCTCATGATATTCAGAAGTATAATTTTATTAAGAATAGTTCTGGCTTTATTACAAGGCATAAGAGAGTTTTTGAAATATCTACACAACAAGGATCAAACATTCAATACAATGCTAAAATAGAATATAAAAATACTATTGTAAAAGTGGTGAGTGAAAATGTCTCGAATAATAATAGCTATGTGACATTTATAGGATATGAGGATTGATAGTGTGATGATGGAAAAAATAGTTTTTCAACGCTTAAAACATGTATTTGCATATAATCAATTATTAAAAAATACAAAACTATTGACTGTGATGAATTTGGAATTGTCTAGGCCGTTTCTGGTTTTTATTCCTGGCGATATCCAGAATACAGTTTTACCATTCTGTCTTAAGATATGCAGTAATTATAAAGGTATGGCTGAGGTTTTATCGATTAAACAACAAATTATAGACTGTTTAGAATTTTACCATGTTTACCATGATGACTTGGTTTTTAAGTATCAGTCATGTGGTCTCAGTAAAGATGATAGTAAATTGACTAGTATTATAAATATTAATTTTTTAGTGAATAAATATTAGAGTAGGAGGAAGCAATGCAACATGATAAGGAAAAATTATTAGATGATGAATATTACTATAATCAGGATGAAATAGTTTCGGAAATCTTGGAAAATCAATTGCGTAGGCGAGCAATGAGTAAATATTGCAATTTGCCTAGGTGGTCTTTATTTGTTTAGAGAAGAAAATGAATGAATCACAATTATGTATAGAGGGAGTTACCTTTCCTTTATTGTCTTGTCGAGAAATAGAGCAAACTTTATCTCCTATTGATAGTGGGCAATTTATTAGGACCGTGAATGGAGAACTGTGTTACTTAGTGAATAATGAAGTGATAGGTAAGTACAGTTCGACTATAAGGTGTAGTGATAGAAATGTGCCTGGTTTTACTCGGTCTTGGATAGGTAAGGCGGTTAAAGTATATTGTGTCAGTAAGATATCCGAAATAATTGATGTAAGTAATTTGGATGGTGATATATATAGCCTGAGTAAGCCTTTTGTCAAAAAGTCCCTCGTGTTACAAAATGAAAATTTGCATAGCGTAGATTATGAGATAGTTGGTGATAATACTATAAAAATTAACTCTTCTATGACGGATGATTTAATAGCAATTTATTCTCCTATATTATATATGAGGATAATAAATTTCGCTATCTTGGAGCGTGAATGGGGAAAATCCAATAACTGGTCTATATCTTTAGAAGAGATTTAAAATATATATTATCTTAAATTTTGGGTGTTTTATGATATTTTATTTTGCTTGGGTTGCTGCGGATGAAGCATTTGATCAGAATGTTCATTGTCGATATGACGAAGAAATATTTGCTATTAATATTTTGGAAGAAGAGGGTTTAATTCCTTATGCACAAATTACAATTAAGCACAAGAGATTAGGATTAGTAAAAGAAAGTTTTGCAATTATAAGTGCAAAGCATAAAGATAGGATCTATCCTGTCTTTAAGGGTAGATTAGTTAATTGCCCTATTGATATCAAACAGCACACAGTTGTATTGGAATTTTTAGCAATCACCGAAAAGAAAGAGCATCTTTACCAAAATCTGTTGATACAATTAAAAGAAAATGAAAAATGGAATGAGTTATTTTCAAATAATTATCATACAGATCAGCCTGCAATAGAAGATATGTTGGATAATCGAGAGGAGTTGTTATATTGGCATAGATATGAAGATAAATTAGGTTTATCAAATATTTTTTATGGTAGTAAAGAGATTGACATTAGTAAGCATTTTTTACCTAAATCATTAAAAATAAAAATATTACATTCTCCTTTGAACAATATTACTGTTAATTTAGTGGCTAATTGGTTGCAATATTACGATGGGGCAAGTAATTTAGATCACATTTTTCATTCACATTTTCACAACCAAGTTATCCAAACATATACAGGGAATAATCTATTAGAAAATTGGTGGAAAATAGAGAACAATTATAATAATGGCTACCAGATATTACAATCTGATCTTACTGAAATATCTTCCTCTTTAGAGGAGAAAAAAATTACTATTAGTCGTTTTGATAACATGTGTGATGAATATAATTCATTATCGCATTCTACAAAAACTATAAGTTTAAAGAAACGCTCTTTTCGTCCTTATTTAAAATTGGGTTGGGAATATATACAACCAAGGTCAGAAACTGTTAACTTTACCTTACAAAGTGGAGTGCAAGATTTTCAATATAGCCCCAGCAAAACCAAGGTATTAAATATTAAACTTTATAGTGTTGATGATATAGTGGATTCACAGTCTTTTACTCAGAAAAAAGGTAGTTTTTTTATTACTGATGAAGGTAAAAAATGTGTGGATAGAGCAATGGACATAGCAAAGGCATATTTGGCATTTAGTTCGCGGTGTGTAGAGATTAGTTTTTGTTGTCCTTGGGACGTAGCAATTGCGTTAGATTGTGATAGTACGATTAAAATAAGAGATAAAAGGATACCTGGAGGCTGTGTTGTTGGAAAAATAAAGAAGATAAACTTTAAAGCCAATAATGGTATAAACTTGGCATATATAACTATTGCTTCTGCAATAGGAAGTGATCGACAGCAATATTTTTTTGAAGGTAATCGTTATGCCGAAGATAATGCGTTTGGCAATGATTATAGCTTAGGGGATAAGTTATTATCTACGCAGGCTGGTGTACGATATCTGGATTACAGATCTTGTGAGGATAAGGAGTATGTTATGTATCCAGAGAGGTTATTGGCATCTGATATAGTAGAGGATATAAATTTGCAGTATCATGCTGATGAGCAAGAAGAATACATTGATAGTGTATCATGTAATGGCATTGTAAATAATTTGCCCAAGGTTATGCAGCAATGTAAAACTAGAGTAAAAATTTCTTTAAAGAAAATTCATAGTAGGTCTTTATTAAAAGATCAGATTAATATCAGTGTTCCAGAAAAGTATTATCCTCCAAAACAAATAGAATTGCTCAATAATGGCTAATGCATGAATATACTTAATTACTTAAATGGTCAGTATACCACTGTTACAGTAGACTCGTTATCATATCTTGGTAGTAAAAAATATAAACGTCGTGATTTAGATACTCAGAGTTCAAAGAATGTTTTGCTAGATATTGAGTTAGATTCTGGTATGCAACAGTTTATTGTGTCGGCGGATATTGTGCCTAAGTCATCCTTAATAGATCGATGTGGAAATATAACTTTTCAATACCAGAAGGGTATGGCGTATGCCTCTACTAGTATTGCTGATTCTGAATCTTATAATATCAGGCACGGTTATTCTGGATTAACAATAATTTTTGCTAATAAATGTTATAAAAATAATAATGGGTTTTTAACAAGTATAGAAAATAGTAAAGATTTTGGTATTCCTGCAATATTGTATGAGAAAGATTTTATTCTTCCTGAATTAGACCAGATTTCTTTTAAAGATGAAATAGATGAGGGTGATGGTAGATTGAATACAATTTGTTCCTTATCTAGTAAAGTTTACAAAGATTCTACACCATTAATACCTATGGGTGGTGTATTAGGTGGCAATCTAGATTTAAACAAATGTATTCAATCATATTGCTTGTGCTATCCAAACATTGAAAATGAGAAAACATCGTTATTATTTACTTCTCATAATTGGACACAAAAGCACGGTATAGAAGTAGAGTCTAGCCATATGGTAAATGATTGTTGTTATACAATGATAGACATTATGGAACCAAATATTACCTCATTAGGGGAAGATGTAGATTCTGGGAAAATTACAATAATGAGTCATGATAACAGAAGATATGTCTCTAATGGTTATAAGGTGGTGAATCGTGTTAAAAGGCAATTATTAATAAATTTTATCGCAGAAAAGTAGTCATACTTTCGTATTATTTTATAGATCGTTTTTGATTAATTCAGTACATGGTTATTTATAACATTTCTGTTAATTGGTATTTTCGTAATTTGATTAATTTGCACATAGGGAGAGATACTCATGATCATTTATAGGCAAGAAAAGGGTAGTCCATTATCTATCGTTGAAATTGATAATAATTTTCGTGAATTAGATAGTAGATTAAATTCATTAGAGGGAGGAGAAAGTATCAATACTTTATCTGCAATTAGTCTTGAGGGTGTAGAGTTGGTATTTAAAAATCATGCTGGTGATGAGATTTATCGGGCAGAGATGCCTATGTTAACTTTTAATCCAACAGGAGTTTGGCAAAGTAATAAACAGTATGAAGTGTATGATCTGTGTACAATAAATAAGACAATATATTACTGCAGAACTAGCCATATAAGCGGAGTTCATTTTGATGATGATTTAACTAATTGTGTTGTTATGTTGGAATTGTAAAATTTAGGATTTTTACATGATGATACCTGCACTATAGCTTCAATAATAATTTGAGAGAAGCATATATGGATGGTCGTATAGTAATTTATAATTTTACGGCAGTAATGAAAATAAAAGCTATATTTAATTAAAACAGAGGGGAAGAATGACAAGAGACAATAAACATAGTGCTATAGAAAAAGAATTAATGGCGCGTACTATATACGGTGAATCACGAGGAGAGTATTATCAGAAGAATGGTGGTTTATCTTCTCTTATCTCAGTTGCTAATGTTATTATGAATAGGGTCAAGAGTAAGAAAAAATGGTATGGCACAACAGTACAAGAGGTATGTAGAAAACCTTATCAATTTTCGTGTTGGAATCCCAGAGATCCCAATTATGCAATTATTAGTAATGTCAAAAAGGGGGACGATAAGATATTTGATATTTGTTTGCATGTGGCCGAAAAAGTGTTAACTGATCAATGGCCTGATCTTACAGGTGGTTCCATTAATTATCATAGTAAAAAAATGTCTAAATTCCCAGAATGGTCAAATGGTAAGAAATATCAGTTGGAGATAGGTAATCATGTATTTTACCAATAGATATAATACATAAGATATAAATCATATAGGATACAATGATGTCATTTATAAAGATTGCAAGTTCCTTAGCAGATTTGGTTCCGTCGATCGCAAAGTGGTTTGGGGTAAACAGATCAAATATTGCTGATCAGCATAAGATTGCCAAAAGTTTAATAGAAATTGCGAAAAAAGTTTCTGGTAGTTCTGATCCAGGTGAGGCCGTAAAAGTTTTACAAACAGATCCTAAGTTATTATTGCGTTTTCAAACAGAGGTTTTGTCTTTAGAAAAAGAAATAGAAGTAAATTACTTGCAAGATATACAGAATGCTAGAGCAAGGGATATTAGTTTTATTAATTCTGGTAAATATAATGTTAGAGCAGATGTGATGGTATTGGCCGCTGCCGCAGGTTTATTAGCATGTTTAGTTGCATTGGCGCATTACAAGTCAGAATTGCCAGGTGAGGCGGTAGGGATTATTTCGACTATTGCTGGAATATTTGGATCTTGTTTAAAAGATGCTTATTCCTTTGAATTTGGATCATCTAGAGGTAGTAAATCAAAGGATATGAGTGCCATATTAGGTAAAATATGACATGATTCAAGATTGTAAATTTTGGGTAGTTTACAAAATTTTATAAATGATTATTTTATTGATTAGAGTAAAAATGTCCTTAGCTCTAATTTTTGTATTTATTGCAAGGCTTCATGTAATGTTGTGAATATGTAAATGTAATAATTTATATTTTTAATGGTCTCATTCTATCCTGTGTTTGATATTCATGGAGTTTTAGACAATCTTTTATTATAAGAATAAATAGTTGAGTTAGAATACCTGGTGATTAATTGGAGTAGTTAATAATTCAGGTTGCAAATGCTATATTAACAATTTATTAATAATGCATGTATATAGATCAAGATAGTAATTTATGGAAGACAGGTTATGACACAAATATGTAAAATAATGATAATAATAAGTATCGTGATGCAATGCCTTAATGCAGTTTCTGAAGATGATCAAGCTTTAGATGGCTATCCCTCTAAAGCATTACATTCGCCTTGTTTTGTTAATTGGCAACACACACTGCGCGATTTTTGTGACAAAACAGATGAGGTCAGTAAGTATTGTGTGTCAGTGGTAGAGCAATTGCAATGTACAGAACAGGACCAGTTAGAAATTGATAGTGACCTAATGCGTCGATATGGGGCTAGTCACCATGGATTGGCGCAATTTTTATTAGGTTTTATGTATGATAAAGGAATTGGAGTAGAGCAAGATATTAACGAGGCATTTAGGTTATATCAAGGATCTGCAGCAAATGGTTGTTGTTTAGGAAAATATATGACAGGAGCATTTTTATTATTTGGTCATGCTGTGGAAAAAGATGTTGGTAAAGCTTTTAGGGTGTTATCTGAGTCAAATGAGAAGGGATGTTCGGCGGCAAAAGGACTTTTAGGATTTATGCATGCTATGGGTGGTGAAGAAGTGGACAAAGATCTTCCGTTGGCGTTTGCTATGCTCGAAGAAGTTGTTGAACAAGGGGCTGGTGTTCCTGTGTCATATATGCACTTAGGGTTCTTTTATATGGGGATATTAAAATTAGAGCAAGATATTAGGGATATACCAAAAGCAATTTTGTTACTGAAAGCAGCGGCTGAGAAGCTTAACCCAACAGCAGAATATTGGCTGGGTATGATCTATTTTAGAAAAGAATTTGGTTATGAGAACAAAGAAGAAGCGAAGCAATGGTTCATTAAAGCATCAAGTCATGGTCATGACAAAGCTAGGAAGATGCTAGTTCATCTTTCTAAAATGGGCTAGTAAGGTTATTATGCGATATAATTGTGTAGAATGGCTTAGTAGTTATGAGGTAATTATCTGGCATTCTGTTGAGTAGGTAGTTGTTGATGAGGAATAGCAATTTATTTAACTTTGTATAGCCGTTCAACTTGCCCAGCTAGTATGTACCAGTTTTAGGTTTGATACTTTTCTGTTGATTTGCTTTGATTACCCAATTTTATTTTGTAAATGGAAGAGACAAGTCTGGCCTGGTTACCATATCTGGCTCTTTTGGTAAAGTGTCATTTTGCATAATCTTATCTAGCTCTTGCAATCCTGCATCAATTTGTGGATCTTTATTATCCATGTAATCTTGTGGTTTGATTTCGATCTCTATATCAGGGTCTACGCCATAGTTTTCAACAGACCAATGGACATCTTTAAACCAAAAGGAAAATTCTGGTTGTGTGGTCATTCCACCGTCAACTAATCCATAGCGTGGACAAATTCCAATAACTCCTCCCCAAGTTCTTTTACCAATCAATGGTCCAAGTTCTAACATTTTAAATGCATGCGAAAAGATATCTCCATCAGAGCCAGCGTATTCATTAGTAAGGGTCACCATAGGTCCTGTCGGAGATTCGTCAAAGTAAGGGACTGTGCCGTGCCATCTAGTCTTGTCATAGCCCAGACGTTTACGCACCAATTTAGACAGTAGTAATTGGGAGATATGACCACCGCCATTAAATCTAACATCAATTATCAGGCCGTCTTTATCTAATTCTTGCATAAAATAGCGATGAAATTCTGCAAAGCCCAAGGAGTCCATATTGGGTATATGTATGTAGCCTACTTTGCCATTAGTTTTTTTGTCGATGTATTTTCTATTGTTTTCTACCCAGTCTCGGTATCTTGCTTTATATAAATTGGTTGATGGTTTTGTTAAAAATGTTTTTTTATTTTTTGCATTTTTGCTACAAACCTTTAATTCAATTATAGAATGTTGCTGATTGAATAATAATTGATTAGGGGTGATTTCTTTAGTTAATTTTTGTTGATTGATGGATAATAAATAATCACCATTTTTTACATTAATTCCTGTATTAATTAAAGCAGAAGAAGCGTCAGTATCCCAGATATCTCCTCGTGCAATGTTGCTAATTTTGTATGCTTTTTCATTTTCATCCCAGATAAAATCAGCACCAAGTGATCCTTGTGACCAGCATACTGATTTTTTGGTATCTCCTCCTATCACATACGAATGAGAAGTGCCAAGTTCACCCTGCATTTCCCACATCAAGTCGCTAAACTCATTACGATTGGATATTCTTTCTAGTAGAGTACGATATCTATCGAAAATCATTTGCCAATCAATAGATGACATATCTTCTACCCAATAATGATCACGTTGTAATCTCCAGGCTTCGCCGTACATTTGTTTCCATTCTTCCACTGGGTTGACTATTAATTTCGCTCTATTAATATCTACCCAGCCACTTTTAGGATTAAATCCTTGCTCCGAGTTTAGTTTTTCTCCTGTTTTTAGCACTCTAAGTTTATGGTTCATTCTGAGAAGCATTGTGTCATGATTATGCGAGATTTGGATGTCATGTACTCCCATACCTATGCTATCAGTTTTTAAATGTTCAAAGTCAAAATATTCCAGAGCAACATTGGAGGCTTCATTGTCTTGGTGGTTTTCTTCGCTATCTGTTTCAGGCAGGCGCGAAATAAAAAATAATTTATCCTTGGTCGCTGTCAAATTATAATAATGGCCAGCATCAATAGGAAATTCAAATACACGATTATGTATATTGTCTAAATCGATATTGACATCACACTGTTTTTCTTTAGTTTCATCATTTTTATTATTGCTTTTCGTATTTTCTTCATCATTAATTGCCATGGTGGATAAGGGCTTCAGGAATGGTGATGGGGTATTCTGCTGTAGCGCAATAGCGTAAATTTTGGCAGACGGACCAAAGCCATATTCAAACATGACATTATCAAGGTTTGCTTCTAATGTTCTGTGTGAGATAAAATAAATAAATTTTCCTTCTGGATCGAATACAGGAGTCTCATCTACCAAAACAGGATTGCTGATTTGAGATACTTTTTTTGTCTCTGTATTAAATAATTTGATGGCCATTTGTTTTCTAGATACTGATGATACAGAATACGTAAACCATTTACCGTCTGGAGACCAGCTTCCTCCTATAGGTTTGTTGTATTCGCTGTTATCTATTATGCTGACTTCCCAATTGGGAAGGGTAATATGTAATATATCGTTTCTATGGTTGAAAATTATTAGGCTGTCATTTTTAGGATTAACCCAAATATCAGTTATTCTGCCAATATCTATGTTGTTAGATTGATTAACGAACTGAGATTGTTCTATATCATAAATTTTGATTTCTTCCTCGCCTGAGTCATCACTAATTAATAGCAATCTTTTACCATCGTTAAGCCATTTAGGAAGTTTGTAACGCACAGTGCTTTGATCGTCTATTTGTTTAACGTGTCCTTCCCAGTTACCTAGTACAAAGAGTTTGCCTCGACTAATAATCGCGATAAATTTCCCGTTAGGATGTAGCTCGTATCCTTGCAAATGTTTTTCTATATTAAAAAATTTACGGCATCTTCCTTGTCTATCACTATGGTATTTAATATCTAATTTTTGAGATTTATTGGTTGATAGTTCTAATAACCAAATATCACCTCCTGATTGATATATAATATTTTTGCCGTCACTGTATTGGTTGCGTACGTAATAGTCTTGATGGTGTGTAAGCTGCTTGATATCTTTGCCATTTTTATCAGTAGAATACAAGTTGCCAATACCATCGTGATCAGAACTAAATATAATTTGGTCTTTAATCCAGATTGGTCTGGCTAAATCAGAATCTAATTTTAGTAATTTCTTGAAATTTGTCATGCCACTTTCTGAAATCCACAGATCGCCCGCGGTTCCGCCGCGATATCTTTTCCAATAACTGTATTCTTTGTAGCCATGACGCTGAATAACGGCTTCTTTATTGTCGCTGGAAAAGCTGATATAATTTGCGGGACCAATATTTAACATTTTTGGTTCTAAGTTAGGGTGTGCAATTTTCCAAATGGCGTTTAACTTTATAAATGGCTGATTATAAGATGATGAGAAATATATTCCTTCTTTATTCCAGCAAAGCACATTTACATCGTCACCCATGTAAGTGATCCTTTTCATTTCTCCACCATTAGCAGGGATAAGATAAAGATCTGATTTGCCTTCTGTTGTACAGGAAAAAGCTATATATTGCCCGCATGGAGAGTAGACAGGTGTCTTAATAATGCCACGGTTGCAAGTTAATCTGCGGGCAACTAAGTTATCTGTACTAACGGTCCACAGATCGCATTCGCTAACAAATGCTATATTTTTATCGAAAATTATAGGGTAACTGTAATAACCAGCATTATTTGTCATAATTGCTCTCTTTAGATAAATATAAATTCACTATTGCCACTGATAATCATATAAAATGTTATTTTTTACAATATAATTTTTAGTGTAGTGTCTAAATAAAGTAAAAGTTAATTTTTTATGTACTAAAGGTAAAAGAATAGTTTATTTTGACAAAAAAATATATTACAATCGACTTGGTCGGTATTTCATTATCTTGTGTTTGTATTTTGTATGACTTGTAAGTAGCTTATTAACCGGTTGTTAACGTTTGGCGAAGTATGATATCATGTCTTGAACAAAAACAAAAACAGACAGGGGAGTAATTATGAGAGTTTTAGTTATTGAAGATGATCAAGCGACGGCAAAAACAATTCAATTGTCGCTGAAGACAGAGGGTTTTGTCTGTGATACCTGTTCTATTGGTGAAGATGGCTTAGAAGTTGCGCGTCATTACGAGTATGATCTTATTATTTTGGATTTAATGTTACCTGATATTGATGGATATGAAATTTTACGTAGATTGCGTGCTGTAAGAATTTCTACTCCGGTTTTAATTCTGTCTGGCTTGTCAGATATAGATGATAAAATAAAGGGTTTAGGTTTTGGAGCAGATGATTATTTGACAAAACCATTTAACAAAGAAGAATTGGTTGCTAGGGTTAGGGCCATTATCCGTAGGGCTCAAGGTCATTCTAACTCTTCGATTACCGTGGGTCAGTTAAAAATAGATTTGAATACTAAAACAATAGAGGCCAAAGGTGTTCCTATTAGGTTAACAGGGCGTGAGTATGCCATTCTTGAGCTGCTTGCTGTTAGAAAAGGTTCTACTTTATCCAAGGATGTGTTTCTTAACCATTTGTATGGTGGTATGGAAGAGCCCGAATTCAAGATAATAGATGTATTTATCTGTAAATTACGCAAAAAATTAGCTGATAATCTTGATGGCAAGAATTATATAGAGACCGTATGGGGTAGAGGGTATGTGTTGCGCGCCCCTAAGGAGCACGATAATCCTCATTCTATTATTAATGAGGAATCAAAAAAGAACCATATAGATGAACAGCTAGTAGGTGAGAGGCATAGGCCTGTATAAGTCTGGTGTTGTTTGCTTAATTTTGGTGTATTAGTCTGTTGTATTAGTGTCGTTATGATGCTGGTGGTATAAGAGTTGGTTGTGACATTAATATAACAGGTTTGCGTTGCTACTAGTATATCATTATTAGTGTGATAAGTGATTTTATTGGGTTATGGAATAATGGGCGCAATATTCTTTGTGCTCTAATTCTATTTATTGATTTCCCGCTCCGCAGCACAGTATTTATTCCGTTTATATTACTTCAGACTAGAAAATTTGTGCTATTGTTTGGTTTCTTTGTATTATAGCAGGTAATTATCATCTATCATCTATCATCTATCATCTATCATTTAGCGTCTCTATCATTTTTGGATATTTCTGTGCATTGTTTCGTAGTTGTTTGATATATTTTCACCAGATAAAACAATTGATTTTATATAGTTATTTTTGCGCTGCATTTCTTACAAAATATTGCAAAACAATTACGATATATTGCAAAAATTAATAATTTGTAAAAAAATAATAAAAATACTTTTAAAAATAATTAAAATTTGAGATAATGCCATGGTAGCGTAGAAACAGTAATAAAAACGCGGAGAGCTTATATGTCCACAGGAACGATTAGATGGTTCAACAAAACCAAAGGTTACGGATTTATCATACCGGATGGGGAAGATAAAGATAATAAAACGAACGATGTTTTCTTGCATATCACAGTTCTAGAGAAAACTGGCTTGCGATACGTAGAAGAAGGGCAATTTGTACAATTTGATGCCGAGATAAGAAATGGTAGGTTGCGTGCTGTATCGGTTGATATTGTTGAGGCTCCTATTCAATCTCCTAATGCATACGAATCTTTGGCAACGCTTTAGTTTGTTATAATTAATCGGAACTAATTGCTGCTATTTTGCTGTGTGTGTCGATGTGCGTGATGATTGTGCACTCTCGGCGTTTTGGTATGTAGATGTTTGTTAAAATACATTAATACTTTGAACATAGTTTTAAATGCAAAACAAAATAGAATCTGTGTTTAATCAATGGCTACGGTAAAGTCTTGAATTTAAAAGATTGTAACCGATAAAAAAGATGTTCTATATGGACGTTTCGTAGGTATATAATGATTATTAATATATCATTATAGGGTTGCCTTAATTCTATTATGTATATTGTGCTCGATTAGATTTCATTTGGTTAGAGCGAGACAGCACAGTCTTTAATTGACGATGTTCTTTTAGTATTGCGATCACAGGTCGTTACAGTTCTTATTAATAAACGATAGTGCAATAAAGTACTGTGATCAATTATAATAAAACATTGATATAAATACATAGTGTGTTCAGGTTCTCTTTATTCAATCTGTATTAGTTTTGTTTCAAGTAATATAGAGATAAAAGCAGATAATTTTTATACACAGATTGGATTTTTTCCTAATTCTTACATGGTAATAATTTATTTTGCAGGTAATAACATAATTACGTATTAGTAAAACATTAGTTTCTTCATAATAAATTATTAATGAATAGCATATATCATTCGATTAATTACATTAATAATACAGAAACATAGTTTATGCGTACATTATTAGTAGTTTTATTGCTGTTACAACAAGTTTATTGTCAGCGAGCGTATTACATGCCATCAAAAAATCCATTTTCACTAACACAGTTACTTGAAAGAAAAACAACATTTGCTAGACCTCATAATACTTCAACAAATCCATTTTCCGCAATAGAGTTACATGAAAGGAAAGTAACAGTTGCTAGACCTCATAATACTTCAACAACTCCATTTTCACTAACACAGTTACTTGAAAGAAAAGTAACAGTTGCTAGACCCCATCATACTTCAACAACTCCATTTTCACTAACACAGTTACTTGAAAGGAAGCTGAAGATAGTAACTTTTTCTCCTTTTAATAGTTCTCCTCATTTTAATCAAGCTTTAATGTTAATACCGGAAACAGAAAGAGAAATAACCGCACCATATATTGATAGATTATTTAGAGGAGTATGCAACACAAATGATTGTGATGATTTGTTGCAATTGTTGGGTAGTATTGCGCAATCTGAACGCAGTGAGCTGTTAGCTATGGATGATTATTTCGACAACATAGATATTGTTGATATAAATCTGAAGCTTTGTTTATTGCGTACTTTAAGGATGTTACCGCATCACAAAAGAGTAGAATTGGCATCTAGCAAAAGGTTGTTGCTTGAATGTGATAACGTATCACAAAGAAATATCACTATTTATCGTATCCTAAAAGCTGATTTATCTAAGCCATATCATGATGATATTACAAGCGGTAATACTCCTTTGCTTGCGGCTGCTGTGCGTAATACATCATAAATGTCTTGTTTAAGATTGGGTATGGTAGATTAACTGTTGCGCGGTTTTTTCCCTCTATATTACTTAGTAATGTTGCATGTCTCATAGCGCTAAGAAACTTATGTGAATAAATTATATTAGGAAATAACCATAACTATTTTTCTAATATTAGCTTGTAATTTTGTTACAGAGCGCGCAGAGCAGGGATACTGTATCCTTGTGCCATGTTGGTGGGGAAGGATACAAACTATATAGGGCAACAAGATAAGGGAGTGGTGAAAGAGCAGACTGCTCTTGAGCTATGGGATCGAGCAACAGAGCATAGGATTCACCTGGTGGAGTGTTTATTATGTATAGTTTAGGTATAGCGGTTTCTCATTTTAGAAAGCAATAATATTTGTTGGTACTAATAAATCTTGTGACAGTTCAGCCTTGTCGTGTGTTTTTCTACTGCAATGTGCTTGCAGTATTATACAGATCTTAAGTTATTTAAGATTAGGTGGCGTTACTTAAACAATCTTTGGAAAAATGCGCATATTCCCTTTTTTTTCTGTAACTTTGCGGGATCATAAAGGGCATAATTTATCGTTTTTATCATATTTTCTAATGATGGTAATTCATCATCAATCATTTTTTGTTTTTCTGTACCGTTTTCTTTATATTCCAGTATAAATATAGGAGTAGCCTCAATTTGCATGTGTTGTTCAGCATTGTAACGTTTGGCACCTACCAAAGCTTTAGTTTCTTCACAGTCCTTATACTTTGCTATGTCTTTGATATGATTCAAGCCCAGAATTTGAGTAAATTGAGTTAGGTTTTCTTCCATCACCCATTCTTCTTGGTGTTTATAGGCTTTGGTTATAAGGTTATACCATTGTTCCGGTGGCTGTTTAGCAATGATTACCATAGCTTGCACTGCTTGAAAATCTATAGGAAAGTGTCGATATATATATCTAATTTTTCCAGTTTTAATAAACTTGTTATATATATGTGCAAACATTTCATTATGAAAATATCCGCAATATCCACAATTAATAGAAGAATATTCTATTAGTGTTACTTGTGCTTGCTCTGACCCTATTACTAGATCAGGTAGCTCTGGTATAGTTTCCTTGGTATCTTGTGCACATAGGATGCCTATAGATAATAGATATAAAATGATTAATAATTGCTTCATAATTGGAATTCTTTATTGTTATTTTAAATATTTGGTTAAAGTAGTAAATATTTCTTTCGGTGGTGTTTGATGATTAAACGAGGTGATAAATCTTCCTTGTCTATCCATCAAGTAAATTATAGATGAATGATCAATTAGATATTCCGTAGATGTACCATCAGGAGTAGCTTTTTGAGCATATACTTTATATTTTTGTATAATTTGATCAATTTGTTTCCTATTGCCAGTAAGAGCGATAAATAGTTCGTGATAGTTGTTGATATACATTTGTAAATGCCTGACATCATCTCTCTCTGGGTCAACGGTGATAAATATGGGATTGATATTTTTAAGTTTTTCATGAGGGATCATTTTTAGAGCATGGGTGATGTTGTTTAATGCTGCTGGACAAATATCGGGACAAAAACTATAGCCAAAATAGACCAGCATAAATTTGCCCTTAAAATCAGCAAGAGTCTTTTTTTGTCCATTGTGGTCGATTAAGTTAAAGTCTCCCCCGATAAGGGCTTGACCGCTATTTTTGCTGTGCAGAATTGTGACTGTTTTTTTGTTCTTTGCATTGCCGAGGTGATACCCATGTTTATTGTTAAAACAAAACTTTTTTATAAATAAACACGCTGATACAGCACATCCTATAGCCACTATCGAGATATATATTTTTTTTCTCACGTTTTTCTCCGCCATCAAAACACACTAAAATATTCTATGAATTAGCATGATTCTAGTCAAATGATTAATTGTATCACAGCAATTTTTATTAGTTTGATAGGCGCTACTAAAAAATCGATTGTTATCTGCAGGTAAACGGGATGATATGTTTACTAACAAAATATTATAATAAATTTATGTAATAAAAAGCATGATTTGATAGATTTGGATTGTAAATTATTGGATTTTTGTTACAATTCGGTTGACTCTTATTGATGTTGGTTCAGGTTCAAGTGTTTTTAATTTCTATTATGGGGAATATATGCAAAAACTTATTATAAAAAGTTTAGTGGTTTTGTTTTGTGGTCTATCTTATATTTATGCCAGTACAATTAACATACCTGCAAAGCAAGCTTTACTAATTGATTTAACTAGTAATACTATATTGTTTTCAAAGAACGCTGATACTCCATTACCACCATCTTCTATGGCTAAAATAATGACCGCCTATATGGCGTTCAATGAACTAAAAAATCGCACCTTAACTATGGAAGATAAATTCGTTGTTAGCAAGCGAGCTTGGGCTAAAGGAGCAGAAGGATCTAGGACTTTTTTAAATGTTGGTTCTAAAGTGCAAGTTATAGATTTATTACGTGGTTTAATAGTGCAATCTGGTAATGATGCGGCGGTTGCGTTGGCCGAAGGTATTGCCGGTAGTGAAGAGGCATTTGTAGAGCTTATGCAGCAAAAAGCCAAAGAACTAGGGGCATATACTGCTTATTTTACTAATTCCACTGGGTTACCAGATGGTGATCCTTTGATGTCAGCATATGATATAGCAAAAATAGCAGAGCGGACCATTAAAGATTTTCCAGAATATTATCCTTTTTATAGCGAAATTTCTTTTGAATATAATGGTATTACCCAAAGGAATAGAAACCCTTTGCTTTATTCTTGTTCAGGTTGTGATGGATTAAAAACTGGGCAAACTGATGCTGGAGGATTTGGATTGGTTGCTTCTGTTAAAAAAGAGGGGCGCAGATTGCTTTTGGTAATTAATGGATGTAAGTCTACTAAGGAGAGAGCAATAGACTCAAAGAGACTAATGAGTTGGGGATTTCGTTATTATACCACGGAAACGTTATTTAAAGCGCATAGTGATATAGTGGAATATGCGGATGTGTGGATGGGTAAGCAAAATAAAATACCTTTGCTAGCTTTAACCGATGTCATGATTACTGCACCAAGATCAAAATTAAAAAATGTGAAGGTAGAATTAGTTTATAATGCTCCTTTATCTGCTCCTATTAAAAAAGGAGATATAGTAGCTAAACTTATGGTTTATGTTCCTGGTAAGGAGGCTGCAGAATATCCATTAGTCGTGTCTAGGGACGTAGAAAAAGCTAATATATTTTTAAGAATATTTTTGGCGGTTAAATACTTGATCTTTGGTAGTTGATAGCTATAGTTAAGCAAATTTATCATGAATAGAGCGAACCATTTTATTACATTTGAAGGTGTTGATGGTAGTGGCAAAACTACTCAGATATCCTTGTTATCTAATTATTTAAACGGTAAAAATATTCCTCATATCGTAACCAGAGAACCTGGTGGTACAAGATTTGCAGAACAGATAAGAAATATTGTAGTGCAAAATAATGATATTAAAATAGATGCGGTAACAGAATATTTATTATTTAGTGCAGCGCGCAGAGACCATGTGGAAAAAGTAATTAAACCTGCCCTTATGCAAGGGAAATGGGTAATTTGTGATAGGTTTTATGATTCGTCTTACGTCTATCAAGGTGTAGCACAAAATTTATCAAAACATTTTCTGGAGATGGTTTATGATCACATTGTCGAAGAACGGTTTAGACCTCATTTGACCTTTGTTTTTGATGTTGATTTCCAAATAGGATTAAAAAGAACTAACAATCGTGATAATAAAGGTGAAACAAGATTTGAAAACAAGGATAATACTTTTCTATGCAAAGTACAAAAGGGTTTTGAGGAACTTTGTGCAGCTAATAAGGACAGATGTGTTCGTATAGATGCCAATTTAAACATTGAAGAAATATCTCAAAACATTATAGTTAATATTGATAAAATTTTATAGTACGGCGACACATGAGCCAAGAGTTAAATCTTTGTCCTAATCAGGTTAGTAAGTTATTTGGTCATAAAAATGTAGTGCAACAGATAAGGAAGTTATACCATAACGACACCTTGTCGCACAGTATCATTTTTACAGGTTGTAAGGGAGTTGGCAAGGCAACTGCTGCGTACAATTTATCGCGCGCTATTTTAAATAGAAATATAGATTTGTTTGGTGCTGATGAAATAACAAGCTTTAGTAATAATGATGCATTAATTTTTGCTAATAGTCATCCCGATTGTTTGTCTATAAGTAGACAAACTGCTCAAGGCGCGTTAAGTAAAGATATTCCTCTAGATCATGTAAAAAAAATAGTTAAATTTTTCAATCAAACTTCGGTCAATAATAACTGGAGGATTGCTATCATAGATAGTGTTGATGATTTAGCAATAGCAGGGGCAAATTCTTTATTAAAGATACTAGAAGAACCACCTAATAAATGTTTACTGTTACTGATCAGTCATAATATTTATAATGTGTTACCGACGATTAGGTCGAGGTGTCAGGTTATTTCTTTTGATTCCTTAAGTTCTGATCAGACAATGGATGTATTAAAATCACAAGAGGTTGCGGTTGATAATATATCTTATCTGTCAAATATAGCCAATATTACTCCCGGATTATTACTTGCTGCTATTAAGCTGGGTGGTGATGAGTTTTATCGGGATTTTCTTGCGATAGTTAGTGATAGTCGAGAGAGTAAGTTCACAGGTTTGTATAGTTTTTACAATAATTATTTGCTTAATAGTGAGTCACCGATGATGGCTTGGGAATGGTTCTGTGATTTTTTACAGTTTTGGATATCGCATAATATTATCTTGAATTGTAAAACGGCAAAAATTAATGAGTTAAATTGGTTATTCAACAGCGATAACAATGAAATACTAATTAAGAACTGGTTTGCTATACAAGGTATAATTAATGATTGCCATGTCTTTAATTTAGATAAAAAGCACACATTCTTAGTGATTATGCATAAGTTGCTTGGCGTGGCATATACTAGTGTGAAAAGATAATAATTTTTTATTGATATAGTTTATATATGTAGATAAAAATTAAAAGGAATGACGATAATTAAAGTATTTAAGGTTTGTAAATGAAAGACGACTATTATTATGTCACCACGCCAATTTATTATGTGAACGCCAAGCCTCATGTAGGTAGTGCTTATACCACTATTGCAGCGGATACTTTGTCTCGTTTCAAACGTTTAGATAATTGTAAGGTTAAATTTTTAACTGGTACCGATGAACATGGGCAAAAGGTAGAGCAGGTAGCAAACACTAAGCAAATATCGCCTCAGGATTATGTTGATCAGGCCAATAAAGATTTTGTGGCAATGAATAAGTTATTTAACTTTACGAATGATCATTTTATTCGTACTACTGATGCTAATCATAGATATGCAGTACAATGTTTATGGAAAAAGTTGCTGGCCAATGATCAAATTTATAAAGGGGTGTATTCTGGCTGGTATTCTGTAAAAGATGAGGCGTTTTATCAAGAATCAGAGTTAATAAATGGCAAAGCCCCAACGGGAACAGATGTGTCTTTTATAGAAGAGCCGTGTTATTATTTTCGTCTTGCAGAATGGCAGGATAAATTACTAGATTATTACCAGAATAATCCAAGTTTTATTGCTCCCAAAGCTCGCATGAATGAAGTAATTAGCTTTGTAAAGTCTGGTTTGAACGATTTATGTATTTCAAGAAGTACATTTTCTTGGGGGGTGCCGGTGCCGGGAGATGAAGGTCATATAATATATGTATGGCTTGATGCCTTGCCAAATTATATTTCTTATCTAGGGTATCCCGAACAGACCAGTGAATTCAATAATTATTGGCAGAATTCAGTGCATATTATTGGAAAAGATATTTTACGTTTCCATGCGGTTTATTGGCCGGCTATCCTAATGGCTATTGGATTAAATCCGCCTAAAAGGATCTTTTCTCATGGTTGGTGGACTAATGAAGGCAAAAAAATTTCTAAGTCATTAGGTAATGTCATAGATCCTGTTCAATTGGTTCAAGATTATGGTGCGGATCAATTGCGTTATTTTTTGCTTAGTGAGGTTACTTTCGGACGAGATGCAGATTTTTCATACAGTGCGCTAAAGCGTAGGATTAATTCTGATTTAGCAAATGATTTTGGTAATTTGGTACAGCGTACTTTATCTTTTGTTTATAAAAATCTGGATGCCACTTTACCAATAAAAGGTTCGTTGCTTGCCCAAGATAATATTATTTTAGATGAGGCTTGTACAATGGTTTATAAGGTAAGAAATTATTGTGATGAGCAAGCTTTGCATAAAATGTGTGAGACAATCTGGTCAGTTATTTCCTTGGCCAATAAATATATAGATCAGGAACAGCCGTGGGCATTGCGTAAGACCGATATTGATCGTATGCAAACAGTATTATATGTATTAATTGAGGTGATTAGACATA
Organism: Alphaproteobacteria bacterium; assembly: GCA_965204765.1. Lineage (GTDB taxonomy): Bacteria > Pseudomonadota > Alphaproteobacteria > Caedimonadales > UBA9215 > CBDBFG01. Next base: position 91,560 of record CBDBFG010000002.1, on the reverse strand, counting down.
TTGCGGTATTAGCGCAAGCAATTATTCCAGAAGGGTCCGCTAAGGTATTGGATCAACTTGGGGTACCTAATGATAGCTGTGCAAGAGATATTCAGTCTTTGAGTGCACCTATTGTGAGTAGGGGTAAAATAAATAAGCCAACAGGAATATTTCCTAGGATAGATTAAATAAATGTTAAAGCAGAATAGCAAAATTATAGTAGCAAATTGGAAGATGAATGGTAATAGTGCATTTATGGAAGATTACATTCAATCATTCAATGAGCTAAGCAAGAATAATAGCTTAAAAAATGAAGTAGTAATTTGTCCACCCCACTTATATCTTGATAGATTGCGTAACTTGTTGTCTTCTATGGATTCGCATGTAAAGATTGGTGCACAGGATTGTTCGGAACATAATTGTGGAGCTTATACTGGTGATAATTCCGCATCTATGTTGCAAGATTTAGGGGTGCAATATGTTATTATTGGTCATTCAGAGCGAAGGCGACATTATTATGAAACAAATAAGACACTGACCAGCAAAATATATAATGTGGTTAGCAACGGTTTAGTGCCTATTTTGTGTATCGGTGAAACTTTGCAACATAAAGAAGATGGTCATACGCAACAGGTATTGGCAGAGCAGTTATCAATTTTACGTGATTGTAAATTGGACGATATTATCATTGCTTATGAACCTGTATGGGCAATTGGTACTGGAAAAGTTGCCGAAGTACAAGATATTGTGCCTATCTGCAAATATATCTATGGACTTTTAGAAAAATATGGTTATAAAGGAACTAAGGTTTTATATGGTGGGTCGGTTAACGAGCATAATTCTGCTAGGATATTGGCTTTGGATAAAGTTGATGGACTATTAGTTGGTGGGGCGAGTTTGCAAGCTTCATCTTTTTGCTCGATTATTGGTGGTGTAGCGATTTGATTCGTGTAAAGCCTTGTGTGGTGTTTTGCTTTTGGCTGATGCTAATTTGATAACGAAATGCATGAATATGCGTTAGTTTTAATAAGATTAAGCGGTTGGTGAATAAGGGCATATCTTTTCCGGACTGGGTAATGAACAAATTAAGTCGTAGTTGAAACAATAGAATAGGCTTTGGCCTTAATTGTGATAATAATGCGTATGATGCTGGGTATTTAATAAATTCCTTTGTGTCATTAAAATATAGAATAGAGAACAGTTTTAATAGAAATTTAAGTTTTATTGCGTATTCTATCACAAATATATAAGTATAAATATGACTTTAAGGAATGTAAAAAGAAACGTTAATACTCATTTCTCACAAAGCATTATAATTTGCTTGGTTATTTATTTTGCATATCATTTATTGCAAGGGGATAGGGGGTTGATTAAGCTCTTTTCTTTGAATGGTTCGTTATCCACAGCCAGCAGTGAATTAAGTAATCTAAAATTAGATCATGATAAATTATTACACAGAGTCAAATTGCTGCGTTCAGATTCGTTATGTCTTGATTTCTTAGAAGAAAGAGCAAAGATAGTGCTGGGATATGCCCACAAGAATGAACGAGTAGTCATTGATTGTTTGCCTTAGTCTGTCAGTAATATTTATTTATTTTCATTCGAAATCAGAATTGTATTTTTCTTGACAAAGTGTTTTTTTTATACCCCTAGACTGCATATAGATTTTTAAAAAGAGTTATTATGACAAAACATTTTTTGTTATTATTGTTACTTGTCTTTTTTGCATAACTAATTCTTGGCAATCAAATTGTGTGCGGGCTGTGAGTTTTCGCATGGGTTCTGAGCTATATAGATCTTTCACAGGTTTACACCCGTGACTACATACTTGTTCTTAATTTACGTGCTGCATATGACGCATACGTTGTTTTAGAGTTAACTTTTGGTAAGTATTTCTCTTTGCGCTGTTTGCTTTTTTTTGTATCAGCACGATTCTTGTGAACATTTCTTCTTGTATCTATCGCACCTTTATAAGGTGAAATATACTACCCTATAGTGATTCTAACTGTTGATCTTCCAACCAATGTAAATGGAACCCTTAACGCATGTAATTTATTTATATTCGCGCAAGAGTCGTGATGTCTACGAAACGATTTTTCTTCTGCTTTTCTTTTTCTTTCTTCATCTCCTCGCCAGAAATATATAGTCGAGTAAAAACGGTCAAATCATCTTCTGAGGAAGTATCAGATGAGGAGTTAGCATTCAGTAATGGCAATGATACTAGAAATATACTTATAGTAGTACGAGTGAGTTTATACATCAATAATCCTGTGTTTTGCCTATTAGACATTATGTTGGTATCTTGTTAAGATTGTTTAATGATTTTGTTTAGATTTGGTAAAAATAATCGTTTTTACATTTGTGAAGAATTTCTATAGCTTAATATTTACCTGTACATTACCGTATTTACAATCATTGATCTTGTTAACTCTTGTATATTGACTCCATGATTTACGAGTAGTAGGCTTTTTTAGTTGTGATGTTGTAATAGATGGTTAACTTGTTGTTATTAATATCTGTTTTTGTTGTTAGGTTGTTTAATCTGGTGGCGCTAACTACTCTTCTTAGTGCTACTGAATATAAGACTGTTGTTGGTGATGGCACAGCTTGTGGATCTCTTGCTGGCAATGGTCTGTTGTCTATTACCAATTTGCATTGTCGGGATAATATAAAATTTTCTGGTAAATTGTTGTTGGAAAAATGCACCATAGATGGGAATCTACAGGTTCATGGCATGTTTGTGGCTAAAGGGTTGCAATGTAATGGTGCAGTCAAAGTATTTGGTAAGGCAACGGTTGAATCTTCTGTCTTACTTAAGACTGCTGAATTTCGTGGTAAGTTGTTACTAAAAGATTCAAAAATTTATAAGTTGTTGACGATTCATACCGATAGTATGTGGATAGAAGGTAGCGTTGTACAGGATATAGCAATTAAGCACAAGGAAAAAATGCCAAAGTTATTTTTACAAAATACAGTCGCGAAAAATGTTTCATTCATTGATAAACCAGGGGCTGTTTATTTAGATTCAAGCTCGCATATTGACGGCACCATTACTAATGGTAAATTAATTAAGCAGCACTAACATTAGTGCTGCTTAATCATATAATAAGATTGTTATTGGTGATATTATCTTTTTTTGCGCATTATTCTTTTTTTATCTATTTCTAAAGAGTTAAGCAAATGATTTAATTTATAAACTTTGCTGTTGTAGTACATTACTGTATGATTGCCAGTGTAATTTACCCATACACTGCGATTTTTATTACCTTTGCGCCATATTTTGATTTTTTTGACGCCGACGTCAACATATTTACCTGTTTTGAACACTTCGGTTTTGCGTTCGCTTTTTCTAAATGGGCGTGGTTCAAATTTTTCCCACCTTTCACAACGTTTTACGTTATGCCATTTACCTTTTTTATCTTTTAGTTTTTTTGGACACATGATAGAAAGTGTGCCGTTGAAATGTACTTTTTTGTTAAAGGTTTTTGATTTACTAAATGGTATTTGTCCAGCATATGTATTGGTTACAGAGTTACAAAAGATAAAAGCTGGTATAACTAATTTTATAAGATTATTTGTTTTCATTATTCTTCTCACATTTTACTATTACAATGTTTAGCATGTAATGATTAAATAATTGTTAATGTATGATTGTAGTATCATAAATCTATTGAATCTCACAAATGCTTATAATATAAGTACTATTAGGTTAAGGGTGGGGCGATCGCGGTAGTTAGTATTTAATTATCGAGGAAAGTCCGAACTCTATAGAAACAAGGTGCTGGATAATGTCCAGCGGAGTATATAACTCAAGGGAAAGTGCCACAGAAAATATACCGCCATATTACTTGGTAATTGGTAAGGGTGAAAAGGTGTGGTAAGAGCGCACCACGTTTTTGGTAACAGAAACGGTATGGTAAACCCCACCTAGAGCAAGACCAAATAGAAATGGAAGAAAATTTATTTTTCAGGTGTGTTTCTACATCTTCATTTGGGTAGGTTGCATGACTTTTTTGGTAACAAAAAAGCTAGATAAATGATCGCTGCTATTCGTAGTACAGGATTCGGCTTACAAGCCCTTAACCTTTGCTTAAATAATCTATTATAATATAGAATATTACAGTATCACTTTTATTTTGAATAAATGCGAGTTGAAAGTATTATACAAGGTAGCATACTAGGTGTAATCCAATTAAAGGATGATAAATGAGTATAGGTATCATAGCGGGTTATGGTGATCTTGCTGGCAATGTGATTAAACAGTGTAAAAAAATGCATTGTGATTATCATATACTAGCCTATAAAGGGCATACAAATCCTGATTTATTAAAGGGAGCCTCCTATACTTGGTTAGAGCTGGGGCAAATCGGCAAATCCATCGACGTTTTACAAAAGTACGGGGTACGTAAAATAGTATTAATAGGCTATTTTAATCGTCCCTCATGGTCTGATTTGCGTCCAGATATCAAAGGTATGCAATTGCTAAGTAAAATCATAGGCAAGCCATTTGGTGACGATGGAATGTTTAGAATAATTGCTAATTTTTTAGAACAAGAAGGATTCCAAGTTATAAGTCCGGAAGAGATTTTAGGGCAAGATATTTTAATAGAGCAGAGCTGCTTAACTAAAACTACACCAAGCAAGCAATCATTAATTGATATTAATCGTGGTTTAGAGGTGGCCAAAGTTATTGGCAATCTTGATATAGGGCAATCAGTTGTTGTACAGCAAGGATTAGTGTTGGGAGTAGAGGCAATAGATGGATCTGATGCATTGATTAGGCGCGCAGGTAAGTTACAAAAATCTGGCACAAAGGCTACCTTTGTCAAAGTGATCAAACCAAACCAAGATACTCGTATTGATAGATCGGTTATTGGGCCAGATACCATAGCTAATATAGCACAATCAGGATTATGTGGTATAGCGGTGGAGGCAAACAAAGTAATAATAATTGATAAAGCAAAAGTGATAGATCAAGCCAATAAATTGAAGATTTTTGTTATAGGGGTATGAAATGACAAAAAAAATAAACGATTCATGTAAGAAATTACAGATATTACAAAATAAAAAGATATATATTATTGCTGGTGAAAGCAGTGGAGACAATATCGGTGCGTCTGTCATGGAAGCATTGCAAGTTAATTCTTCTTCATTGGGGATGTCCGTAGGGTTTTTTGGCGTTGGTGGCAAGAATATGATGGCGAATGGATTAAATAGCCTTTTTTCCATGTCTGACTTATCATTAATTGGATTATTTGAGATATTAAGGCATATACCGAATTTAATTGCACGGTTAATACAGGTTGTTGATGATATTAAGAAAATCAAACCAGACGTAATAGTGACCATTGATTCTCCTGGATTTAATTTTAGATTAGCCAAGCTATTAAAATCATTGAATATACCCATTGTACATATCGGGGCTCCTACAGTATGGGCTTGGAAACCTAGAAGAGCAGAAAAAATATCGCAGTATATCACTCATTTGCTTACTTTATTTAAATTTGAACCGCCTTATTTCACTAAGCATGGATTAAGTACTACATTTATGGGACATCCAATTACAGAAAAAGAATTACACAACTTGCCAAAAGATTTTCTGCATCAAGAATATGGCATAAGTAAATCGATACCAATATTGTGTCTTGTTCCTGGTAGCAGAGAAGACGAAATAAAAAAACATCTTGATATATTTTTGGATGCAGTAGAGATATTAAAGGTTAATTATCGTAAATTATTAGTAGTAATTCCAACATTGCCTGAATTTAAAGAACAAATAGAAAGGCTGGTTAAGGTGCGCGGGGTTAATGCTTTCGTTATTACGGATGAAAAACACAAATATCTGGCAATGAAGAGTTGTACAGCGGCCTTGGCTGCTTCTGGTACAGTGACCCTTGAATTAGGTATTATGGGTATTCCTATGGTGGTGGCATATCGCATTAATAAATTAACCGCTTTCATTGTTAAACATATGTTGCTTACTAAGTATGTATCGCTGGTTAATATACTATTGGGAAAAAAAGTAGTGACAGAGTTATTACAAGAAAATTGCACTGCTGATAATTGTGTGTCTGAGTTAAATCAACTTTTAAGCATAAAATCACAGTATTATAAACACCAGAAAAAAGAATTATTAGAATTAAGCGACACAGTGACTAATGATACAGGCAATTCGCCTAGCTATGTCGCATCAAAAACAATTCTTGAATATTTATAACTATTGCATTGTCCAGATTATTTAGCAAAAATTTATAGTTTTATTATGATGGTTAAGGATTGTCGTACTTGCTAGCTGAAGGTGTACATTATGCTTGTGTGTTCGTAAGATCAGTAATGCACATATAGAGGCAAGGTTGTCATTAAATATCTTGTGCTATGTTTTTGTGTGGATAAGTGCAAAGATGTGAAATTTTGCATATGTCACACATCGGTCCACGAGATTTACATACATATCTTCCGTGCAAAATAAGCCAGTGATGCGCATCGCGTAAATATGCTTTTGGAATGACCTTTATTAATTGTTTTTCAACCATCAAAGGAGTATTAGCACGGGCTAGTCCTATTCTGTTACTGACTCTAAAAATATGGGTATCTACTGCCATTGTAGGCTTGTTAAAAGCAACATTTAAGACAACATTGGCTGTTTTTCTACCTACTCCTGGTAATTTTTCTAGCTCTTCTCTTGAGTGAGGAATTATTCCATTGTGCTGTTCTACTAGGATCTTTGATAGAGCAATTATATTTTTTGCCTTGGAATTATATAATCCTATAGTTTTTATATGTTGTTTTAGTCTTGCTTCTCCTATGGCAATCATGGCTTGTGGAGTGGAAATAGTATTAAACAACTCTTTTGTAGCTTTGTTTACCCCTTTATCAGTTGATTGTGCAGACAAAACTACTGCCACTAATAATGTATAATTATTAGTATAGTTTAATTCTGTTTTAGGAAGCGGATTAGCATTTTTAAAAATGTTAAAAATGTTATTAATATCAGATTTGTGCATAACCTATACTTTAGCTAGGATGATAGTTATCTACCTTCTAGTAGATCGATAAGTTTATTGTTATCTTCCAGGTCTTTTAACTGCGTCCATCCTCCTATATGTTTGGAATTAATGAAAATCTGTGGAACTGTGCGCAAGCCAGTTTCTGTTATCATTTGATTTCTGTAAATAGGGTTGCTGACATCTAAAGTATCAAATTGTACACCTTTGTTGTGTAAAAGGTCTTTTGCTAAAGTACAGTATCTGCATCTGTCTAAAGAATACATTTTTACTGTAACTGTTTGGTTTACAACTTGAGTAGTATTATTGTTATTTTTATTCAAATAAAATATGATAGGTAGTAACGCTATAATTATGGCAAAGGATATATAAAATCTTTTATTCATTGTTTCCTCAAATTTTAGTTTTATATCATTTATTCTAGTCTGATGATTATATTCTATACTGTTAAATTGTCCACCCATAGTATTTTCAATATATAGTATTTGCAAATTGATTAAAATTTTATACAATGGTCTAGTATTTTTTATGGGGATATTATGCAACACACACTTAAAACACCATTAGTAAAGGCACTAAAGTGGTGTTTCGTTATTTGTTTTATATTAATTTCTAGTGGCTGTCATCACGATAAGGTTGACGATTTTTTATCTGCTGATACTAATTCAAGTGCAAAGTTTACCCCTGTTGCTAAGTCCTATCACTCGCAAAAAAACCAAAATATTGCTAAGGGAATGATGGCGATTGTTGAAGGTAATTTGCAAGAGGCCTCAACAATTTTTAATTCTTTGCTATTAACTGATCAAGCCAATGATTCCTTGCATGCTATTAATGCATTTGTGTATCACTTAATGGCTTCACAGGGTGATATATCAAGATATAGTATTGCGAAGAGGGGATATGAAAAAGCTTTAAAACGTAATCCACAGAATGTTTTTGCTTTGCTGCAACTTGGTAGGATTGAGCTTGCGCAAAGGAATTATACAGTTGCGCAGGAGAAGTTTGCCAAGGTATTGACTTTGGAACCATCCAATGTTAGTGCACTATACGAGATATCTGTTGCTTCTTACCATATGGGTGATATTAAAAATGCTCAAGTAATGGTCAAGCGCCTTATTAGTCTTGATAATAAACAGGCAAAACATTTACGTGCAGCTGCACTTATATCTGCTGCTAATGGTGATATGAATGCGTCTTCGGTTTATTTGACGCAGTATAAGCAAATTACGAATGCGCAACAGCCTTATATTCACTTATCCAAAAGGGTTCAGGAATGGAAACAAGCGCATAATAGAGGCGTTTTGATTAATATTTCTGATGCTCATAGTGATGAGGATGATGAAGGTGATGCAGATAGTGGTAGTGAAGACAGTAGTGATGATGAGGGTGATGAGGAAGATAGCACTGATGAAAGCGGAGATGGCTCAGAGGATGAGGAAGAGGAGGATGACCCTGATGCATTAAAAATTACCTCGAAACAGATGGTAGTAATAGATGCAGTGCTAATGAATATAAAAGACAGTAAGGCGGCTAGCAAGGGTATAAATATCTTAAATGCATTGAAAACTTCCTTGGACTTGACAAGGGTAGTCAATTGGAGTGATAGTGGCGACACAACAAATGGCTTGACGAAAAATTTTGGTATTGGTCTTGTGGGCGAGGGCGGTGAACCTGGTTCTATATCCTATGCCTTGAATATTGCCAACTCTAATAAGCGTCATGTGCATATTCTAGGTAAACCTACTTTGACAACCTTAGTCGGAAAGAAGGCAAAGTTTTTTACCGGTAGCCAGAAGTTTATCTCATCCTCAGGAAGTGAGGTTTCAAGTTTTGTGGATTCACCTATTGGTACCACAGTTTATGTAACACCGATATCTGTTGAGGATGATTACGTATTTTTAGCTATTGAAATTCTTAGTAGTAGGATACTTAGTGATATTAAAACAGTAGAGAGACAAAATAATCAAGCCAGTTTTGAAACTACAAAGAATCAGATAAGAACTACGGTTAAAGTAAAATTTGGTGAAACTTTGATGTTAGCCGGTATCCATGAACACGAAAGTGATTCAGTGGATGATGGGGTACCCTTTTTGCAAAAAATACCTTTAATACAATATTTCTTTAATAGAGAGCATGCTAAGAACGTTAGAAATTCTTTAATGTTTCTGATTACTCCGCGTAATCCAGAACAAAATGTTGAGGATGCCAAAAAAATGGTAGAGGAAGCAAAGAAAAGGCCAAATCTTGCAGAATTAAAAGCTAAACATCCTCATTGGTATTCACATGTTTCTAATACATCCTTGATATTAAGAAACTTTAAAGAAATGTTTGACGAATTTAGAGTCGGAGATCTTGACACCACAAATTGGGGAGATCGAGAGAACTTAAAAAGAGAGTTAAGAGAATTAAATAATTTTATATGGTATTAAGAAATAATCGTTAGAATTAATATAGTAAATATTTTATAATGTAATGATATCTTTGGTGATTATATAGTTTATCACACACCATAATATTATGGTTATCAAGGTGGTGATTAATATTTTAATTCTGATATGACTTTTTCTGGGGGCACCTGTATCATGACCTGGTGCTGGTGTGTCACTTTTTGTTACGCCAAATGGTAATATAATGAATATTACTACCCACCAAATTATTATAAAGACCACTATTCCAGATACTAAATTCATTATAAATCACTAGATGTTATTAATATTAAAATTAATGTATGTGACAGTGGATAATTGGTTTTTTGCTAATCAAAATCTTAATCAACTTTTGTGTTACATTAATGATATGTTGCGATAGTTTATCCTTAGATTTTAGTGTTTTATCTGAAGAATTGTGTAGAGTATCGTAGATAACTGTTTCTATATCAAATTCTATCGAATGTTTATCGTTTTGATTAGGTAAGCCGGTAACAGAAACATTTACACCGTTATCAGGTATTTGTTGTTTGTTGATACTGATAAATACCGTACCATTATTGGCAAGAACATTACGCTGTTGTAAATGATTAGAATTTATGTCAGTGACAATACTACCATCCAATACATATCTTCCATGTTCTACCGAACCAATGATTTTCGGTTTGTTTTCATTAAGTTCTACAATTGAGCCATTGTAGCCAATAATAGCATTAGATACACCACACTTCTTAGCAAACTCTTGATGCGCTCTTAAATGGCGATTTTCTCCATGTACTGGTACAAGGATTTTTGGTTTGATGAAAGAATACATCTGTTTTAATTCATCTTGGTGAGGATGACCAGAAACATGTACTAGTTTGTCTTGTTCATTTATTATCTTGACTCCTTGTTGCAGGAATAGTTCATGTAGTAATAATACTTCTTTTTCATTTCCAGGTATAATTTTAGAGGAAAAAATTAATGTATCTTTTTTATCTAGTTTAATTGATGGATGTTGTTTTGTTGCGATACGAAAAAGTGCGGCTCTTTCTTCGCCTTGCGAACCCGTACAGATGATCATAGTTTCTGTCGGAGGTATTTTATCAAAGGATTTATCGGTTAAAATATCCTCTGTTGAGTCTATATAACCGCATTTTTCAGCATTTTTAATCATTTTCCACAAAGATTTTCCTGCTAAAATGATTTTTTTATTATATTTTTTAGCAATAGTAATAAAAGTGATTAATCGTGCAATATTGCTGGCAAAACAAGTAACAACTATCCTTTGTTTTTGTTTAGCAATTAATTTTTCCAACGATTTTTTTACATCTAGTTCTGATCCGGAACTGCCTGGTTCGAAAACATTGGTAGAATCGCAAACAAGTGCTAATACTCCTTCGTCTCCGATGGATTTCATTTGCTTGGTGTCTGAGTTATCCCCAATCAGCGGATTATTATCAAACTTCCAATCTCCTGTGTGAACTATTGTACCCTTTTCTGTAGAAATTTTTAATAAATGCGATTCTGGTATCGAATGAGTAATGGGGACATATTTAATATTAAAGGGATAAAGATCAATAGCATGGTTTATATCAATTTCTATAATTTTTGCTTGATCTAACAAACCAGCTGACTTTAATTTGGCTCTAATTAATTCAGCCGTAAATTTTGTCGCATAAATAGGTAAATTAAGTTGTTGCCAAAGATGGGGTATGGCACCTATATGGTCCTCATGACCGTGAGTTATAACTATACCCACGGTTTTTTTTGCAATTGTTCTTGCAAATTGTATGTTGGGCATCACTAGTTCTATACCCAATTTACGGTCGAATGAAACACCTAGATCTACCATCAACCACTTTCCATTGTAATGGTAAAGATTTAGATTCATTCCGATTTCACCAGAGCCACCAAGTGGTAAAAAGCATAATTGATTTTTATTTATCTTAAGCAAATCAAAATTCCATAGTTAATTGGCGATGGTACAATATTGCAATATAAATAGCAAGATATTATGGTACGCCCACAATACTTCACATCATAATAAGCATATCCTAATACGGTAAGATCATTGATTATACTATTCTACGAATAGGTCTTTTGCTAGACTCTTTCCACTGGCGATAGAATATTTGTCTAGGTTGTTACAATTCATTTTATTGGTAATAATTTCTTCATCGATGAAGAATTGTCCTGTTTGATTACATTTAGTCAATATCCAGTATGCAGCATCAGCAACTATTTCCGTAGTACGTGACGCTTGTATAAGAGCGTCTCCGCCCAACATTTGTACGGCTGAGGTTGCAATCGTAGTTTTGGGCCAAAGTGAATTGATATGAATGTTCTCATCTTTGAATTCTTCTGCCATGCCAATGGTGCACATGCTCATACCATATTTGGAAATAGTATATGCACAGTGTGATATAAACCATTTAGGATTAAGAGATATTGGTGGAGATAACGTCAGTATATGAGAGTTTCCCGACTTAGGCATATATGGTAAACAAGCCTGAGACAAGGCATAGGTTGCTCTAACATTTACATCCATCATCAAATCAAATTTTTTCATGGGTGTTTTCAAGGTGCCATCAAGAGCAATTGCACTTGCATTATTAATCAGAATATCTATATGGCCAAATTTTTCTGTTGTTTGTTCTATGGCATATCTAATTTGCTCATCATCTCTAACATCTAATTTAATGGCAAGAGCACATCCGCCTAATTGCTCTATTTCTTGTGCTGTTTGATAGATCGTGCCAGGTAACTTAGGGTGGTTTTCCGTAGTTTTTGAAGCTATTACTATCTTGGCACCATCTTTTGCTGCTTTTAGCGCAATAGCTTTACCTATCCCTCGCGAGGCACCAGTAATGAAAAGTACTTTATTTTTTAAATTGCTCATAATCGTCACATCATATTAGATTGTACAATGTTTTTAATACAAATAAAAACAGCATATGCTATGTTTTATATATGCAATATGTATTGTAAATCTCTATATTTCTTTTAAATCAGTCCTATTAATATTCATGGTGGGTACGGCTGGGATTGAACCAGCGACCTCTACGATGTCAACATAGCGCTCTCCCGCTGAGCTACGCACCCTTTAATTTATATCAATGGTATCGCTACAAAAGCCAGGGTACTATAACATTTAATTTATGCAAAAGCATTAATTTTGTACGGCTTATAATGCATATTGATGCAAATTAAAAATGTTATAATATTTTTTTGCGTGCGTTTTCTAAATCTTGTTTGGTATCAATACTAATAGGGGTTTCATTTACAGTTGCAACACCTATCTTAAAGTTATTTTCTAATAACCTTAGTTGTTCTAGTTTTTCTATTTGCTCTAATTCTCCAACTGGTAATTGGATAAATTTTTCTATAGCATTTCTAGTATAGCTATATATCCCAATGTGGTGATAATATCGCTGGGCGTTATACGGGATTGCCGATCGACTAAAATACAACGCATTATATAAATTATCATCTTTGGCATTCATTGCTATTTTAACAACGCTATTATTAGCTAGATCTTGCTTATTATCAATTATGCTGGCTAGGGTTCCTACTTCGAATCCATTGTCTATTGGTATTATGGATTGTTGTATAGCCTGTGGTGATATATTTGGTAGATCTCCTTGTAAATTTACTATTCTAGTGATTTTTTTGGTTGCATCTATTTGCGATAGTGCAGCGTAAATTCTGTCAGAACCAGATGGCAGGTCTGGATCGGTGATAATAGCATGTGCTCCATAATTTTCAGCAATTTCAGCTATTTGTTTTGAATCACAAGCAACATATACTTTGCCAATATCAGCTTTTTTTGCTTGTGTTACTACTCTTGCGATGAGGGGAATACCGTTAATATCAGCAATAATTTTATTAGGTAGTCTAGTAGATCCCAGTCGTGCTGGTATAAAAATAGCTGTAGTCATATCAATATATTTTCAATCATCACGTAGTATACAAACAAGAGATGAAAAGTCTACTATGCTTTTAATGTGATGGATGTTTTTCTGTAAGTAGTAATTGGGTGAATGAATTATTTACTGTAAGTATATACATATCACGCGATATTGCGGCGGAATACAGAAAAATATCAGATGTATCGACAGGTTTAAGGTAAAAGGAGAGCTGTATGATAGATTTAGCTGACACGTGGAGCCATATATTTTCGCAGATAAGGTATTCGTAAATTAATGTCGTATAAATTTTATCGTGATTTTATATGGTGATAGGCTTAGCTATATTAAACTAACTAAGCCTGTTAAATATTATGCGCCGGTGGCGTAACCATCATCGTTGCATACAGCACCGATTTCCATGGAAATATTTGTGTTGCCAATAGAAAGTAATCCTATTACCAGTAATGTAATGATATTTAATTTCATTGTTTCCTCCATCATCACCACATATGTACGTTACAATAAAATGTTTAATAAAGAGTTAAGTGGAGTACGGTGTATGTAACTAGCATCATCGTCCATGAATAATATTATAATTTTATTGCTTGCTTTATGATGCTACGAGTTGTTTTTGGTAGCTCTTTTTCTTTCATTAGGATCTAAATATCTTTTGCGCAGCCGGATATTATTCGGGGTTACTTCAACCAATTCATCGTTATCTATATAGGTTAATGCTTGTTCCAAAGACATTTTTCTTGGTGTCGGTAATTTTATAGCATCATCTTTACCCGATGCTCTAACATTGCTAAGTTGTTTTGCTTTCATGGCATTTACTTCAAGGTCGTTTCCTCTGTTGTGTTCTCCTATGATCATTCCTTGATAAACTTCAGAGCCAGGTTCGATAAAAAATATACCGCGATCTTCAAGATTAAATAGAGCGTAACCGACAGCTTTACCTTGTCCATTAGAGATTAGTACGCCATTTCTGTGTTTTTCAATATTTCCTTTGAATTCAGCATAATGACTAAAAATTCTGGTCATTATTCCAGTGCCTCTAGTTTCGGTCATAAATTGGCTTTGATATCCGATTAAACCACGCGATGGTGCGTGAAATTTCAATCTGGTTTTACCACCAATCATCGGAGACATATCTGTCATTTCTGCTCTACGTATACCAAGGCTTTCTATGATAACTCCGGAAAATTCTTCATCTACATCAATTACAACTTCTTCTATTGGTTCAAGCTTTTTACCATTTTTTTCTTGGTAGACAACTTGTGGTTTACTGATAGACAGTTCAAATCCTTCACGGCGCATATTTTCTATTAATACGCCAAGTTGTAATTCTCCTCGACCACTAACTTCGAAAGATTCATCCCCCGTGTTTTTAGTTACTCTAATAGATACATTACTTTCGGCTTCGCTCATTAAACGATCGTATATTAAACGACTGGTTACTTTTTTACCGTCTTGGCCGGATAATGGAGAATCATTGACCGTAAAAGTCATCGACAGAGTAGGCGGGTCTATTGGTTGTGCTTTTATCGATTGCATTATTTCCGGGTCACATATAGTTTGTGCAACGGTTGCCTTGGCTAGGCCGGCAATCGCGACGATATCCCCAGCATGTACTTCTTCTACAGCTTCTCTGGTAAGGCCACGATAAGCCAATAGCTTAGATAATTTTGCATTTTCAACTTTTTCATCCTCTAAGGATAATGCATGTACAGGCATATTAAGTTTCGCACTACCGCTTTGCACTCGTCCTGTTAACACTCTACCCAAATAAGGATCGACATCCAGCATTGTTACTAGCATAGAAAACGGTTTGTTGGTATCAAATTGAGGGGCATGAATATGTTGAATAATGGTATCAAATAATGGATTAAGATTTTTACGCTCATCGGATAGTTCTTTTACCGCCCATCCTTCTTTAGCAGATGCATAAATAACTGGAAAGTCTAGTTGTTCATCTGTTGCTTCTAGGCTAATAAATAAATCAAAAACTTCGTCTAATACTTCGTCTGCACGTGCGTCAGGTTTATCAGCTTTGTTAATTACTACTATTGGCTTTAATCCAATTGCAAGTGCTTTGCTAACTACGAATTTAGTTTGTGGCATTGGGCCTTCGGCTGCATCGACTAATAGCACTACTCCATCAACCATTGATAAGGTACGTTCTACCTCGCCACCAAAATCAGCATGTCCAGGGGTGTCAACAATGTTAATACGTTCATCGTTCCATAGTACAGAAGTACATTTCGCTAGGATAGTAATCCCACGTTCACGTTCCAAGTCGTTAGAGTCCATTGCTCTGGTTTGCACCGCTTGATTTTCTCGAAACATGCCACTTTGTTGGAATAATCCATCAACCAAGGTAGTTTTACCGTGATCAACGTGGGCGATAATTGCAATATTTCTTAATTTTGTCATTGTCTGTACTATAGTAATTTTATGCTATAGCTTATATAATAAGTTGCCTTGAATGTACAGAAAATTTAGTGATAGTACGATTATTTTAATTTACCAGTTTTACCGTTTGCTAACCATTTGTTAACAGGGGGTTAACCATCTAGCTATAGGGTTTGATAAGTAAATGGGAGATACAAGTAGCATGACAACAAAAACAAAGATAATTTTATTAGCTGGATATTTTATGATGAACAGCGGTTATTCTATGCCGGATGTAGGTGCAGAACAAACAGTGGAACAGGTAATGAGACGTCCATCTGTTGTAGCGAGAGTGCATGCACAGTTTGCTCGTGGAGATTCCACGGATAAGATACTTGAAAAATCTGGTAAATCTTGTGCTATGACTAGATCTCCTAGTGATTTGTTAAGAGAAAGACAACAAGGAGATGTTGCTAGAGCACGACAAGAGAGCGAATAAAATTTTTAACCACAATTCCTTTCAATTATTTGTAGCAGAGATTAAACAATCTCTGCTTTCTCTATATTGTATTACTAATAATGTGATGCCTTGTAATTACCAAGATGTGTTGCTATTCTATCGTTAATGATAGATGTTACTAAACCGCAGATCATTAGTCTTATAACAACACCGATAGGTATGATGTATGCAATATCGGATGATGATTGTTTGTATGAATTACAGTTCATTGACTCTTATGATGATAAACAATCGTTGTTGTGTCTTTTACAAGGAAAGTATTCTAATCTCATCGAGCAAGAAAACGAATTAACTGCCTTATTACGTTATGAATTAAATGAGTATTTTTGTGGGGCTTTACGAATATTTAGTACTCCTATTAGCTTGATAGGATCACAGTTTCAAAATATGGTATGGCAAAGTTTGTTAGATATTGAATACGGATATACTATAAGTTATAAACAACAGGCTGCTAATATCAACAGCCCAAAAGCTTATAGAGCAGTTGCTAATGCAAATGGTAGTAATAAAATTCACATTATTGTTCCTTGTCATCGGGTGGTTCACAGTGACGGTGGTTTGGGTGGTTATAAGGCTGGTTTAGTTATAAAAGATTTCTTGCTTAAACATGAGCTAAAGCATTGCTAGTTAACTAATTATTGTTATGTCATTCTAATTTATTAAAAGACAGTAAGCAACTCAATCATAATGACCATATATTGACAAAAAGTCTTTTTCGTTGTATAAGTTTGATATAATTGATCGATGTTGATATGCGTATATTATTTATTTGTTACCTTACTATTGCCAGTGTATTGTGCACACCGTCTTATCATGACTTTGTTCGATTTGAGTATGAAAGATTTCATTCCTCTCCGACTGTAGCTAATTTACATGCGTTAGATGGAATGTTGGAATCGTGTCCTGATGAAGACGCAGATAAGGTATTAGAAGTGACTAGTAGACTTCGTGCGACATTAGATATTGATTTTCCGGCTACTGGTGATGGTGGTGCTACTAGAAAGATGATTGATGATGTATTAGATAGAAATCTCTTGGATCGAGAAAGTGCCGCCAGAGTGGCACAGAAGTGTGTTTTTCACGATAGTTCCGTGGTAGGATCAGCAAGACAGCCAGAAGATGCTTTTAACTTAGTAAAATCTATTACCGGCATAATATATCGCATAGTGGATGGTATGCAACAAGGTTATTCTAGTGCTTGTCTGCATTTTGGTAGTGATGATGGTCATACTTAACTTGTGCCCATTCTTTTAAAAGTATGGATGAACGTTCAGAGTTTTATTTTATTTTATCTTCAGATTTAAATTGTGAGACAGGTGAGATACTAGCGACAGCAACCAGGTTCAAAATAACGGGATTTAAATCCTCAAGGACTGTTCATCCAGAGTTTCATTCATTATCCAGTACACAACCCCATTATTCATGGGATGATGATTGTGTAATTGCCAAGATTGATGGCAGTATTTCTATTAGTCCCGATGCTAGAAGTAAGGTTTTATTCTCATCTATAAGGGATATACAGCATTATATGGGATTACCCTTCTTTTATGCTGGTTTTCCAATGACTTTACATAGAACAAATCCTTTTACTATCACTGGCGGGCATTTAAAATGTCTTACCGGTAGAAAGCTTATGCACGACGTTTTTGCCACTCAGGGGATGAGTGGTGGAGCATTATTTCACGTTCATAGTAATGGTTATGTAAATATAGTAGGTGTATGTTCCAAGTTTAATGGCCAAGACGAACAAGCTTGTGCCATGTAGGAAAAGATAATATAATGAACTAAAGAGGTGTTGATATGAAAAATTATTTATTATTTGTGATGATGTTATTGTGTTCCAGCTGTCTATTAGCAGCAGGTGATCCTGTAGCTGATCGGGATGCTGCGGTAGACGCAATTTGGGGGCCAAGACGCCCTGTTACCGAAGAGGATATACAAAGATTATTTGAAGAGCAGAAGGACATAATAGAGTTGTCTCGTATTAGAGTGGCTATGTTTGAAGGCAAGCATGTAGATATCCCTGAGCGTTTCAGGGAGCAATTTAAATGGGATGCAGGGGAATAATCTTATTTAATTTTTATTGTGTTTTATGTCTTGGCGTGGTTGTTTTGTTAGCTACTGAACCACGCTTTTACGTTTTGTACGGTATTACTAACCACTTCTTTAGCCTTGTTCCAGAAATTGTGATTATCTGATTGTTCACTTTGTTGCTGAGCTGGGGAAGGTGATTCAACATCTTCTATGTCTTCATCCGGTGATTTATCTGTGACAGAAAAATATCTCCAAATATTTCTGGCATGTCTAACAATGTTAAAGCTATTTTTGTACATATTAAATACCTGCAAGCCACCGATGGTTGTAATCATTACTTCTCTACCATATGGTAACGAATCCAAAGCAGGTAACAACGCATATGTGCCTAATGACCCTAGTGCCACAGAACAAGCTCTTATTCCTAGCTCTTTAAATCCAGCACCTTTAGTGATCATTTCCACCACATCGCCGGTTGTTGATATTGCAAAAAGTATGTGATTGGTTGTGGTCATACCATTTAGTATACTGGTTGCTAATACGTGATGTTGTGTGGGTTGAATAATTACTGGATTACATTCATATACGTAATCTCCTTCAATTGGATACAAATGTAACCTTCCTTCAATAATTTGACTTGGATCGATCATATCGCATAAATATTGCTGTTCTTGAAATACAAATGGCATACCTCTTTCAAGTAAAGGGCCGTCTATTGTAAATGTATCAGGCCTCATCAAGGCATTTGGTGTTGTGCTGGTATCAAATTGTGTTTCACTGGCATGCATTTGCATTTTACATGAAGGTAATGCTCGTTTGGTCATAATTTGCCACGTTTGAACGTATGGTTGTTTATTAGACCATTGATCTAATGCGAATTCTGATGTAGCCAAAGTTATATCATAATCTCTTTCGTATAAACCTGAGCTTATTAAGCTATGTAGTACAGGAGATAGATCTATTTGCGGAACAGATGATGCTGTAAAAGTAAAATCAGTGAGTAAAGACAGTTTATTGACTGATTCACCAAAATATTTAGGAAATTCAGTCCAGCGATTATACTGAAATTTTCCCACATTTAACGCTTTCAATTGCTGCATACCTCCTACACCTGTAGCAAAAATAATCGTGACCTTTCTTCCTACTGCAAATGCATTTCCTAAACCAGTATCAGAGATATTTAAAGCTATCAAGTTGGTCATTCTAACCAAGCTATGCATAAAATTCTCTTGAATAGAGCTGGATAAGGGTTGACCATACCCAGGTATTCCGCTAGTTAATAAGTTACTGGAAATATCTAAGCTAACTAGACGAGGCAAAGATTGCAGCCCTTGCATTAACCATACCAAATCCTCTGTTTGCTGTAGACCAATCCAGCAATCAGATAATATCAGTGATTGAAGGTTAGATAATTGCTGTAAGGTGCTTGCCAAAACTTTAGGTGTATTATAATCGCTTCTTCCATCTAATTTTACACCTGATAAGTTCAAAACAGTTAATTGGGTAAAGGCCTGTAATCCTTGTACCAATGGGTATGCTGACCATTCATATATAGAATTACCAGCAAGATTCAATCGTCTTAAAGTGCGCTTATGTGCCGTTAATTGTTCAATAAAACAGGATATTATCTGTTCTGGCCTCCACATCTGTCCCGATAAATCAACTTCTATTACTGGTGGTGTTAAGGAAGCAAAATAATTCTTAATATCATTACATGTTGCAATTTGATAGATATCTGTTTGTGTATTTCTTTTATTCCAATATTTTCTTAGGGTATTCAGTAACTCATCTTCCCATTGATTAAACTGTAAGATATAAAGCGATTCTAGAGATGGAAGTGATGTTATGGCTGTTAATAACGGAATAGCATCAGGCATAAATAGTCCACACCTTGTCATATTAAAATATCTTAAATTTCTTAACTCTGATAAAGCAGTAGCTAATGCATTATAAGAAGTTATTCCTGGTATGTAATTATCGCCTAAATTTAAGTATTGTAGATTTTTTAAAGTGCGTATCATTGCAGCAATGTAGTCACCTTGAGAATCTCTTGGTGCTTTTTCAGTTATGCAATGTGAAAAATCTAATCTTCTGAGAGTTACGACCTTTGATATTGCGGGTCCAAACCAAGCAAAAACTGATTTGTTGAAAGCATCATCAATTGCAATCCCCGATAAATTAAGTGATTGTAAAGATGTAAAATTAGGTAAAACTTTTATAAAAGTCTCTCTTGCTGTGCCTTTAAAGTATGATCCAGATACATCTAATTCTTCAAGTGTAGAAATAGGAAGGTTAGCAAATAAAGTTGTAATGCAATCTTGTGCAGAACATAATGTATTAGCTATTTTTAGCACTCTCAACGAAGATAGGTGTGAGAAGCTTTTATAAAACAATAGCATTGTATCATGTTCAAATGGAAATAAATGTTCTTGTCTAACATCCAACTCTTTTAGTTTTGTTAAATTACTAAAACTATCTATTAGAGAGTGCAGAAAGTAATAGCTATTGATTGAATTAGAAAGATTCAAACGTTGCAAGTTGGTAAACGCTCTATGAGCAAATATAGTAGCAATATCATATGAGTCTGAAAGTTCATTGCCTGAGATATCTAAGCCAACGATATTAAATCCTTTGCCTTGTGTTAATCTTTGTTCATTAATTAATAAGCTTGTTATAATTCCAAATAATTGTTGTGAAGAAAGTCCTTGATTACTAAAGTCAAACACCCATTCATTATTTGTTGGATTATATTGTAAATGCCGACAGCTACTACATTCACCAGAATTGATCATTGCAAAATCAGCAAAAAGATCTGCTATAGTTGTAGGTGCTCCGCTGAATGTAAGGCTAGTTGCTGGTTGTCCAGGTACTTTATTGTATAGTTCTAGTAACTCATCTAAACATACTAAGCTGTTTGGTTGTGTGTCAGTAGCTGATACAAGTTCATCTGGTATCTGATGCATTCTAAATCTTGTATGCACAGCTCTTTGTGCCTGATGACCTTCTTCTGATTCAGTACAAAATGCTTGTCCAGTCGATGTTATAATAAATAGAAGAAAGAAAGAAAACAATTTACGCATACACAGCCTATCTGATTAAAATTCAAATAATTTTAGAGTTACATCAACAATCGATCAATACTAATACTCGAAAATGTGAAAAGTTACCCCTCTACAGTAAATCATAATCGATTAACATATAGAGAGGCAATATAGATATTTATAATACAATTTTCAGCAGTAAATTTATCCCACTAAATGTATTAGAGTCATAATTATACTGATATAATCCCATGAATTGTCCTCGATCCATAAGAAATTTATTTAAAAAATTTAGTGTATTTCTCATATCTTCATAAAATTTCTCTCCTCCATTTGCAATCCGTGTGTCTAATCTGCGTCGAATGTCATCAAATGGAGTGGTTCCAGCAGTTGTTCCTGGATAAAGTTGGGTCATCAATTTTGTAAGATTGTCTTCAAAATCAACATCAATTCCTTCTATACGATCAGATAGTCGGTATGGAGAGGCTGCTTTTCTAACCACTCTACTGGCGTAACCTAAATCGTTTTCCGTCGTAAAGCCCGCATTTGATTGGGTTATACACATTGCAACAAACAATATATAACTACAACATTTCTTCATTTTCTTCTCCTCTTAATGTTAAAGTTGGGGTTTGTAATCCTTTAAAAACCCCTATTAATGCAGGTATGCAATCATCTCTGTTACTTACTTCTGTAAGGATCATTGTTCTAAACCTATCATTTATACTAAGATTCCTTTTACAGATGACTCTAACAGCCTCATTGAGATAATTTCTAGCAATAAAACGTTTTAATTTTTTATCACTACTTAGCCCTGCATAATCTCTAATGAACTTGGTTAACTCTTCAACAAATGCTCTGTTTATAATTAAAGTGCAATTA
The DNA here is from genome assembly GCA_965204765.1 of Alphaproteobacteria bacterium. Lineage (GTDB taxonomy): Bacteria > Pseudomonadota > Alphaproteobacteria > Caedimonadales > UBA9215 > CBDBFG01. The sequence continues at coordinate 69,393 of CBDBFG010000002.1, read as the reverse complement.
AATGGACAATTGTCAATATCTGCTATTGATAATTGCCTTTGAGGTAATAGTCTTTTTTCTTCGGTCACAAGATCAAGAAGGTGTTCTGATGCTTGTTCATCAATTAAGAAATTTGTTGAATATAGTTTTGTGATAACTTTTTTCACTATTCGGTCTATTTCAGCTTTTACAACATGTTCTGTGGGTTGAGATCTATGCTCATCTCTGGCTTCATCGCAACATCCATACACGACTTCTTGAGGGAAATTATAGCTTCTGTCGTGTAATACCACTGCTGTGCCAGAATATATTTTAAGCAACATAACATCTGCGTATATATTGTACAAACGTGATGAGTTTCTAAGCTGTCCTACGATGGTATGCAGCGTAAGGACAGGGTTACTGTCATCGTATTGTTGAAAATAAGATAGTGCTTTTTCAAAATAAACACTGCTTACGGAATAATTAGAAAGAAGTTCTTTGAGGGCTACCTTTAATTCTCTGATATCGCAATCTGTCCATTTCAATAAATCTGCCAAGATATAGTCTTTGTTAACGACAGGATAACCTTTGCTAAGCAAGGAATCATATTCGTCGGACATAATTGATTCTCTATTTGGTCCCGAAAAACCATCGAATTTTATTAATCTTAATCTACTATATAGAGCTTTAAAATCTTCTGTTCTTGGAATGCCACGATTACCCGTAATAATAATATTTAACCTTGATACATCTATATCAGCACCAAAGTAATCACTGTGAACCGTAGTGGTTTCAGGATCTAGTAAGCGCAATAACAGGGTCATACAGTGCCGGAAATTTTCACTGTCTACAAAAAATCTGTCACAATCATTTAAGATCAAAAAACAATTAGTTGCCGATCTTTCTGGATCATCTAAATTAGCAATAAATGGTGAAAAGAGCCATCCAAAACTTGCACTTAAATTACCATAAGGAGTACCGGTTGATTTGGCATTAGAGAAATCTCCTACCGAAGCCAGACAAGCTGTATGGTACGGCAATCCCATGAATTTTACCAGTCTTTCAGCTGCATAAGTTTTACCAGTTGATGGAGGGCCATAAAAGTAATAGATCTTTCTATGTGAAGATCCATCATCCGACATTCTTGAGCTAAAATAACTATCGAAAATAACACTAGTTAATGCAATCTTTAAATCTTCATCAAATTTATCAAAGTCTTGGTGGGTCATAAAATGTTCCATCACCATTATGCGATTTTCTGCTTCTATTATGCATCTGCATTCTTCTATCACACGTATGTCATCAGGGCGCATTTCAGGTGAAATACACCTATTGGCAATCTCGAATTTTCTGTTATACTCCTCTAATGCCTGCTCTTCTTCATGAGACATCCCAGGTGATGCTGTTCTCATGGTAGCAGGGAAAATAACCCTTCTTGATAATGGAAATCCTAATAATCTATCCCAATATTTAATGTAATATGCCGTTATTCCTTTTCTAGCAAGAATAAGAGATTCTTCCATTTTAGTTTGCATTTCTGGGGATAAGAATCTTTTTACTTGTACATATCTCTCTTCATATGGCTCTATAGATCGATACGAATATTTTCTTATTAGTTCACTTAGTTCTTCTTCTGCTTCTTGCATTACTTTATATTCTTTTGAAGATTTAGATTCTATTAAGTCACCCAGAAATCTTGAGGCAAATCCTCTGATGTCACATGCAGATCCCCAGAATGAGGTAATAGAACCAGATGAGCAAGTAGACATTATATGCGCTATGAACTCTTCAGCCAATTCTTCGTCAAATCTTCCTCCTACAACACCTCTGATGCCTTGTACCTTGTCTATAGTTTTGGCTAACACGTAATCCGCGAGTCTTTTATATTTATTAGCACGCAATTGCAATGAAAGAATAGCATCTAAATCATTGTATAGTTCAGAAAATTGAACTTGAGCCCTTTTACTATTCCAAGATACTAGAACCTGATTTGTACAGCTTGTTGTACCACCTGCAAATTGTATTTTAACTTTATCTGGTCTGCTAAGGTGTAACACAATGGATGGTTTTATTTCTTCCCAACGCTCCCTCAGGATAGGGGCGGCCAGAATCATAGTAGCTATTATACCATGTTTTAGTGCTTGCTCATCATAATTATCATAAGCCGAAGCCATAAAGCTACTAACTCTTACTTCAGAGTGCCTTGAAATACTTGCCGGTCTTTGATGTGCATTGTGCAATGCCCTTAGGAATCTATCGCGCGCTCTTTCAGATGCATATTGAAAGTTAATAGCAAATTGATTAACACCATTTAACTGTCTGGTTGCAACATCTTGCTCACTGTCTCGCACTAGTGAATGCTCTGGACAGCGAGCCAAAGCCAATATTGGTCTTTGATCATATATAGCCGCATCAAAAATGCCATCGTCTAAATCATCGGCCCTAACTAAGTCAGTCAAAATAAGCAAACAAATTAATTTAAAGCGCACACCGTCCTCCTTTTGAAGTATCAATTATAAATTATCTTCAATTATCCTAGTGGAATGTCTATATTCTTCCTGTTGATGCTTAGCGGTACTAAGGATCATATTGTTAAAAACAACAATTAGTTGCCTTATGTTCTTTGTATTACAACAATAGTTAATAGGTTTATGCAATTCCTTGGGTACAAATTGCCTCACATTAAGCTGTTGAAAGATGCCTTTATTTATGGATGTTTGTATTATGTAGCAAGTACGATTAGCATTTTCTTCATGGGTAATTCTTTGATTATCTAAAATATTACGATCGCTTAATCTGAGGGCTGGTGAATTGGTTATTACCTCGTACACAGATATGTTGCTAGCGAAAAAATAACTAAAACAGGTCGCGCAAGACGACGGGGCTAAAGAAGGTACAATTGACAATACACAGACAACTTTACTCATTGCTACACACCTTAACTATTCTTACATCAGCACTTTTACTTAAGGGTGTCAATCAAAATACAATATTTATTTATAATTACTTTATGTTTATTACACATATTACTTATGTGAATATTGATTCAGTGATAATATAGTAAAAATTATTAACAATAAGATATTCATAGTTGTGTGTTAATTATGGGTATATTTTGAAACTATTCGTATAGCTGTAATAAATAATTATATCCCAAAATCTAAAGTATATATGCGCTTATCATGATGAGTGCAAAGAACAATCTTATCCATAAAGCATTGTTATTTGCAGAATTCATCTTGGGTGAGTTTTAGTATATATTTCAGCTAATTGTGAGGCTTCTATTTTGGTATATTTCTGTGTAGTGGCTAAATTAGAATGTCCTAATAATTCTTGAATAATACGCAAATTAGTACCATTAGCCAATAAATGCGTAGCAAAGCTATGCCGCAATGAATGTGGGGTGGCATTTTGTGGCAAGCCAAGATGATTACGCAATGTTTTCAGGTTTCTTTGCACAATTCCAGCTTGTAATGGCTTGCCTTGTATACCAAGGAACAAATAATCTGTTCCTGATAGTGTAAATGGACATGATTCTAGGTATTCAGGTATGGTTATTTTAATTATTTCTAGCAAAGGGACATGTCGTTCTTTGTCACCTTTACCTTTGATAGTTAGAAATTTTGTATCTTTGATATTATTAATATCTGTATAGCGTAAATTAAGTGCTTCTGATATTCGAAGTCCACAACCATAAAGCAATAAAAAAATCAGTTGATTACGAGCAGTAATCCATTTGGGTTCTTGTGTTGAAAGTTTAATAGCAAGGCTATCGAGACTAAGGGTTGTGGCGTTTTCTTGTGATAGTGGCTTGGGTAAAGTATTAGTGTATTTTGCGGCTTTTAATTGTATAATCTCTTGATTATCAAGATAATTATTTTTTTGTAAAAATTCAAAAAAGCTTTTCAAGGTTGAAACAGCTCTGGCGTTGGAACGATGGGATATGTCGCGCAGCAATCGTTGTGATAGAAATGCACGAAAATCTGTTAATTTGGCATTGGTTAGTTCATTTTTACCTATGACAGTACCATAATGCGCCGTAAGAAATTTTACAAAGGATTGTAAATCAGTGCCGTAATTGACAATTGTGTGGCGTGAAAATCCTTTTTCATATAGCAGCATTTCTAGCCATTGGACAATATATTGTTTGATATCACAAGTAACAGAGACATCTTGAGTAATTTTTGCTAGAACAGATGCTTCTTTAGACATGCTAAGCTTATTTTATAAAATAGATTGCCCAGTTTTTTTCCAATCATTCAAAAATGCGGTAAGGCCGCTATCTGTGAGCGGATGATTATACATTTGCTGAAAGGTTTTAACTGGAATAGTTGCGATATCTGCGCCAATTAAAGCTACTTCCTTGACATGTTTCGGTCCACGGATGGATGCGGCTAAAATTTCTGTATCAAGTTCGGGATAATTAGAGTAAACCTCTACGATATCATTGATTAGCTCGATACCTTCTTGTTCCATATCATCTAAGCGTCCGATAAATGGTGAGATAAAACTTGCGCCGGCTTTTGCGGCTAATAATGCTTGGTTAACTGTAAAGCATAATGTCACATTTACCATCGTACCTTCTGATGATAATGCTTTACATACCTTAAGACCATCCATAGTCAATGGTACTTTTATTGCAACATTATCCGCTATTTTTCGCAGTACTTCGGCTTCTTGTAACATCCGTTCATATTCCATGGCGGTAACTTCGGCGCTTACTGGCTTATCTGGGACAATATCTGTTATTTCTGCTATTATTTCGGTAATTTTATGTCCTGATTTAGCAATCAGGGATGGATTAGTTGTTACCCCATCAATCAAACCGGTCGTAGCAACTTCTTGAATTTCCTGAACATTGGCTGAATCAATAAAAATTTTCATTTTTATGTACCTTATAAAGTTATTTGCTATAGAATACAATTTGTTTAAAGTTAATCAAGGTTAAAACCATTGATGTCTAAATATTATGCTAAGGTTATAATCCTTGGTCCATTCGATAATAGTTTTGACTATACCTATCATGATATAAATTTGCGTATCGGCAATATAGTAAAAGTTCCATTTGGGTGCAGAACATTATTTGGTATCGTCGTTGCAATATCAGATAAAATTGAGACTCAATCTTATGAAATCAAAGAAATAATCGAGGTGATTAAAGAGTATAGTTTAACGGATAATGAAGTAAAATTTTTATTATGGATGAGTGCCTATACACTTATTCCCAAGGGCAATATTGTGAAGATGATATTAAGTTGTCCTGCTGCTCTTGAGCAGATTGGTAACAAGAACAAGCGTCAAACCATAGAATTACATGAACCGAATCCTTATTATAGACAAATAACATATTCTGCTGAGCAAATTGATGCGGTAAAACAGTTAAACACAGCCGTGAAACGACAAGAATATCAAACTATTCTGGTAGATGGTGTTACTGGTTCTGGCAAAACGGAAGTATACTTTGAAGTAATTGCAGCAGCAATGGAAAATAATTTGCAAACTGTGGTTTTATTACCTGAAATCTCTTTGACACCTCAATGGTTGGCAAGATTCCATGATAGATTTGGTTGTTATCCAATAAGGTGGCATTCAAAACTTACTCCAGCCCAGCGTAGGGATAGTTGGCGTGTTATTGCCAGTGGTGCGGCAAAAGTAGTCGTTGGAGCTCGTTCAGCATTAATGTTACCGTATGCTAGACTTGGTTTAATCATAGTGGATGAAGAGCATGATATGTCCTATAAGCAGGAAGATGGGGGTATCTATCACGCTCGTGATATGGCGGTTGCCAAAGGAAAATTTTTAGAAGCATTAGTTGTGTTAGTTTCGGCAACTCCATCATTGGAAAGCTATAATAATGCCCAAGATAATAAATATGATCGTATCATACTAAGTGAACGTCACGATAATGCTAATATGCCAAGTATAAATTTGGTGGATATGCGTACAAAGTCTGTATGTGCTACAAATAATTGGATTTCAACAGAACTAAGGAATCAGTTGATTAACGCCTATAATGCACGAGAGCAATCGTTATTATTTTTGAATAGACGTGGTTACGCTCCACTTACCTTGTGTGGCAGTTGTGGCTATCGTGAACAATGCCCAAGTTGCACTTCATGGCTAGTTACACATAAAAAAAATGAACGATTACAATGTCATTATTGTGGTTTTATTAAATTAATGCCAAACAAATGTAATGAGTGTAATGCCGTACAAAGTTTCGTTGCGATCGGCCCTGGTATAGAAAGAATAGCAGACGAAGTCAGTACTTTTTTGCCACAAGCAAGACAAATTATTATATCAAGTGATTATTTTGCCGAAAATGATGAGTTAATAGGTGCAATAGATCAGATACAACAAGGAGGAGTGGATATAATAATTGGTACACAAATTATGGCTAAGGGTCATCATTTCCCCAATCTGAATTTGGTAGGAATAATTGATGCTGATATTGGTTTATCTGGTGGTGATTTAAGGGCATGTGAGAAAACTTTTCAGTTATTGCAACAGGTATCTGGTCGTTGCGGGCGAGAGTTATCGGCGCACAAAAGAGGGCAGGTGTATTTACAGACCTATTATCCTGATCATCCCGTAATGCAGGCGGTAATTAATGAAGATCGCACAGAATTTTTTAAGCAAGAAATGTTGATGCGTCAACTTGCTGATATGCCTCCTTTTTCAAGATTAGCAGCGTTGATTTGTTCATCGAAGAATAAAAATGATATTGAAAATTTTGTAAGAAAATTGCGTAAAATAGCTCCGGTTAATAAGGATGTTGTGATTTTGGGGCCAGTACAGGCACAAATCGCAATTTTACGTAAAAAACATCGCTGGCGCTTTTTAATAAAATCAGCCAAAAATTATCCAATTCAAGATTATATTAAACATTGGTTGTCTTGCGTTACTACTCCTAGCCATATAAAGATTCAAATAGACATTGATCCTATGTCGTTTGTATAAGTGCATGTATTATCTAGGTAGTGAATTTATATAAGACCATGATCACCTTGGCAAGGCTAATTGCGTAGTTAACCTCAGTTTCGGATAAGAGCCAATAATTTTGGTAGACTAGAGCCTAATTAAACAAAGCAATTATGGAGTCTAATCCATGCGTTATGATATCATATCAATATTCTTTTTTGTTGATGATTTTTGTAAAGTTTATGAGGAATAGGAAAAATATTGCCTTATTGATACTGGTAACAAACGTTGGCGCACTGGTGAAATGCATTTAAGTGAGATGCTCACTATAGTGATTATATTTCACCTTAGTCAATGTAAAGTTTTTAAACATTTCTACGATTATCATGTTGCTCAATTACACAAGGATGATTTTCCCACATTGATCAATTACAGTAGATTTGTTCAGCTTATGCCAAGATTATTTACAACTCTTTGTATATTGATGAAATCTAAGTTTGGTGAAAAGACAGCTCTATATATTGCTGATCCAACTTGTTTACCAGTTTGCTACAATAAACGTATTTCTCGGAATCGTGTATTCAAAGGAATTGCAGAAAGAGAGAAAACAACAAAGGGTTGGTTTTATGAACTTAAATTGCATATTGTAATCAATCATAAAGGAGATATTGTCGGCATAAAGATAACATCAAGAAATACAGATGAAAGGAGTATACTGGATAATTTAACACAAACTCTACAAGGTAAAATATTTGCTGATAAAGGCTTTATTTCTAAAAAACTATTTAGCAAACTTTATAAAAGAGGATTAAAAATGATTACAGAGCTTAAGCGGAATATGAAAAATTATCTTATGGAAATCAATGAAAAACTTCTATTGCGAAAACGTTTTCTGGTAGAAACTGTATTTGATGTACTCAAAGTACATATGAATCTAATCCATACAAGGCATAGATCAGTGACAAATTGCATGGTAAATATTCTATCTTTTTAGTTGTTTACCAAATGAAAAACAACAAGCCTAAAATGAAATTATCCTCTGCTCTTATCCAAAACTTAGGTTAGTTAATGTTTCCATTAATAAATTATAGTGGATCACGCATTGCTAATCTTCATTTGATGATCAATATTTTTTATCTGTTGTACTGCACATCATGATTGGTTGCATTAACATTTGTATGGTTTTTTTGATTAACAATTGCTCAACGCTCAAATATTACAGTTAATAAAAAAAATAATATTTATTAATGCTCTGTCAATATACTGCAGATACTATGCATATTGTTTACATAAGAGAGAAGAAAATGAATAAATTTAAATTAACATTATTTTTAGTTTTATCAGGTGTTATTACAACAGATTCTTGTTTATCACATGGAAGAGTAGGGCGTCCTTCTACACTTGATTTGTCAGAAAGTTGGGATCATGCCACCCTTGCAATTTTTGGTCATAGTCCAAGAGCCCAAGCTATGGCTAGTCCAAGGTCTTTACAACGTCAAGAGCGTTTTATCCTTGATGATTCAGAGGAAATAGGGGTTGTAAAGGGGAATGCAACAAAACCACAGGCTAAAACACCTCCGTTAAAACGTCAAAAAGCTATTAATCTAGATGATTCCACAGAAATAGAAGGTACATCAGAAAAACTAAAAAGTAAAAAAGGTTTGTTACGAAGTGCATGGAGAAAACTAACTGGAAAGCGTTAGGTTAGTATAGTATTCCTTAAAAGAGCAAGTATTGTTTAGGGAGTGAAGTTCTTTATATAAGAATTATCAAAATTAATTACTTAGTTCACTAATGTCCTATTGCCATAGAGCATTAGTCGTTTATCATACTTCTGGTTCTGGTTCTGGTTCTGGTTCTGGTTCTGGTTCTGGTTCTGGTTCTGGTTCTGGTTCTGGTTCTGGTTCTGGTTCTGGTTCTGGTTCTGGTTCTGGTTCTGGTTCTGGTTCTGGTTCTGGTTCTGGTTCTGGTTCTGGTTCTGGTTCTGGTTCTGGTTCTGGTTCGTGAAAGATGTAAACAGTTTCTATATTATTTGTATTTAATTAATTTTTGTTGTTGTATAATTGTTATAACTAGTCTGGTTAGCAAATAATTATAATATCATACCGTTGACCTGATGGTCCCAAAGCTCTTTGAATTTGCTGTTTTCTTGTTTAATTAGATCTGTAAATGTACCATCCTCGATAATCTTTCCTTGATCCATTACTATAATGCGATCCATATTTTTAATGGTGGATAACCGATGTGCTATCGCAATAAATGTTATTTTATTATCTTGAAGGATTTTTTCTATTGCGTTTTGAATTTCTTTTTCCGTTTTAGAATCTAAATTGGAAGTAGCTTCATCCATAATAAAAATAGAAGATTTTTTTAATATTGCCCGTGCTATAGCTATGCGTTGTCTTTGCCCACCACTTAGCTTTACTCCTCGTTCGCCGACCATTGTATTATATGATTCCGGCAAGCTGGTAATTAAGTCATGAATATTGGCCATTTTAGCTGCTTTGACTATTTCGTCATGAGTAATATTTTGCCTGGCATAGCCAATATTTTCTGCTATTGTGCGATGAAAAAGTGCAATATCCTGTGGAATAAGAGAAATTTGTGATCTTAGTGGTTCAGAACATAGATCATATATGCTTGCATCATCAATTGTAATATCACCCTTACATGTTTTAAAATGTTTTAATAATAAGGAGATAAGAGTCGATTTACCTGCTCCTGAAGGGCCGACTAATCCCACTTTTTGACCTTGAGGTATATGTAGATTAAGATTATGTAGTACTTGGTTATTCTTGTTATAACCAAAGGATAAATTATTAAAAATAATTTCTGCTTTATTAATGTAAAATGGGCGTGTGCTGGGATGATCTATGTTGCATTTTGCTACTTTCATAATGGCAAATGCTGATTTAAACGATTCTAGGTTTTCTAGGAATTTTTTTATTTCTAAAGTGGCATACCAAGAATTTTCAAAAAATAGAAAAGTTAAAGAGATGATAAACGCAATATCACCAATGGTTATTTCACCGTTATTTCGAAGATGAATAATCAGAACAAATATAGCAACGCTAAATACCAGGTATATAAGCCACAAAATTAACGATAGATAAAAATCGTATCGATAATATTGAATATTTAGTGGTTATGAATGTTAGTATAATAATTTTTTATTTTCGTTATTTCTCGTTGCTTAGTAGCAAATGAAAAAATATTGAATATATTTTGTATTTTATCCGCTATTGTACCAAATAGGTGATACCATGATTCTTGTTTTTCTTTCTCTATTATCGCCAATTTTTTAAAAAATTTGATAGCCAAAGGGGTGTAGAATAGAAAAAATGCTGCAATAAATAAAAATACTTTGATATTGGTACATGCTAGTATAACTCCACTAAATATCGATATTAGCAATGGTTTGGTTAGTTCATACTCCATTGCTCTGTGTAGTTTGGTGTAATTATCCCCGATACCGCGTATTTTGCCTATAATTGATCCGGCTAAGTTGTTTTGAAAATAAGTATATGGTAGATAAAAAACATGATTGCAGGTTTTTTCTGCAATTCTTTGAAAAATATATGGCATTGCTTTTAATTGTGCATAATTGTGTATTCGCCATGATCCATCAGAGATTACATGAGCAGTGATAAACCAAAAGACGGGCCAAAAAGCCTGATTGATACTGATTTGTTCGTTATTAATAAATAAATCTATTAATAATTTTACACCATAGTTGTATAACAGGGGAAATGTCGCTGAACATATTGGAGCTAAGGACATTATCAAATAATGATACCTATACGGCTTGATGATTTGCCATAAAAATGATGCAATACTGTCGTTTGTTCTAGTTGTCATAATATGTCACTGATTAGGTAGATCCTGGCGATAATTGTTCAATATACAGTAGTTTTGCATAATTTCCTATTCGTTTTAATGAATGGCAAAACTATTATAATTTAATTTGTATTAGTTTTATCATTATGATGTTTAAGGCTAGCAATAAAGAAACCATCGGTTTGGTGAATGCTTGGCCGTAGTTGGATATATTTTGCCTTGCTTGGTAATGGTGATTTAAATAATTTTTTTGTCATCACAGGTAAGTCTTCTAATTGGTAATTGCGATGTTCTGCAAGAAATTGCTTGATTGGTTGTTGATTTTCCTCTGCTAACATAGAGCAAGTAGCATATACGATAGAGCCATTTTTTTTGACTAGGTTGCTAGCGTTAGTTAAAAGTTTAAGTTGTATGTTTTCTAGTTCATGTAGTTTTTTATTATCTAGGGTAAATTTTATTTCTGGATTGCGGTGCATGGTACCTGTGCCAGAGCAAGGAGCATCGATTAGAACAATGTCAAAATAGTGTTGATATGATGCTGATAATACATCTTTGTATGCAATGAATTTGATATTTTTTGTTGATTGATGTTTAACTCTTGTCTGCGCAATTTGTAATCGCTTGGGGTCTATATCAGTAGAATATATAACATTACGATCTTTCGAGTATTCTAACATAGCACATGATTTGCCGCCGGCACCAGCGCATAGGTCTAAGATTTTTATATTTTGTTTAGCGCAGCAGATTTTTGCTATTATCTGTGATCCTTCGTTCTGTATATCAACTTTGCGCATCAAATATAGCAAGTCGTTGGTTATATTGCATTGGTTTGCTACCCTTAGGCTGCTGAACGAATATTTTGTGGTTGTAGTTGGTATATTATGATCTGCTAAGTGATTTTGTGCATCATTTAAGGTTATTTTATTGGTGTTAACTCTTAAATCAAAAGTATCTATGTCGTTTAATAACTGTAAATCTTCCTGGTTACAATTGTGTAGCAGTTTTGTATATAACCAAAGTGGTAAATCGCATGTATCCGTAGTATTATTAAGGTTATTAACGATATGTTTTTCTTGATGGCTTAATTTTTTTGGTGCGTATTGGGTGCCAGAAAATATTTCATCTAAGTTATAGTGGTTATTGCGCAGATATATAGCGCAAAGCAATCTACCATACTGTTGCTGCCATAAATAATCAATTTGGCCCATTTGTCGTAAAAGAGTGGGGGATTGTTTGAAGATCTGGAACGCTAAGTCTGTAATATACTTTCTATCTTTAGAGCCAATATAACGTTTGTTTTTTATTAATTTTTTGATAAATAAATTAAATTTACCTTTGGTAGGACAGTAATCATCGAGTATTTCTATAATTGTTTGAATTTTCGCAGCTTGCAGCATCAATATTACTTGAATCCTTGACAAACGACATATGTTTCAGGTGATTCTTTTCTACTAGCATCTGGTTTAAAGTGCTTTACTTTGCAAAAGTGTAATTTAAATTCTTCTAGTAATTCTTTGTGAGTGCCACCGGCAAACACTTTTGCTACAAATGAACCATCCTGTTTTAATACAGATTTAGCAAAGAAAAATGCACTTTCTACTAATAGGTTAGTGCGCAAATGATCTGTGTTAGAATGACCTGTTGTTGCCGCAGCCATATCACTAATGACCACATCTGCGGCGTTATCTATTAAGGTTAGTAATTTTTGTTTACTGCTGGCGTCTAAAAAGTCTCCCTTGATGGAGCTAACACCATCAATAGGATCCATATCTAACAAATCAATAGCAACAATATTATTTTGTTTTTTGTTCATAATTTTAACGGCTACTTGGGACCATCCTCCGGGAGCAGCCCCCAAATCAACTACTGTAAAATTTGGCTTAATTATTGCAAATTTTTTTTGAATTTCTAATAACTTAAATGCTGCGCGTGATCGGTAGCCATAAATTTGGGCTTGTTGTACATAGGGGTCATTTAATTGCCTTTGCAACCAACGTTGTGATGAATTTTTTCTTCCTCTGGCGGTTTTTAGCTGGACAGCTTTTTTGCGAAAACCAGACCCGTTATTTGTGTTGCCAGCAAGAGAGGGTAATTTAGTGATATGCTTTTTTGTCATGTTATTATTGGTTATAGGCCAGTTTTTTCAATAATCCGGCACATACTCCGGTATCTGTTACACTGATTGGTAATTCTTGGTAGCTGCTGTATATCCCTTCAAAAATTGCCAGTCCTCCTATAATGTATTCTGCCTTGTTTTTACCGATACAAGGGTGGAAACATCGGTCGTCCTTACTCATCATTTGAATGAATTGAATAGCTTTTTTGCATTCGGCAAAATTTGTTTCTGAACCATTGATCTTTTCGCGATCATAAAGGCGCATATTCATATTAATCCCAGCAATAGTAGTTGATGTGCCAGAAGTGCTGATCAGTTGACAATTATTAGTTTTTAATAAGTTATCAATATTATTGTTAGTATTGAAGTTACGTACGGTTTCCTGTGATACGTCCATGATTTGATTGTATAGTTTAAATGGAGATTTTTTTATATCGTTTGCAGCGCTAATTATACCAATGTTCATTGATACCGAGTCTATAACATCAATGTCATGTGCTTTTTTTGCTACTAGAATAAGTTCTGTGCTACATCCACCAATATCAAAGATAATAGCGTATTCAGTATCTTGTTTTATTATTTCCATACAACCAAAAGCAGCATATAATGCTTCTTCTCCACTGGGTATAATGTTTACATCTATTCCATACATTTGTTTTGCTTTTTGCACTAATACTTCTCTGTTTCTAGCAATTCTAGCAGCCTCAGTCGCAACAATTTTGAAACTTATATTCTTATACTTTTTAATTTTTTTTGTAAATATTTCAATAGTATGTAAGACGTCGTTCATTACTGAGTCAGAAAACCTTTGTGATTTTACTACAGAATCACCAAGTCCAACAAATTTTGATAAAGAGTCTTCTGTATGTATGACACCATCTTGTACAGAAGCGATGATTAACTTGCAATTCCTGCTTCCTATGTCGACTGCTGCGATATATTTTTTAGCTTGCGCGTTCATATGAAGTTACCAAATTTTAGGCATTGTAGCATAAAAAGTCACACAGTAATACTAATTAGCACAAATTAACAGTTGTCATTAAGGCTAATTAGTTATTTTGCTGAGATTAGATGCCAGAAATTAACTTTGGTATATGTCTTAAGAGAAAATATTGCATCGATCAAAAAATCTACTGTGTTGTAGGCTGATTGCATGCAAGAAAAAATATTACATCAGAGCTTGCAATAATTATAATTTTGTTTAAATATGATGGTGTTTGATTTGTGTATTAGACATATTCAAGCTGTTATTTTTTTGGGAGATAGTTTAGTGGTAGAACTATCGGTTCTGGACCGATCAGCCTAGGTTCGAATCCTAGTCTCCCAGCCATATAATTGCTAGTAATTTCTTTTTATGGAAAGTTTATTGATGAAACTAAAATTAGATCGCAACCATTTTTTAAAAGCATTGCAACATTGTAATAATATTATTGAAAGAAGGACTACTGTTCCTATATTGGCCAATATCCTGATTGATGCTAGCCAAGTTGATAAAATTAGTTTAACAGCTACTGATTTAGAAATATCTATCATCGAGCATGTACCCGCTGTGATACAAACTAAAGGCAAAGCCACAGTGTCCGGTAAAATGCTATACGAAGTAGTAAGAAAATTACCGGCTGATGGTGAAATATCCCTTAGTATGAATGATGATTATACGATGTTAATGGTTGATTCTAATTTATCTCATTTTGAATTACCGACTTTGCCAACAGAAAATTATCCTGCAGTACAAATTATTGATTTACCAAATTATTTTAATATTTCTGCTAATACATTGAATGATATGTTTGATAAGACTGCTTTTGCTATGTCTACCGAAGAAACTCGTTACTATTTAAACGGTATATACTTACATGTTTCTGATAATGGTATGTTCCGTGCCGTGGCGACTGATGCCCATCGAATGGCACGTATTGAGATTGCTGCTCCCAAAGGAGCAGAGCATATGCCAGGTGTAATTGTTTCGCGCAAAACTGTGGCGCAGATTCAAAGTATGGCTAGTAATAGTGACAAGGACTTAGAAATAGGGGTGTCTGAGACACAAATTAGCGTTAAATTCGATAACGCATATTTAATTTCTCGTTTGGTTGATGGTAATTTCCCTGATTATGAGCGCATCATACCTGATGATGCTGATAAGATATTATCGTTTGATGTTGATGTTATTGCTGCTGCGGTAGATAGAGTTGCAACGATGTCATCAGAAAAAACAAGTGGTGTGAAGCTGTTTATTGAAAATAATAAACTGTCTTTATCTGATGAAGGTGGTGGTATTGGTTCGGCGGATGAACAAGTAACGGTTGCTTATCACGGTGAGCCAGTTAATATAAGTTTCAATTCTAAATATCTTTTGGATGTTGCCGATAAAATTAGTGGCAACACTGTACAGATGTGTATAGTCAAAGAAAGCTCTCCGGTAGTGATCCATCAAGAAGGCGATTCTACGGCTTTATACGTAATCATGCCTATGCGTATATAAGTACATTGTTTTAAAGATTAGATAGTTATATATTCTTCTAGGTAACTAGCTTGATACAGACATATGATTGACGGTAAAACAAAGAACAAACATGATACTTCTGATGTTGTTAATATTGATGCTGTTTCGGGTGTAAGTAGTGGTATTACTAAGATTACTTTATCTAATTTTCGTTCATATTCTAAGTTACGCATAAACTGTGATGCTTCTCCGGTAGTGTTGATAGGTGATAATGGTGTAGGTAAGACCAATATTCTAGAGGCAATTTCATTATTTAATTCTATTAAAGGAATGCGTGGTGTAAAAATAGATGAATTAATACATCAAACCACCGAAAACAATTTCACTCAATCTGCGGCAATTGCAATGTCTATCCAGGATAAAGAAGTGGATACATCTATGGGATTGTCAATCGCATGTGTGCAAGAAGGGACAGAAAAATCATTTAAAGTTAACGGTGAGAATCTTAAAAGTCAGGGCATTTTACGGGATTATTTAAATATTTTATGGGTTACTCCACAAATGGATAGAATATTTTCTGATGGGATGACAGCTCGAAGAAAATTATTAGATAAAATTGTATCTGGTTTTTATAAATTGCATCCTGGATATATGTCTAAATATGATTATCTTGTGCGCGAAAGGATGTTTTTATTAAAAAGTGGTAAATCATCAAATCAATGGCTTGATTCTTTAGAAAAACAAATAGCAGAAATTGCTATTAATATTGCCACGTATCGCCTGCAAACAATTGATATGTTGAAACAGGCACAAGAATATGTGTTAGAATTATTCCCTGTGGCTGATTTTTATATCGATGGTGATTGTGAAGAGAATATTTTACGTAAATCAGCAACCGAAGCCGAAGATATTTTGCGCGCAAAGCTATTAGCAAATAGAAAATTAGACCAAGAATCGGGCCGCACAGCTTGTGGTACTCATCGCTCAGATTTCAAAGTAATTTTTGCTAATAAGGGGATGTTGGCGGAACAATGTTCTACTGGTGAACAAAAGGCGTTACTAATATCTATTATACTAACAGCTAGTAGACTACAAATTATGAAAGGATATCCATGTCCCATATTACTATTGGATGAAATCGTTGCTCACCTTGATCAATCAAGGAGAAAATCTTTATTACAAGAGATTTTTCATTTAAATATTCAAGCTTGGATTACCACGACTGAGGATGAATCTTTTAAAATGTATAAAGATTGCTTGCAGATGTTTAAAATAGTCGACGGACAGCTAGAAAAGTTATAGTATGTGGGTAACTTATTATGTCTGTGCTAATAATTATTAAGAAAGTTATAAAATGACTGTAACACAAGAGTATGGTGCCGAGTCGATTAAGGTGCTAAAAGGTTTAGAAGCTGTTCGTAAACGTCCCGGTATGTATATCGGTGATACGGATGATGGCTCTGGATTGCATCATATGGTTTACGAGGTGGTGGATAACGCGATAGATGAATCTCTTGCTGGTCATTGTGATTTAGTCAAAGTGATGATTAATGCGGATGGTTCGGTAACGGTTGAAGATAACGGTCGAGGTATCCCTGTTGATATGCATAAAGAAGAAGGCATATCTGCTGCAGAAGTGATTATGACACAATTGCATGCGGGAGGAAAATTTGACCAGAATTCTTATAAGGTTTCCGGAGGTTTGCACGGTGTAGGTGTGTCAGTTGTGAATGCACTATCGTCATCATTAGAGTTAGTTGTGTGGAAAAATGATAAAGAGCATGTTATTTCATTTACACACGGTGTAGCTAATGGACCGTTAAAGATAATAGGTGATGCTAACGGTAAAAGGGGAACAAAGGTAACCTTTAATCCTTCGCGCGAAACATTTTCTAATATTGAATTTGAATTTAACAGATTAGAGCACAGACTGCGCGAGTTAGCATTTCTTAATTCTGGTGTCAGAATTGAATTATCCGATTATCGAGAGAAGACAGAAAAAAAAGTAGAATTGTATTACGAAGGAGGGATTTCTTCATTCGTACAATATTTAGATAAAAGTAAAAATTCTTTCCAGAAGTTACCCATTAATATTAACGGTAATGCTAATGGAATTGTGGTAGATGTGGCAATGCAATGGAATGATAGTTATCATGAAAGTGTATTGTGTTTTACTAACAATATCCCGCAACGAGATGGTGGAACCCACTTAGCAGGATTCAGGGCAGCATTAACCAGAGTGGTCAATGGCTATTTGCAATCTAATGGCGTAGCGAAAAAAGATAAAACTAGTCTTTCAGGAGAAGATGTGCGTGAGGGGTTAACCTGTGTTATTTCGATTAAAGTTCCTGATCCAAAATTTTCTTCTCAAACCAAAGATAAACTTGTTTCTTCAGAGGTTCGTACCGTGGTCGAAGGGCAAGTATCAGAAAAATTAGGCCAATGGTTCGAAGAAAATCCAAATGATGCAAAACAAATCATTCAAAAAGCACTTGAGGCTGCCACTGCAAGAGAGGCGGCCAGAAAAGCACGAGAGCTTACTCGTAGAAAAGGTGCTTTGGATATGGCTTCTTTGCCTGGTAAACTTGCTGATTGCCAAGAAAAGTCTCCCGAAGGAAGTGAAGTGTTTTTGGTCGAGGGTGATTCGGCTGGTGGATCGGCAAAAAGTGGTAGAAACCGTAAGTTTCAGGCTATTTTACCCTTGCGTGGTAAAGTATTAAATGTGGAAAGAGCCAGATTTGATAAAATGCTTGGTTCTGAGCAAATTGGTACTTTAATCACGGCTTTGGGTACTGGTATTGGTGCAGATGACTTTAAAATAGATAAATTGCGCTATCACAAGATTATCATCATGACAGACGCGGATGTTGATGGAAGTCATATTAGAACCTTGTTGCTGACATTTTTTTATCGTCAAATGCCCGAGATAATTGAAAAAGGTTATCTATATATCGCACAACCACCGTTATATGGTATTAAAAGAGGTAATGCTATAACCTATGTAAAAGATGATGCGGCTTTAGAAAACTACCTTGTTGATGCAGGGATTAATAATTCTTACTATAGCAAGAATAACTCTGAGCAAATAGCTGGTAACGATTTAAAAAATGCAGTTAAACACGCTATCAAAGCCTATAAAGACATTAAGACTTTAGGTTCTCGTATTGGTTCGAATAAAATCATAGAGCAAGCAATGATGTTAGATCTATTAACTTTAGAGTCAATAGAAGATAAGAATAAAGAAAGTTGCGCTACTAAGCTGGCTAATCGTTTAAATGAAATTGCGGCAATAGACGATATTGGGACTTGGGAAGGTATAGTGACTGAACATGGGTTTGCGGTACACAGAATGGTTCGTGGTGTACTAGAAAAATACGAGTTTGATGAGTATGTTTTGCGCGGTGCAGAGATTCATAATTTGCACACAGCGAAAGAAATATTAAAAGAGTACTTTTTAACAGGCGGAACTTTATATCTTAAAGACAAAGGTGATTTTAAGCAAGTTGTAGTGTTTGGTCCGGTTGACTTTGCCAAGGCGATATTGGGTGCTGGTAAAAAGGGTATTAGTGTGCAACGTTACAAAGGCCTGGGTGAAATGAATGCTGATCAATTATGGGAAACCACTCTTGATCCAGATGTCAGAACTTTATTACAGGTTCGAATCGATCATCAAGATGATGCGGAAAGTGTATTTTCTACCTTGATGGGTGACGTTGTTGAGCCAAGAAAAGAATTTATTCAACAAAATGCATTGAAAGCTCAGAATATAGATGCTTAACTAATAAAGTGTAAGGTTATTTTTGATATGGGCCATGGAAATGATGCATCTGTAATTTTAGTTGATTCAAGAGATAATATTATTGGATATGAGAGCAAGATAACGGCCTATGAACAAGGTCTGTTAACCAGGGCTTTTGCGCTACATATTTTTAATGATAAGGGCGAAATTTTACTGCAATTGCGTTCTAAGGATAAATATTGTGAATCTGGTTTGTGGGATATAGGTTGTGGAGGATATTCTGTTCCAGGTGAGAATACCGAAACATCTGCTATTAATCGTGCAAAATTTGAGCTAGGCATTGAAGTATCAGTAGATAAAGTTGCTTGTGGTTGTTGTAAACAGATTACTAAGAGCGGTAGGCCAGAACAGTGGTATTTTCATTTTTTTCGTACATCTTATGTGGGAGAGATTTATCCAGATCCTAATGAAGTAATCGAGTATAAATGGGTTACCACTGACTATTTGTTTAATGATATAAAGCAAAACCCCACTCTTTATACTACTTGGGCAAAGTATTTTCTTAAGCATTATCGTAGGATTTTGTTTGATCTTAACTATTAAGGTATTGATAATTGTTACAGGGATTGCAGGAAAAAATTAATAATATAGATAATATCAGGCCATTTGGCTTGATTCATTCTATTTTAGGTTCGTTAATTTATGTGACCGAAATAGATAAAATTGTCTCTATCAATTCTTTGTGTACGATTAAAAGTAGAGATAATAATTATATTGCAGCAGAAGTAGTAGGTTTTAAGGATAGTCATACTTTATTAATGCCGTATGGTAGATTAGATAATATTGGTCCTGGTTGTCAGGTATTTTGTGGTGCAAATAATAACGTTATTTATCCCGATAATAGTTGGTTGGGAAGAGTGATAGATGGATTTGCTAGCCCTGTTGATAAATTGCCTTTGTTAACTAATGGTAGTACAGCTTATCCAATAAATGCTAGTCCTATTCCTGCATGCGAAAGACGTATTGTGGCCAGTAAATTAGACTTGGGCATTAAGGTTTTAAACACTTTTACTACTTGTTGCATCGGTCAACGGATGGGGATTTTTTCTGGTTCCGGGGTTGGAAAGTCCATTTTGCTGGCAATGCTAGCTAAATTCGCACAAGCGGATGTCATCGTCATAGGTTTAATTGGCGAACGTGGTAGAGAAGTGCGAGAATTTCTTCATAAATATCTTGGTCAAGATGGTTTAGCAAAAAGCGTAGTAGTGGTCGCGACCTCTGATGAGCCGGCTTTAATGCGCCGAAGAGCATGTTATACAGCGATGGCAATAGCTGAATATTTTCGTGATCAAAATAAGGAAGTATTATGTCTTATTGATAGCATTACCAGATTTGCTATGGCAATTCGTGAAGTAGGATTAGCAGTGGGTGAGATGCCGACTTCGAAAGGTTATACAAGCAGTGTCTTTGTAGAATTACCTTTATTATTAGAACGGGCCGGTCCTGGTAAAGAGTGCTTGCAAGAAAAACAAAGTAATATCACAGGACTGTTTACCATCTTAGTCGAAGGGGATGATCATAACGAGCCAATTTCTGATTCCGTAAGAGGAATATTAGATGGTCATATCGTACTGGATAGAAAAATAGCGGAAAGAAATAGATTCCCTGCTGTTAACGTGCTACGTAGTATTTCAAGAACAATGCCAGATTGTAATAGTGATGCCGAGAGTAAGCTCATTAATAAAGCTAAGAAATATCTAGCAACCTACAATGATATGGAGGAATTGATCAGATTAGGTGCGTATAGTAAAGGGACAGACCAAGAGGTAGATGAATCAATTAAATATTTTGCAGCATTAGAGGAGTTTATTGCACAATCTCATACGCAGCAAATCTCACTAGAGCAAGGCTTTCAGCAACTAGAATCGATAATGGATGATGAATGAAATCGGTATCTACTCTTATAAAGTTAGCGAAGCACAAAAACATATTGCAAAAGCAAAAGATATTACTTGTTGAACAAAAGATACAGGATATACAGCATAAAATTGATTCTTTGCAACGAGGATTAGCAGTAGAATATGATAATTCCAAAAATAATCCGCAATTATATAAAGTTTATTTACCTTATGCTGCTAAGATCAACCAAGAAATTAACTTGTTAAATAAAAGCTTAGCAATTAAAAATAAAGAATTAATTAATCAACAACAGGAATTATTAGCTATATTTAACGAGCAAAAAGTGTTGGAATTATACATTGCTCAAAAGAAAGATGATGAAACTGTTATTGCTAATAGAATAGCACAACAAGATATGGATGATTCGATAAATAAATTGTTAGGTAAGACAAAATAACTAAAAATATATTATTTAGGAGTGCAACATTGAAGAATAATAAATATTTATCATATATTGTGGCGCTTGGCATATTGACCTTTGGTAGTGTTAGTGAAGCTAGTGTAAGATCATTATATGGTAAAGTATCGCTTGATCCTTTGACTAAGAAACTAGCCAGTGCACCTTTGGTTAAAAGAATGAAGCATATTGATTGGGCTGGTCCTAGTAGATATTTTCGATCTTTTCCATCATACAGTTTGTTTGATCATGCTTTTGGAGTATATATTTTATTACAGCGCTATAATAGACCATTAAATGAAAAGATAGCAGGTTTATTAGAGCCAGTAGGACATACAGCTTTTGCCAATCATGTTGGTATTACAACGAAAAATAATACGAATAATGTACAAAAATCATATCATCACATTATACAGAAAAAATTGTTAATTGAATCTAAAATAGACAAACTATTAAACTTACATAGGATTAGTTTACCTGCTATTGATCCTAGTAAAAGTGATTTTGTGGCATTGCATAAATCACCTCCTTTGGTTTCAGTATTTGCTTTAGAAAAAATTTTACGTTTAGCATTTACATATCAATTGCTTACGCAAAAGGAGATTAGCAAATTATTGGACGATCTTTCGTTCACTAGCAAGGGATGGGTGATTAAAAATATTAAATCTGCTCAAAAGTTGGCTAACTTATCGCTTTATTTTGCTGATAAGTATTGGGCATCACCAACTAACTATGTAATTGATCGTTGGTTTGGCAAGATTCTTAAACGAGCATTAAATTTGAAAATTATCCAGGTAAATGATTTATTGTATGGTATAGACAAGCAAGTACTAAGAAAGATATTAGCCGCGCAAGATAAAATTATAAAAAGATTAGTCAGGCAATGTAGGTCGCCTTATCGTTATTATAAAGTTGATGATAAACAATATGATGAAATTTATTACCCTGTGATGCATGCCATTAACCCTTTAGTACAAACAAATGGTAAAATAATAAGATTATCTGATGTGGATAGAAAATTTAATAGTAAATTTGTGGCGTTACAAAGTAAATTTCGTAAGGGAATTAAAATTTATTATCGTAAACCTAAACAAGCAAGACATAATGCGGAATTTATAGGCGGCTCTTTATCCAGCGTCAACAGTTATTAGTAATGTATCCTAGTTCTACTATGTTGATTATCAAGGTTATCATTCCTTGAGGATCATGCAGATATATAAATACCATTGCTCGTTTTCGTAGGGTATAATTTCTATCAAATATTTGTTGGCTTGCTGCTCTGATAGAGAGGTATAACGCTAGAACAATTTGTTGTGGTGGTATTTGGTAAGTTTGCTATTTAAATATCATGTAATAGTCCGGTAATTTGCATTGTACTGGACTATATGTTACAAATAATATGTAAGAACAAGTTTGAGGTCTTTGAGCATTATGAACAATATTCTTTAAATGCCCATATTGGGTGATGTGGTATGTCAAGTTAACAGCATATTCATGTTTCTCCTGTAATAATTTAAAGATATATAATGCACGGACAGATTAATTTAAAAGGCGTAGGCCTCGCTTTTGCAAGCAAAATTTGTTTTGATAATTTTTCAACTCGAATTTATCCAGGAAGTCGTATTGCTATTGTTGGTAGAAATGGTAGTGGTAAGTCCAGTCTACTTAACATTATTGCACAAAACTTAGCTCCCTCTGAGGGCGAAATGGTGATGTCGGCAAATTTACAGATTGGTTATGTCGAACAAGTAATTAGCGATTGTGATGAATTAAATGGCGGACAGCGGTTTAATAAAAAATTATCCATGGCTTTAGCCCATTGTCCAGATGTTTTATTATTGGATGAGCCAACAAATCATTTAGATAAGGATAATCGTAATAGTCTCTTGCAGATGTTATCTCGTTACCAAGGTACCCTTATAATTGTAAGCCATGATCAGGAATTATTACGAAATTGCGTAGATATATTATGGCATATTGATAATAAGAAAATTATAGAATTTTCAGGTTGTTATGATGATTATATACAGGCAATCAAGCAAAAACGTCTAATAATAGAAAATAATTTACTTGCTTTGCGGCGTGATAAGAAAGAAGCACATCATTTGTTAATGAAAGAACAACAGCGTGCTGCAAAAAGTAGATCTAAAGGTCAAAAAAGTATAGGGCAAAAAAAATGGCCAAGCGTAGTGAGTAAAGCTAAAGAGCTTAGAGCAGAACAAACTTCTGGTAAGAAAAGATTGGCAATTGACAAAAAAAAGCAACAGTTAATTACGCAATTATCTGAATTAAGATTACCAGAGATTATTATACCTAAGTTTTCATTGGGCGCAGATAGTATTGGATCAAGAAGTTTATTAACTATCAATGATGCCGCTATTGGTTATGCTAAAAGTGATGTCATCTTGCAAGATGTGAATATTAGCATGGTGGCTAAAGAGCGTATCGCAATTTGTGGTAAGAATGGTTCGGGTAAATCTACAGCATTAAAAGCAATTATGGGTCAGGAACAAATTATTAAAACAGGTCTATGGCATTTACCCAGCCCTAAGTATATTGGTTATTTAGATCAGCATTATGCTAACTTATACCCAGAATTATCAGTGATAGAGCATATATGTCAACTTAGACCTGATTGGGATACGATTGAATATCGGCAGCATTTAAATGATTTTTTATTTCGTAAGAATGAAGAAATTATGCAATTAATAGCTAATCTTTCCGGTGGAGAAAAAGCTAGATTATCATTATTTCTTATTGCGGCTCAGGTACCAAGGTTATTATTATTTGATGAAGTAACTAATAACCTTGATCTAGAAACGAAGGAGCATATTGTGCAAGTTATAAAGCAATATCCTGGCGCAATGATTGTCATATCACATGACGAAGATTTTTTGCAAGATATCGGTATAGAGCGTACATATACGGTTGCAGATGGTAGGTTGGTTTGAATATATATTCCATTATTGTGCGATGATTAGTTATGCTGTCGCTAAATGGAAAGCATCTATCATCTTCGTATATACTTATTGCTATTATTCATCGTCGTTTGCTAATCATTTATAATGCGATAGTCGTGATATATGACTTTCTAGATTGATATAAATGATGATCGCAATGATATATTTCTCTATATCATGGTGTTAATAGTATTGATACTATTGCTATGCGTGCAAATGATGTTGTGCTGATATAGTAAATATTTGTTCCAATAGGAAAAATCCCCTTGATATATCGCACTTTACTACGATGATAGGGGATTAATCTGTTGCTTATTGGTTAATTAGCGTGGTAACTCTTTTAACTGACATTTACATATTGATACTTTACCAGGTACCGTAGTTTTCCAGTGCTTTGTCCAAGTACTGTGTGCCGCATTACAACGTACAGGGCATTTCATGTGAGCATCTTTGTTGCTCCAAATTGGTTTGTCACCCACATTAAATACATCGCCTTCGAATATTTGCTTGTTTTTTCCATCTACTAGCATGACAATGGATTTTCTGACAGTCCTCATACCACCAACCATATGGCGATTACGTCTGTTTTCACGATATCTTTTATTTGTAGGCATTCTCTTTTTGTGGAATCTGATAATTCCTTTATGCTTTTTACCTACCATATGATCTCTTGCGTGAACGTTTGTCGTTGCAAACATAGTCATGCATAGTCCCATCACTGTGGAGGCACAAATTGTTTTAATATAGTTCATTCTTATTTCCTTGTTTACATATTTATTTTTAATTAAATAATTTAACAAAGCATTAATTTACATTTAAAAATTAATTAGAAGGTTTTCTATATTTTTGATTAATTAATAATCCTATCATAACGACAATACACGAGAGCAAAGTATTATTAGAGTAATTCTCTTGTAAGAATGCATAACTACCTAGCATACCAAATATCGGAACTAACAATGAATAGGGTACCACTAATGATGGAATATATTTTTTCATGAGGAATGCCCATATGCTAGTTGCTATAATAGTTGAAAGATACACTGTGTATGCAACGGACATTGCTGAAACAGCATTTATTTTATGCCAAGGTTCTATCATCGCTTGCGGTCCTTCAAAATAGATGGATAATAGTGCCATAATAGGTATGGCAAGCAAGCCGCTCCAGACAATTATCGATATTGGGCTGTCGTTATTATTCTGGTTTTTATTGATTAGTACATTAGCGATGCTAATACATGCACCAGAAGGTATTATCGTTAAAATACCTATGATATTGCCACCATCAAATCTGTCTATAGTAATTGCTATGATCCCTAGTGCTGCAATAGTAATTCCTACAATTTCACCGGGATATGGTTTGTATTCTGACCAGATGATTAATAAAATTACGGTAAAGATAGTTTGTCCTTGCATTAATAAAGAGCTTAGTCCGGCTGGGGCTCCTAAGTAAATCCCCATAAAGGTAAAGGAAAATTGTCCCACCCATAAAAATAACGCTATTAGAAAAAGGTATTTCCAGTCTGATTGAGGTTTAGGGACAAAAAATATCAATGGAAATGTCGCCAGGATAAAGCGATAAGTCAACAGCGCATAAGGTGTAAACGATTGATAAGCAAGCTTAATAGCAATAAAATTTATACCCCAAATAAATGCTACTATTAGCGCATATAATATATGTAAAAAACTCATCCAAGCTCACAAAGTCGTATTATATTTACAAATAAATGAATAAGTATAGTATCTCAAACTGTTCCCCAGTTTGTTCTAGCCTTAGTTCTCTATTAATTATACATTTATTTTTTTAATTACAATTGATTTAACACTAAAAGCTTATAAATTCTATGTAAATTCAATTAGCATCTATGCAAATAAGCTATTTTGTTATTGTGTTTGCTTTCCTAAGTACATCATCAATTGTACCAACCATATAAAATGCATTTTCCGGTATATCATCATGCTTGCCATTAACGATCTCTTGGAATCCCTGGATGGTATCTTGTAATTTAACTAAAACTCCGGCAAATCCTGTAAATACTTCGGCTACATGGAAAGGTTGTGACAAGAATCTTTGTATTTTTCGTGCTCTTGAAACAATTAATTTATCTTCATCAGATAATTCGTCCATACCCAAAATTGCTATGATATCTTGTAGGTTTTTGTATGTTTGCAGGATTTCTTGTACATCTCTTGCTACTTCATAGTGATGTTTACCCACTATTTGTGGTGATAGCATTCGTGATGTAGAATCCAATGGGTCAACCGCAGGATAAATCCCTAGTTCGGCAATTTGCCTGCTAAGTACCGTTGTGGCATCAAGGTGACTAAATGAAGTAGCAGGTGCAGGATCAGTTAAGTCATCTGCTGGTACATATATGGCTTGTACAGATGTAATCGAGCCACGATCAGTCGAGGTAATTCTTTCTTGTAGTGCTCCCATTTCACTAGCTAACGTAGGCTGATATCCAACAGCGGAAGGTATACGACCTAATAAAGCTGATATTTCCGCTCCGGCTTGTGTAAATCTGAAGATGTTATCCACAAATAGTAGTACATCTTGTTGTTCTTCATCTCTAAAGTATTCTGCAAGCGACAGTCCAGTTAAGGCCACCCTTGCTCTAGCACCAGGAGGTTCATTCATTTGACCATATACTAAGGCTGCTTTTGAATTTTTACCTTTAAGATCTATTACACCAGATTCTATCATTTCATGGTAAAGATCATTGCCTTCTCTTGTTCTTTCTCCAACCCCGGCAAAGACAGAATATCCACCATGAGCTTTGGCTATATTATTAATTAACTCCATGATTAATACGGTTTTGCCAACTCCAGCACCACCAAATAATCCAATTTTACCACCTTTGGCATAGGGGGCTAGTAAATCTACTACTTTAATACCAGTCACTAGGATTTCTTCATCGGTTGATTGATTGACAAACTCTGGAGCAGGGCGATGTATAGGATATCGCTTAGCGGTTTTAATTGCACCTCTATCATCAATTGGTTTTCCAATGACGTTCATTATTCGCCCTAATGTTTCTTTACCAACTGGTACAGAGATAGGTTGCTGCAGGTTTTCAACCTGTATGCCCCGTTGCAAACCTTCGGTAGAATCAAGAGCAATAGCTCTTACGGTGTTTTCTCCCAAGTGTTTTCCAACTTCCAAGATTAATTCTTGCCCATTGTTATCTACTTTTAAAGAATGATTGATATCTGGTAAATGGCCATTGTTAAATTTAACGTCTACCACTGCACCAATCACTTGGGTAACTTCACCAAAGGTATTTTTTTTGCTCATTTGTACTCCATGAATTGTAATATTTTGCTCATTACAGTGCCTCTGCGCCAGAAATAATTTCTGTTAGTTCGCTTGTAATACAAGACTGTCTTATTCTATTATAATTTATACTTAATTTATTAATTAAATCATTAGCGTTTCTTGTGGCACCATCCATGGCGCTCATCCTTGCTCCTTGTTCACTGGCATAACTCTCTGTTAAAGCACCATAAACGCTTGCATGAATATAATTTTTTAACAGATCATCAAGCAGGACACTCGGGTTTGGTTCATGCAAATAAACTTTGTTGTTATTGCTAGATGGTTTACTATTAAGCTCTTTATTCTGATAGGGAATAATTTGTTGTGAAACAATTTTTTGTTTTAAAGCAGAAATAAAATAGTTATATATCAATGTGCAGCTATCATATACCTTGTGATCAAATTTCCTTAGTACGTATTCGGTTATTTCTTGTACCGATTGCAATGAAATTTCTTGGGTATCAAAATGTTTGTTGATTATTAATTGTTGGTATTTTTCGGTAAATAAAGATTTACCTTTTTTGCCTAATATCAGTATTTTAACCAATCTATTACTGCGTAATAATTTATCTATTTGATTGATGGTTTGTTTAATAATAACAGTATTGAAATTACCACATAACCCTCGGGCAGAGGTGCAGACAATAATCAAATGGTGTTTGTCCTTTTTATGGCCACGCAACAGTAGGTTGCTTTCGGTTATTGCACTAGGTTCGGTAATTATACCATTAATCATTTCTTGTAGATTGGTTTGGTATTTTCTAAATTGCAGGGTATTTTTTTGTGCCTTACGTAATTTAGCAACCGAGATCATCTTCATTGCTGAAGTGATTTTTTTTGTGGACTGTACGCTTTTTATCCTAATACGTAAGTTTTTTAAGTTTGGCATTATCTAAATTCTTTTAAAAATTCTTTGTAAAATTCTTGCAATTGCTGTTTAGTTTCATCTGTAATTTGCTTATTTTTATCAATATTTTGCACTATTTTAGGTGCAGATTTAGTAATTTTTTGCAAAGCTTCTTGTTCAAATTTAGATATTTTATTTATCTCTATTTCGTCTAAATAGCCATTGACTGCGGCAAATAGGATAATAACTTGTTCTGTATTAGATAACGGAGATAATTGGCGCTGTTTCAGCACTTCTGTTAATCGTTCTCCCTTGGCTAGTAATTTCTGTGAGGATTTATCTAAGTCGGAAGCAAATTGGGCAAAACTTTCCATTTCACGATATTGCGCCAAATCTAATTTAATACCACTGGCAACCTGTTTCATAGATTTCAATTGTGCGGCAGATCCAACACGACTAACGGATAAACCTACGTTAATTGCTGGTCTAATACCTTTATAAAATAGTTCACTTTCCAAGAATATTTGACCGTCAGTAATTGAAATTACATTAGTTGGAATATAAGCTGACACATCACCTGCTTGAGTTTCAACAATAGGTAATGCAGTTAAAGAACCACCACCTGAATCTTCATCAAGTTTTGCTGCTCGTTCCAGTAGCCTAGAGTGTAGATAAAAAACATCACCAGGATACGCTTCACGACCGGGGGGGCGTCGTAATAGTAATGACATTTGCCTATAAGCTACAGCCTGTTTTGACAAATCATCGTATATTATTAGACAATTCATACCATTGTCGCGGAAATATTCCCCCATCGCACATCCTGCATACGGTGCTAAAAATTGTAATGGCGCGGGGTCAGAAGCAGTGGCGCTAACAACCGTGGTATATTCCATTGCACCTGTGTCTTCAAGGGTTTTGACAATTTGTGCTACTGTCGAGCGTTTTTGACCGATTGCTACATAGATACAGTGCATTGTTTCTGCATCATTATTAGCCAGATCATTATATTTTTTTTGATTTACTATGGTATCTATTGCAATAGTAGTTTTACCAGTTTGCCTATCCCCGATAATTAATTCTCGCTGACCTTTGCCTATTGGGACTAACGAATCTATAGATTTTATTCCAGTAAACATCGGATCACTGACTGATTTTCGGCAAATAATACCTGGAGCTTTGACTTCGATTAATGAACGATCTTTAGTTTTAATCTCTGGCTTACCATCAATAGGTTCACCAAGGGCGTTAACTACTCGTCCCAGTAATTCTTTACCAACTGGTACATCCGCTATTTTTTTTACTCTTTTTACTTTTTGCCCTTCTTTAACATTATTATCTTCCCCTAAGATAACAATTCCTACATTGTTTTCTTCTAGATTTAATGCGATTCCCTTGGTACCGTTTTCAAATTCAACCATTTCAAAGTATTGCACGGAATATAGGCCATAGGCTCTTGCGATACCGTCTCCTACTGCTATTATTTGTCCAACTTCATCAAAGTTAACATTATCGTTATAGTCTTTTAATTGTTGTTCAATTATTGATGAAATATCTGTTGCACTTAGCTTCATTTACTATCCTATTACTTATTGGCAAGATGGAGTATCAATTTATCTATCTGATTTTTTACGGAGTAATCAATTAATTTTCCATCTACATGCACTTTGAATCCACCTATTAGTCTATCATTGCTAGAATGTTCTATAACAATTTTCTTATTTAATTTTTCTTCTAAAATAGTTGTAATTTGCTTGCATAAATTTGGGGCTATTTTACTTCTAGCTTCTATCTTTGCAATAGCTATATTATTTTTTTTATAATAAATTTCTTTATAATATTGGATTATATCAGGTAAAAGATTAATTTTTTTTACCTCAGCCAAATTTAATAAGAATTTTTCTACTACCTTGTCTATAGTAGATTTGGCACATAACTGTGTGATAACTTCTTTGATGGCGGCGATATCATGTAAAGGGTTCTGTATTAACAAGGTAAGCTCTTTGGACTTTGTTAACCATTCATCAATCTGCAAAACATGGCTGTAGGTTTGCTTTGCACTGCTGAGATCTTTATTAGCATTATTAAATAAGGCTGTGGCATAACTGTGGGCTGATCTCATATTGTTACCAATTTGTTAAGTTAATCTTTTATACAGTATTTTTGCAATTGTTCATTAAAATTTTTAAAATTTATGGGTTTAAAGATAAAATTTACTGCACCTGCATTCATTGCCGACTTTATAACTTCTGGATCACTATAGGCCGACATTACCATAACATCCAAGTCTGGGTAATATTTTTTGATGTTGATTAATAACTCTAGGCCATTCATCTTAGGCATATTAAGATCAGTAATTACCAGATCTGTATCTTTTGTTTCTTGTAACTTTTCAAGAGCATCGCTACCGTTATAGGTGAAAGTAAACTTATATTCGTTGTTGTTTATTTCTTTTCTAAATCTTTGTTTTATTAGCACGCTTAAATCAGGTTCATCATCAACCATTAGTACATGTAACATTTGTTCACTCATTAATTAAATATCGTTTATTATTACCAGCATTCGATATATTAAATTGTTGCTTAAACAATAATATATTCAAATACTAACCAAATTTTTCCCTGTATTGTAGCTATTTTACCGTTGGGCGATTATTAATTAAAGTTAAAACATTATGGTCAAAAAGCTAAACAGCATAATATTCCAACTAGTAACAAAAATAAAGGATATTGCTTGCAAAATATCATATTGCTTAAAAAATAGGCAAACCTTATCCAACGTTAATAAGTTATTTAATTACAGAAAATAGTTAATAATTTATTAATAGAGTTATTCACAGTATTTGTTAAGAAAATCATCTTTTATTTTTGCAATTAATGCATATATTTATTGTCTTGCAAGCATGGTAAGTTGTGACAATTTTTCTGCAATATTATGGATGCCAAAAGAACATTATCAATGGGATAGCGAATAATATTATAATAATATCCAGCGGCAACCCCATACGCCAATAATCGGTAAATTTATATCCTCCTGGACCAAGGACAATAGCATTATTCTGATGTCCAATAGGTGTTAAGAAAGAACATGAAGACCCAATTGCTACAGCCATTAAAAATGCATCGCTATTCAAAGCAAATTTATTAGCAATAGATAAAGCGATAGGACACATGATAATTGCCGTTGCTGCATTATTCATCACATCAGTTAGTAACATAGTGATTATTAAAATAAATATTAACAACATTTGAGGAGAGGCTGCACTATATTCTAACAATAAATCTACTATGTTGTTGGCTGCGCCGGTGTTTTGGAATGCCATGCTAACGGGAATCATTGAGCCTAGCAATATTATTATAGGCCAATCAATGCTACTATAAAAATCTTTTATATTAATGACACCAACAATGGTCATGATTACTGCGCCTGTTACAAAAGCAATATGAGGAGGTAATATGTTGCAGGTAACAGCTATGATGGTGCAGATAAAAATTGTTATACATTTGTAAAGCGAGGTTTTACTATTCAATTGCAAATTGCGATTGGCAAGAGGTAATAATAGCATCGAGTTGACTACGTTATATAATCTTTCTATAGGTCCCCGCAATAACAGCACATCACCTACTTTTAGCCTAAGGTCATTTACCGATTGTGTATAAGAGGAACCTTGCCTAGATATTCCCAGTAGTTCTATACCGTATCGTGCGGCAAGCATTAGTTCAGCAGCCTTTTTACCTATGATATCTGACCTAGAGCTTACTACTACTTCTATGAATTCAGATTTATGATTTTCATTAAAGTTTTTAAATTCACTTTCTTCTTCGGATATTTCTTTTACTGAACAATTATTGGCGACTAAAAATGCATTCAAAGAAATGGGATCTGTTTGTACAACTAAAATATCGCCTGATTTATATTGTTGTGATAATGGAATTTTAATATATCTTTGATTTTGTCTAATTAATTCCAGTATTCTGATATTGACCGTCTTGCATTCTTTGGCAATATCTTGATGAGTTCTATCAATTAAACAAGAATCATGTTCAATTCGTATTTCAGTGATATAATTGTCTACTTTTAATAGTTCTTGTAATGGTTGTTTGCTGGTTCTATTTCTTGGTATAAATCTATAGCCTATGATGCAAATAAAACATACTCCAATCAACGCTATAGGTAGACCAACATAGCTAAAGTCAAACATGGTAAACGACTGATTCATCGCTTGCTGTCTAAAGGAAGCAATGATTATATTAGGCGGTGTTCCTGTTAAAGTTATCATTCCACCTAAAATAGATGAAAATCCCAAAGGCATTAAGATAGTGGCTGGGGATTTATTAAATGATATTGCTCCATTAACAGCAATAGGCATAATTAGTGCCAATGCCCCAACATTATTAATAAACGCCGATAATATCATGGATAATAGGCAAGTGGTTAGCATATAGCTAAAAAAATTATTAGTAACTTTTTGTAAGATTTGGTTAATAATATATGTCATACCATTTTGTGATAATGCATTTGACATAATCAATATAGCAATTACGGTCCATACTGCTGGATGACTAAAGCCGGTGAAACATTCTTGTAGTGGTATTAACTTCAGAGCATAACCTAATAACAAGGTGATTAAGGCAATGATATCATATCTAATCTTACCCCATAAGAACATACAGATGCTAAAGCCAAGTAAGCAAATAATTGATAATTGATCATTCAGCATGTAATAAACCAAAGATTATTCTTAACTGTAAGCTTAATATAGAAAAATTAATAATGTGTTATAATTTTAATATTGTATTATTGGATCAGTTTATTTTTTTGAATTTCTTACAATTACGGATGATATTGAGGTTTATTATAACACTATTACTAAGTTACTGTTTGCGTTGTAGCATGAGTGTAAATTATTCATTCCAAGGTGATTTTTATCTTGGAGATTTTTTTTAAATTAAACAAAGTCATCAATGGAAACTAATATATTGGTTTTTATTGTTTATAACCATAAGACAGTGTATCTGCATTATAAGTTTGCCTAATGATTATTGTGAGTAATTATTGTCACATAACGTTATTTAGTTTTTTTTCTTTTGCCTGTGTGTAATAAAAAAGAATAGGGCAACAATAATCCAAATTAAGTTGGAAATTAAATCGCCAATTGCCTCTTTTTTAACGATATCAATATAATTTGATTTTTCCGCCATTCTTTTCTTTTTAATTTCTATAGAGCTTAAAGAATTTAAGTGTTGTGCAGTTTTTGTTTGAGCTTTTTTTTGTAATATGGCTTCTTTTATAATCTGATTCGCGATAATAGTCTTGTGCTTCGCTAATTTTATAGTCAATATACCGTTTATTTGAGGAAAATCTCACCAGCTCACGTGCAAATTTATATTCCATACAGAAAATATTGGTTATTTTGCCCAAAGCCAGAGGCAATGCGATGATAAGAATAATGGCTGAAATAAACTGGATCAAAATGCAATATATATTCTTGCTGAGCATGCTACTATTATTACTGCTAGTACCATTTTATTATTTACAGATATCAACACATTTACATTTGTTTTAATAAAGTCATTCTACCATTATGATATGGTCTAACAAGGCAAACTTCACAATTAGGTATTTTTGTATATTTTTACGATGTTGTTAATAAGATCTATTGCTTCTTTTCTAGGACGCCTGAAAATATTACGACCAATGATAGATCCATTACAGTCTGAATCTGCAATAGCTTGTACTTCCTCTAACATTTCTTCATCTGATTTTTTTCCACCGCCAGAAAAGATGCATATTCTTTTCCCGTTGAAACAGCATTGTTTGATATGGATTAAGCGTTCTGTTAAAGTAAAAACGTTGATGTTATTATTACTATATTCTTTTTTCGCCTCGGCATGTTCAATATTCTCATTTGGGATTTTAATTTTCACGATATTTGCCCCTAATAGACAGGCCATATGTGCAGAGTAGCCAACTACGTCAACAGCTGTTTCGCCAGCACTGGACATATTGCCACGTGGATAAGACCAAACAACTACCGCCAGGCCATGTAATTTAGCTTCTTGGGCAATAGATTGTAGTTGTTCAAACATTGCAAAAGTATTATCAGAGCCAGGATAAATAGTAATACCAATAGCGCTACAGCCAAGGCGTAAGGCATCATGCACACTACTGGTAATTGCTTGGTCAGAGTCTAGAGCATTTGTTGCTGAGCGCACAAGAGAGTTAGAACTATTAATTTTTAAGATTGTTGGTATTTGTCCGGCAAAGGTTGCGGCTCCACTTTCTAATAATCCAATAGGTGCGGCAAATGCTGATAACCCAGCTTTGACAGATAAATCAAAATGATAATGTGGATCATAAGCATCTGGATTAATGGCAAAACTTCTGGCTGGCCCATGTTCAAATCCTTGATCTACGGCATAAATTAGTAATTTACCGGTATTGTCCAGCTTACCATGCCGCAAGATTCTTGCCAGGTTCGTTTTTACCCCAGGATTTTCGGCTTCATAATGGTGTAGGATGCTATTGATTTTGTCATTCGTCATTTTGTTCACATAGTTTATGTTACGTTCATGGTCGGGGCGGCGGGATTCGAACCCACGACCCCCACACCCCCAGCGTGGTGCGCTACCAGGCTGCGCTACGCCCCGTAAACTGTTTACTATCTTGTCATTCATTCTACTTAATTAATCAATCCAAGGTTAGTGCCACAGTATCCAATTGAAATATTTATTTCTTCCGCATTGTACAACAATTGGGGTACAAAATAAACTTGCAATTTATGACTTTATAATATTTATTAACCAAGGGAAGTAAGCGGGCAAAGTCATTGCGAACCCGGTCAGATCTGGAAAGAAGCAGCCGTAGTGATTATTCTTTGGGTCGTTTGCTTCCTTTGTCATTCCATCTAATATCATCAGGTTAATGTTGCTTTTTTTGTGAGAGCTTTTATACTGTGTGAAAAAGCTTATATAATATGAAAAACCTTATTACAAAATTCTTTGCGGCAATAGGTTTTATTGCACTTTTACCTGTATTTTTATTTTGTATAGTAAAAATTTTTAATATCAATCTTGCTCCTAAAATTAGCAATAATTCTGTATTGCAGATCGATTTGCGTAAAAAATACCCTGAAGTACAACAAAATAATTGGAAAACTTTGCTACAAGGTAAAGGGATAAATTTCCTTAAGTTGTTACAGATGGTGCGCTACGCAGCAAATGATAAAAGAATAAAAGGTATTGTATTACAGATGGATGGTTCTTCGTTAGGAATTGCCCAAATACAAGAGTTGCGTAATGTTATTAAAGATTTTCGTAAGTCTGGTAAGTTCGTTTATGCGTATTCTTATCAGTTATTTGGTTTGCGCAATTATTATCTTGCTTCTTGCGCTGATAAAATATGGATGCAGAATGGGTCATTTGTTTATTTATCCGGTTTGCATGTCGATAAGATGTTTTTTGCAAAACTATTACAAAAGTACGGTGTGAAACCAGAGGTGTTTGCTAAGAAAGAATATAAAAATGCTTATGCGCATTATACTGATGACAAATTTTCAGAATTTAATAAAGAAGCATTGCATAATTTATTAAATAATCTGCATAATCATTTTGTGTTTGAAAGCACTAGTGAGCGTAAAATAGCAAGTAATACCATAAGTAACATCTGTCAAGAGCGTACTTTTAGCAATGAGTATGAAGCAATCAAAGATAAATTAATTGATAAGGTTGGATATTTTCATCAATTTACCGAATACGTTAAAAAGATTGCAGGTAAAGGGAAAATAATATCGGATGAAATGTACTATAGGGACATCGTATCTTATTTACATGGTGGTAGCGGTACAAAAGTAGCGGTAATTTATGGTTCTGGTATTATTACGCAAGCTAATGATCATTATGATATGATGCGTGATTATCAATTACTATCAGCTGAAAGAGTGGCTAGACAATTTGAAGAGGCACTAAAAGATAAATCGATTAAAGCAATTATTTTTCGAGTCAATACTCCGGGTGGTGATTCCGTAGCATCGGAAACTATGCGAGCAGCTGTTCTCAATGCCCAAGAAAAAGGTATCCCAGTGATTGCATCGATATCTAATATATCTGCTTCGGGTGGGGTGGTGGCCACCACACCTTGTAAGAAAATTATTGCGAATAGTACCAGTATTACTGGCTCTATAGGGGTTATTATCGCAAAAATGTCCTTTAAAGATGCATTGGCACAGTTTGACGTAAATGTTGATTCTGTTTCTGTTGGTGATAACGGCTCAATGTTTTCTAGTTTATCATCATTAACGGAACATCAAATTGCTATGGTTAATAATTACACTGAACAAAATTATAACAGATTTGTGCAAATTGTTGCTAAAGCCAGAGGGTTAACTGTTAAGCAAGTAGAAAAAGTTGCCAAAGGTCGTGTCTGGCTTGGGCAAGAAGCAAAAACGTTCGGCTTAATAGACGGTTTAGGTGGGTTTTTTACTGCTGTTGATACAGTAAAAAGAGAGCTTAAATTAAGCCAGTTTGATAAAATTAACTTAGTAGAAATTACAGATAAGAAATCTTTTATTGCAACTATTAAGACGTTTGTGCTTGGGGCAAAACAATTTTTTAGTAAAGCGTTAATAGAGACAGTGCACAGTATCTGGCGCAATGATACGCCGCTACAAGCAAAAGACGATACATTATACAAATTGGCTAATAATGACTAAAATATCCATTGAAATATCATCTCCACATAAGGAAGAAAGCATTAAGAAGGTTGAGATAGTTAACTTACCAGGCAAGGATGGTCGTATTGGTATTTTAGCTGATCATACCCCGTGTATGGTTGCTTTAACTTCTGGTGTTATAGAAATAAGCTGTAGTAATGATAAAAAAAATATTGCTATTGAATCTGGATTTGCACATTTTGTTAATAATATCTGCAAAATAGTGGTGCCAGAGTACCGCTATATCGAAGAATAAAATTCTTTAGAATATAATATGTTCTAATGTGAGCCTTAGCATTTCTTGCAGTACGAGTTTACCAGAGCATATAAGACCTAGTGTTACTAATAATGAAAGCTTTAATAGTCTGTTGATGAGAATGATTTAGTATGGCTTTTTGATCAGTAGGATGAAGTTTGATAACCATGTTCCATAGAAAGTAAATGGGTAATTTTTTGCTGTATTCAGAACAGAAAAAGCTAGTTAAAAAGTATGCAATAAAGTTTTACAAAATCTACATGTTTTACTGATGACGAATAAATTTAATTAAAGATGATTCAAACAATACCTTTTTAGTCTTTGCAAGGCAGATTTATTGACTATTTGTTATGAATATTGTAGGATGCGCACTTTATTAGATAATTATAGGAGAAAATGTGATAGGTAAGATTTTTATTACAGCGTTTTTTATGTCTATAACTTTAGATGTCGATATGCAGGAAGATGATTCTAAGCTATGTCGAAAAGTAATGACTGCTAAACGTGGTGATCTTTTAAGTAATGACGCTATGAGGGCTCTTAGAGAAATTGCGCATAAAAATACAGCCACAGTAACAGGCACAGCATTAGTAGATGATGGCGATAGTATTGTTCATATAATGAGAGCTGATAGTAAAGAGTTGGTGCTTGAATCTAAAAAGCGTCGTAACGAAAACGTTAATGGTAATAGTCGAGGTTGTCTTTTAGGTAATGACGCCATGAGAATTCTTAGAAAGATTGCTAATAAAAATACAGCTACAATGTTAGCAGATGATAACGAGAGCATGGTTCATATAACAGATGATGATGGTATAGAAGAGCAACAAGCGTGTGATATATGTTGTGCTGGAAGAGTTACTAGTAATAGTCGTGCGATACCAAGTTGCATAGTAGCAAATTAATATTAAACGGTTGTGCATTTTTCATCTATAATTTGTTATCAATTAGTTGTGTTATAACAATATTGGTCTCTAGTATTTCGCAATACAGCTGTATCGATATAGCAATATTAGTCGCTATTTATTCTGCTAATGAGGCTTTATTGACTTTTTGTGCATATTTGTGATAGGGTTCTCAAAGTTGCAAGGGTTTATGATGCGTATATATTTGATAGTTTTATGTCTGTTATTAAACATTCACAGTAATGTATTTGGGGTGCTTGGAGAGCAAGATCAAGGATTACAGTTTTACAAAGTATCGATAAGAAAACTAAGTCTTTCTGAAGGGTGTCAATTTGATGAAGGTGAATTAGATGAGATAAGATTACGATTCTTGCAAGATATATCTACCAATGATGCTGTAGATCCAAGGATGAAAAAAACACAACAACATTTGAATGCATTGTTCACTAGTTATCTTTCAGAATTTCAGGAAAAAAGTAATTTCACAACTAGAGCAATACTATATGCGATATTTGGTTCATTATTTGAAGGCGATACGTTAACCAGTTTTGCAGCAGCCGCTACTGGATATGAAGTTTATACAAGAAGGTTGAGCATAAGTTCTTTGTGGGATAGAGATTTTTCATTTTTTACTCCCTATGATCGATCAATGACAATAGAGCACATAAAAAGCGCAGCATTTTCATTGAGTTGCTATTTTACTATTAAATATAAAAGTGAAATAATTAGTGGAGAAAACGTTTTTTTAGCTAATAATATATTGCAAAATACGCGCAGACATTTGCGTTGGCATCCATTAAGACATCCGTTGAGAAGTAAATTGGGTAATGTTGCTGAGTTTATCAGATGTGCTACCGTAAGATGATAAACAATTACATAAAAGATTAGGATGGATTAGGTATAGATTTCCCAGTACATTATTTAAAAAGAGTACATATACTGATCTTTTGCGTGATATAAGAGATTCATGGGACGACATTAAACCATGGTAAAGCTTGAAAAGTAGATTTAAAATATTCCATAATAATATTAAGAGGTTATTATGATTAGAGCAGTGTTTTGTTTGATATTGAGCAGTAGTTTGCTAAGTGCAGGTTCACTTCGGTATGCAGATGAGGTGCGACAAGTGGATGATGGCTATGTTAGATCAGTGATGCAAATGCGTTTACCCGATGGGTTAGTGCTTGATTCTAAAGATCACCCTTCTAGAGTATTTGTGGAAATTGAAAGAGATGTTCCTGAAGAAGGAGAGAGATTGTGTCGGAAGAGTTTGTATCTTCTTGATGAGGTCTATAGAGAATATCCCAGAAGGCACTCACCAGAGTTAAAAAAACAGTTAGAGTATTTATATTTATCCAGTATGATAAGCTCCGCCAATCGTGGTAACCCTAGGGCTTGGCAAGAGCTCATATCTTTTTTTGAAAATGGGGATTTATTCTTTAGTAAGAATCCTGGGCGCGTGATGTGGTTCAGAGAGCATTTACCCGAGGTAAAGCGTGAGTGGTCATCATCGCAGTCATCTTCGTCTAGTGATGAAGATGAAGCGTCTTTATCAGCACCAGTATCGAGGAAGTCTTTCTCATTATTTAGCGGATTGTTTAATAAAAGAGCGCAAACATCTGATTATAATCCGTTAAAACAAAAAACTGATTAACTTTGGTGCTTTTTTATAGGTAAAATAAATTGCTAAATGGCTACGGTTTGTAACTTATTATATATTTTTGGATGTAAGTTTGTGATATTAGTATTACAAATTAATAAGTATTATTTTTTAAGTGCAAAACATGAGTATAAAAAAGTCTGATTATTCAGATTGGTATCAAAAGTATAATTCCTACCATTTTGACGAATATAGGCAGAAGGAAAAAGAAGCAACCTTGGCAGCTACTAAAAATCAACACGTTATTGATTTTTGTTGTGGCGATGCAGACATATTAAAAACTATACATCCCTATATTAATTCTTATGTAGGTATTGATCTGGACGAAAAAGTCATTCTAAAGGCCAGAGCTAATGCAAAAAACTTAGCCAATGTTGTGATAAAAGATCCTATGAATTATAAGAGCTTTTTACATGAACAAGTAGATTTAATTCAAAAAAACACACCTAGCATAGGTATATGCATAGGCAATTCATTGGGCATATTGTCAGAACCAGTTGAGCAACATGTGACGGAAATGTTCAAATATGTGGATCAATTATTTATTTCTGCTGTAAAAAAAGGTTGTATGGAGATAAGAATCAACACATATAAAGCATGGGGTGATAATTTTGAAGTTGACTATCAAAAGGAAACTATAAAAATTCCTGGTTATACTGTTAGAGCGTTTTCTAGGCATGAATTAGAAGATTACAAAAAATTACTGTTAAGGCTAGGGTGCAAATCTTTAAATTATTATGATTTTAATGAAGCATCACATGGAATACTATTTAGTAAAGGAAGCTAAAATGGTAAAAAATAAAAAAGTTATCACTAGTTTTTTCAATAGTTATGGAAATAACCATTTCAACACCAAGCTGCTAAGGGATATCTTGGTGTAGAGTTGGTGTTGGTACAATGAGCAAAAAATAGTACCAAATAAACTCCGTGTACAGTAGATAAAAGCACAGCGTAATCCATAATTAATACTGTGGATATTTGTA
Organism: Alphaproteobacteria bacterium; assembly: GCA_965204765.1. Taxonomy (GTDB): domain Bacteria; phylum Pseudomonadota; class Alphaproteobacteria; order Caedimonadales; family UBA9215; genus CBDBFG01. The sequence continues at coordinate 28,383 of CBDBFG010000002.1, read as the reverse complement.
AAGAACCTATTTATTATGATCCTATATTTATTACCTTGCACTCCCAACCGTGCAGTTTCTTTCCAGTGTGCCAGTCATCACCATAAATTAGACCAGATTTATCAAATTTAAAGCCGATATCAGCTATATTGTACATAAGCTTGTTTATGTCTAGTTTTGATAATCTTCCTTGAAAACGATAAAAAAATGATTTTTCCTCTGCAACAGGAAAACTAATGATGATTTTTTTTCCTAAATTGTAAGCATGTTGCATAATTTTATTATTGAGCGTATTTCTTATTTCCTCTAGCTCTGCTTGATATCCATCATAGTAATAGTTTGCGGCGATAAAGTTATATTCCAGCTTAATTATATGTGGATCATTTGTGGCAATGAATGCATATAGTCCTAGTATTGCACCTGCATCATTTTGCAAGGTAACCACCAGTTTGTTAGCAATTTGTACTTTAAAGAATTTTTGCATTTCTAGGGGCATTCTATCTGTAGAATCCTCGGTCACTTCATATGTTTGAATAACTGTTTCAAGAATTTTATCAATATCTTTAGGCTCAGCCACTTTAAAAGTATTGTGGGCGTATACTGTTACATTTAATGATAGTAAACATACTAATAGAGCTATGTATCTGTGAATTTGCATATTACCACTGCTTTCCATATCTTTACTTGTAAGCAATTATTACCATCTTTTTATTATTCTTTAAAGTATTTTTATATAGATACATTCCAAGTAAAGATATGGCTTGATCTCCTATATTCTACCAATCATGATTAGCCGTAGGATGCAATAATTGTGAGTGAGGCTCCAAAAGTGCGATTTTTCCTCAAGTATATTGCCAGAGGTGGGTTTGCTTACCTTATTGTCAGTAGTGATTTATTATTATCGTGACACAGATAACGCAGGTATGTTTCACTGGATTGATAGCGACAATTTAGTAATATAAATCTGATGATCTTTACTTTTTGTTAAGTTTTTATTCATATATTAATAGCAGCTTAACAGGGGAGCTATCATGAGTAATTTTGGTCTTGCAAATTGCAATAGTATTGCATTTGTGTTGAGTTCATTAAGTTTGTTGTTACACTTTATTGTTGCGAATATGCTTGTTGTCAAGCCGGTATTGCTATCTAATCGCTAGTAAGCAAGACTTGATATCTTATCTTAACAAACGCATGGTTATTCATGGTTTTGAGGGTTTTAGCAAAGTGCTGCTTTGTTGTAATATATTATCATGCGCAGTAAGATGGGTTTGTTAGTACAGTACAGCTAGCATAGTATATGGATTAAACAGTTATAAGCAAGAAATCCGAGCTTATTGCAAATAGTGAAAGCAATAAAAGTATTTGATGAAACATATAAGATTAATCCAATACATGACATACTGTTAAGTTATTGATATCGAATTACAAGATAGTTATCTCATAATGCAAATCATATTTTCCTGGTGTAATTCTGCTTTTGCCTTGCATTAATTAAATTTTATGATACGAAATGTAAGGCTGGATGTTGGTTATATCTAAATACAGTATTGTGCCACAGTGGCTCAGTGGTAGAGCACACCCTTGGTAAGGGTGGGGTCGGAGGTTCGATTCCTCTCTGTGGCACCATTATCATAATATTTATCCTTTACGTCTATCCTATGCTATTATCGTTATATCTTGTTATTCAAGGCGTTTTTGCGTATCTTTTGCTTTGCTTATTTTTGCTCAGATTAATCATTTATTTGACTTTTTGTCATGTAAGGGCTACGATTGCGAAATTTTTACAAGGTTAAGAATGTACAAAATTATACTCTATACTGTATTTGTTTTGCTAAATATTAAGTTAGCGTTAAGTTGGGATTGTCCAGAAAATGAGGCTGAGTTTGTTGCTCGTATTAAGGATGCTAATTTTACTAAGTCTATTCCAGATGCTGATGGACAAATTAAGGAGTATAAAAAAATATATAAACAAGCTCAGCAGCATGGGATTTGTTCGCAAGGTGCAATAGCAGATCTTGGACAAATGTTAGAACGAGCACTAGGATATATTTATGACAATATGAGCAAGGAAAGTAGGGTTTTATATGCACGAGAATTTGATCTTTTTGCTCATGAGGCATTTGAACATTTGACAGATCTAACAATATATAAATTGCGCATACATTGTTTAAGGGTATCTACATTGTTGTCACATGCTAAATCATTTGATGGAGCTTTGGATTCAAAATTATTGCGATCATCATATAGCAAAGTACTAAAGGTTATTGATGTATTGGAAGAAAAAATAGATGGTTGGTTATCTTTAGATTTTTATAGTTTTTTGCTGCGTGATTTAAAAAGTTATAGCATGTTATATGATGCGATAATCTTTGCTGATGAATTATCGCCAGAACAATTTATTCATGCGCTGTTAGATGATCATGATATGCCCATCAGCCTCGCTATGTTTGCTGCAAAAGATGATATTTGTCCATCTCATGGTGGAATTTTTCGCACACCGACAGCTATACTTTATCATGATTTTGTACATTGTAGTTTTATGCACGAAAAATTTGTCAAATTTGAGTATGATACATTTAAGTTTTTTAGAACTATATTGCATCATCAAGATTGTTCTGCAAATGATATAAAATTGCTATTTTTGATGACCCATGAATTTCCTGTTGCCACCGCACAGCTATGTACAGAAAAGGCTTTTCATTCATTTACGCAGACGTTATTTCAGGCATTAGAACCTTCGGATGGTTATGTAGTGCCACGTAATATTCATGCACTTGACCAATATTTAGGTTTTCAGCCTGTTGAATATAGAATATTTTACATTAGCCCCGCTACAATTAGAGTAAAATATGTATCTGCGGATAGTCAGGAAAGATACGTTGACTATAATATATCCTATGAGCAACAACAGGGAGAGGATTCCTATTATCGTACCGTAACCGGATTAACCTTAAATGCTCCTGCTGGTAAAAATTATCCTTTTATTGCTGAAGTTGCGGCGCAAATAAGTGAGGTATTTGTTAATAAGTGTACTATTTCAGAGCAGCTTATAGAAAAAATGCGAGTAGATGGCTATAACATGCTTGGTGAAATTTTAGCAGAAGATATTGTGGTAGAGCAAATATTTAAACCACAAGTTATGCAAGGTAAGTTACAGCATTACCGGAAACGATGGTTGGCGATGACACCTGGATTCAAGCCATTCTTGTGGCAATCATAAAGTTACAATGTTATTCGCATACTTAAAAATGGCTACGCATTTACGCGATTGTTAACCCTGCGTTCAGCAATTGTTATCACCGATGCACTGCTTAAGACAAGGCATATACCGTACCAAGCAAATTGATTTTGCGGAAATTCCTTAAAGGTTATAAAGCCTAGAATTGCAGTAAGAATAAGTCTGGCAAAACCAAATGGCATTAAAAATATTACTTCGGCATATACGTATGCCTTGGCGGTGGCATAGTGAGCCAAACTGCTGAGGATGCCTAAAATGAACAGGGCTGATAATTGTTCAAGACTAGGTAGTTGCCAATTAAATATAGCTATTATCCCCGATACTGGTACCATAAAAATTAACAAATAGCTTGTTAGTACTTTTGGTTTTTCACCTCTAACGGATAATTCACGAGCGGTTAGTTTAGCAATGGCAAAGCAGATCGCCGATATTAGGGGTAAAAATATATATAAGCTTATCTCATTTTGTAGTCCAAGAAGTTTTTGATCTGGCCTGGTAATGATTACTGCACCAGCAAAACCCAATATAATACCAAGTAGTTTAAGTTTAGTGATGCGCTCTTGTAGATATAGTTTAGCACCTAATACGGTAAAGATTGGTCCGGTAAATTGCAAGGCAACGGCATAGGTTATCTGCATTTTTGATAGAGCGCAATAAAAGCACACTATACCTACTACTGCGGAAATAATTCTCGTTAAATGCAAACTAATATGGTTAGGTTTGTACACACTTAAACCATCTTTCGCAATAAAAGGCAGGATAATTAATACGGCAAACAAATTTTGGAAAAATACAACTACATCATATGACAATGGGTTTGTGATATTGCCTGCACCACCAGTTAAGTAGCGCACCATGGTATTAATAGCAGCAAAGCACAAACATGCTAATATTTTCCAGCTGGCACCAATAATGTTATTATAATTTTTTTGTATTTGCATAAAATAACTCACATCATTATATTTTCATTGTAATGTTTACATAAAATGTGGCTTAATTACTATCTGCTTAGGTAAATTATGTAAAGTAGTAGTAAACAGTTTAAAATAACAGTTATTAGAACAATTTTATAATGAGTAGTCAATATCTATCTATTAAAGGTGCCAAAGAGCACAATTTAAAAAATATTAATGTAGAAATTCCCAAGAACAAATTAACTGTTATTACAGGACTTAGTGGTTCGGGAAAATCATCATTAGCATTTGATACAATCTATGCCGAAGGACAGCGGCGTTATGTGGAAAGTCTTTCGTCCTATGCTAGGCAATTTTTAGAATTAATGCCTAAGCCTGATGTGGATTCTATTGCTGGTTTATCACCCGCTATTTCTATCGAGCAAAGGACTACCTCAAAAAATCCTCGCTCAACAGTGGGAACAGTAACTGAAATATATGATTATCTCAGATTATTATATGCCAGAGTAGGGGTGCCTTATTCTCCGGCTACTGGATTGCCTATTGAGAGCCAATCTGTTTCACAAATGGTAGATGCAGTACTAAAATTTGATGAGGGTACAAGGGTATACATTATTTCACCGATTGTTAGAGGGAAAAAAGGTGAGCATAGAAAAGAAATTGAGTTAGTAAGAAAGCAAGGTTTCCAAAGGGTAAAAATCAATAACGAGATTTATGCTATAGAAGATATTCCAGATTTAGATAAAAATATTAAGCATAATATTTCAGTTGTGATTGATAGATTGGTAATCAAGCCAGAAATTAAGTCAAGATTGGCTGACAGTATAGAAATAGCTAGTAAGTTATCCGATGGGATAGTGTTTGTTGAAAAAGTAGATCTGCAAGAAACCGTCGTATTTTCTGAAAAATTCTCTTGTCCAGAATCAGGCTTTTGCATTACCGAGATAGAGCCTAGATTATTTTCGTTCAACAGTCCATTTGGTTCCTGTCAGAAATGTTCTGGCTTGGGGGTAAATGTAACCTTTGCTTCAGAACTAATTGTACCAAACGATAATATATCTATCACTGATGGGGCCATTGCTCCATGGCGGCAAAATGATTATTTTTGGGATGATTATACTATTAATATTGTGAATAACTATTGTGATGATGATATTAGAAAACCTTTTAAAAACTTAAAGGAAAATACAAAAAATATGTTGCTTTACGGTGCAACAGAAAAAGTGCCAACACAACGTTATGGTGTGCTGGGAATATTCTACGGCATTATCCCGAAGCTAAAAGAAAGATGGAAAACAGCGGAAAAGCCTAGAGTGAAAGAAGAGTTGGCTAAATATCAGATGCAACATGTTTGCGATGCTTGCGGTGGTTATCGTCTGAATAAAGAGGCTTTATGCGTGAGGATTAATGATAAACATATTGGCAGAATCACAGATTTATCCATTGATGATGCAATAAAATGGTTTAATGAATTGCCAGATAAATTATCAGATCACAAGAATGAAATAGCGATCAAAATACTGAAAGAAATCAGTGCTAGGTTGCATTTTTTACAAAGTGTTGGATTGAGTTATTTAAGTTTATCACGTTCTTCTGGTACGTTAAGTGGTGGTGAAAGTCAGCGTATCAGATTAGCATCACAAATTGGCTCAGGTCTAACAGGAGTGTTGTATGTATTAGATGAGCCGTCTATTGGTTTGCATCAACGAGACAATGCCAGGTTAATTGATACGCTAAAAAAACTACGCGATTTAGGTAACACGGTAATAGTTGTTGAACATGATTTAGACACTATTAAAGAAGCAGACTTTGTGATTGATATTGGTCCCAAGGCAGGAGTGCATGGTGGTAGAATTACTGCTCAAGGTAGCGTACAAGAAATAGCAGGTAATGATGATAGTTTAACTGGGCAATATTTAACTGGTACAAAGCAAATAGCAGTGCCCGGTAAACTACGTGCAGGACATAAAGATTGCTTTATTAAATTAATTGGTGCGACAGCTAATAATTTGCAAAATGTTTCACTGACTTTGCCTTTAGGTAAATTTGTATCAATAACTGGAGTCTCTGGTGGTGGAAAGTCATCTTTGATTATCGAAACTCTTTATCAAGCCTTGCATGAAAGGCTTAATAGCAGAGTAAAGAAAAATAATAACAAACATTATGATAAGTTATTAGGGGTTGATAATATTGATAAAGTAATTGATATTGATCAATCGCCGATAGGTAAGACTCCTCGTTCTAATCCAGCTACGTATACAGGGGTCTTTACTAATATTCGTGAATGGTTTGCGGGCTTACCAGAATCAAAAGCAAAAGGTTACACTCCGGGTAGGTTTTCATTTAATGTAAAGGGTGGACGTTGTGAAACCTGTCAAGGAGATGGGGTAATTAAGATTGAAATGCATTTTTTGCCTGATGTGTACATTGAATGTGATCAATGCAAAGGAGCAAGATATAATAAAGAAACCCTTGAGATAGAATACAGAGATCGTTCTATTGCAGATATTTTGCGTATGACAGTTGATGAAGGAGTGGAATTTTTTGAACATTTGCCTAATATTGCTAGTAAGTTAAAAACTTTACAGCATGTGGGGCTTGGTTACATTAATATTGGTCAACAAGCAACCACCTTGTCTGGTGGTGAAGCGCAGCGAGTAAAACTTGCTAAAGAGCTTGCCAAGCGCTCTACCGGAAGCACTTTGTATATTCTTGATGAACCAACTACTGGTTTGCATACTGATGATGTAAAAAAATTATTAGAAATATTACATTCATTAGTTGATCAAGGTAATACTGTAGTAGTTATTGAACATAACTTGGATGTGATTAAGACCTCTGATTGGATTGTTGATGTTGGTCCAGAAGGTGGAGAAAAAGGTGGGAAAATAGTAGCATGTGGAGCACCACAAGATATAATAAAGATCCAAGAGAGTTACACTGGAAAATATTTAAAAGAATTGTTATAGTTCTTGGACCTTGCGTTGGATTGATCCAACCTATTTAATTATATAAAGTCATAATTACAAACGTGCTAGAAAATAAGGTTTAAAAAGTATATAATCCATTGATTTTTTAAGAATATAAAAACGATATGAAAAAAATTAGAAAAGCGATATTTCCAGTTGGTGGTATGGGTACAAGATTCTTACCTGCTACAAAGTCGATGCCTAAAGAAATGTTGCCCATCGTTGATAAACCATTGATTCAATATGCGGTAGAAGAGGCTATTGCCGCTGGTATAGAAGAAATAATTTTTGTTACTGGCAAAAATAAAACAGCTATAGAAGATCATTTTGACCGTTCATTTGAATTAGAGGATAATTTACGTAAAAGAAATAATTTTGAAGCTTTAGAGCAAATTACTTCTTACGTTTCTAAGCCAGGATCCATAGTATATACTAGACAGCAAGAACCAATGGGTTTAGGGCATGCGGTATGGTGTGCTAGAAATTTTATTCACGATGAACCTTTTGCCGTATTGTTAGCCGATGATTTTATTTATTCCAAAGTACCTTGTCTTAAGCAAATGATGGATATGTATGAACAGTATAGCGCTAATATACTGGCGGTAATGAATGTGCCGGATAGCCAAGTTAGTAGGTATGGTATAATAGATCCTACACCTTCTGATCAGCATAATATATTTGCGGTAAAGGGGATTGTCGAAAAACCGGATTTAAGCCAATCCCCCTCTAATTTAGCTGTTGTAGGAAGATACATTCTTGATTCTAAAATTTTTGATGTATTGGAGACGCAACAAAAGGGTTTTGATGATGAAATTCAACTGACTGATGCTATTGCTACTATTAGCCAAAAACAACAATGTTATGGTTTTTTATATGAAGGTGAGCGCATAGATTGCGGTTCAAAATCAGGCTATATTAAAGCCAATATTAGATTATCACTGGATAATAAGACTATATCTGATGATATTGCACAATATATACGGGATATTATTTAGGAGAAATTATGAAAGTTGCGGTAGTAGGAGTCGGATACGTAGGGCTAGTAACCGGTACCTGTTTAGCAGAATTTGGTTTTGAGGTTGTCTGTATCGACAATAATAAAACAAAAATAGATTTGTTGAATGCTGGTAAAGTGCCTATTTATGAACCAGGACTAGAAGCTTTGATAAAAGAAAATAGTAACAAGAAAAGATTACAATTTACTACGGATATTCGTAGCGCTGTTTCTAGTGCAGATATTGTCTTTATTGCAGTGGGCACACCTAATGATCCCACTAATGGTAGTGCAGATATGCGCTATGTTTATGGTGTGGCAAAAGAAATTGCAAACCACCTTTCCGGTTATACAATAATTGTTAATAAATCTACCGTGCCTGTTGGCACTGTTAATAAGGTGACAGAAATTATTCATCAGCATAATTCTGCAGCAGATTTTGATGTAGTTTCTAACCCCGAATTTTTACGCGAAGGATCGGCAATAGAAGATTTTATGAAACCCGATCGTGTAGTGATAGGTTGTACCAGCAATAGAGCAAAAGAAGTGATGAAATTGTTGTATCGACCCTTGGATTCTTTGGGTGTGCCGATGGTGTTTACTAATCCTGATACAGCTGAATTAATTAAATATGCTTCGAATGCTTTTTTGGCTACTAAAATTGCATTTATTAATCAAATTGCTGATATGTGTGAACAATGCGATGCAGATATTCAAGCAATATCTATCGGAATGGGATTAGATAATAGAATAGGTAATAAATTTTTAAATGCTGGTCCTGGCTATGGCGGTTCATGCTTTCCAAAGGATACCTTGGCATTACTGCATACCGGTAAAACCTTGGGAGTAGAGCAATCTATCGTGCAAGAAGTGATTAATTATAACACGCAACGTAAAAAAGAAATGGCTTATAAAGTTATCAAACATTGTTCTGGTTCGGTGAAAGGTAAAAAGGTTGCTATTCTTGGTTTAACTTTTAAACCAGATACAAATGATATGCGTGATAGCCCAAGTCTTGATATTATTCCTATCTTACAACAACAGGGTGCAAAAATTACGGCATTTGATCCACAGGGAATGGAAGAAGCAAAAAAACTAATGCCTGAGGTAGAGTATGCTGACAATTCTTATGATGCAATGCTTGGGGCGGATGCATTGGTGTTTTTAACAGAATGGAATGAGTTTAGAGCACTGAATTTAGCTAAGGTTAAACAATTATTGAATCATAGTACTATCATAGATTTGCGTAATATCTATGACCCACAAGAAATGCACAGCCAAGGAATATCATACTATTCCATTGGTAGATGATGGGCGCCAGTTATATAGTTTCTATTAATCTATTTTGATGAAATTACGCAATTAGTATTGTGTAAAGGTAGTTGTGGACGGTAATTACGACTTTGGAATTCCCGAATTATTCGTGAAAATTTTCTTTATATTATCAATGTTTTATCATAAAAATGCTAAATACTATGCTGTAGCAAATGCAATTATATTCCTAAGCAATTTATCTGATAGGCATGATGGTTTTGATATAAGCTAAGAGTGATGCTGGTTATAACAATATGCAGTAATATAGTGGTTTCACTTTGTTTTTTACTTCATTTAATCGTCACTTATGTATTATACATACATTTCGTTCCTCAAAATTCGTATTAATTCAAAGTTAATCCACCATAGTAAACAGTAGAAAAAATTTTTAACTTATAAATTTTATTTTGATACTAATTTTACTAAATCAAGTGTATAACCTATGGTGAATATATTAATAACAAAAGTCTGTCATCGTGATAAATAGCAAAATTTTTAGAGAGTATGATATCAGAGGAGTAGTAGGTCAAGATTTTGACTCTGCGGGGGTTGTCATGCTTGGCAGAGCATTCGCTAGTTATGTGCGCAAAGCGATAGGTAATTGTAAGATAGTGGTAGCTTATGATGGGCGCTTGAGTTCTCCTGATATTGAGCAGAAATTAGTAGAAGGTTTGGTTAAATCAGGAGCAGAAGTAATCCGTATAGGTTGTGGTCCTACTCCTATGCTGTACTTTGCTTCGCATTATTATAAGGCGGATGGTGCCATTATGATTACCGGATCGCATAATCCACCGGAATTTAATGGTTTTAAATTAGTGGTAGGACAACAGGCGATCTTTGGACAGGAAATAGCCAATTTATATCAGATAATAAAGCAGCAAGATTTTGTTAAAGATGATGGCCAAGCGGTAACAAATATTATTAATGATGAGTATGTGAGTTATTTATTAAATGATTTTAATACTCACTACCAAGATATCAAACTTAAGGTTGCTTGGGATCCTGGTAATGGTGCTGCTGGTGAGGTGCTACAAAGCATACTAGAGCAAATAGATGGTGAGCATTATGTTATTAATGAACAGATAGATGGTACTTTTCCAGCGCATCATCCTGATCCAACTATTCCTGAAAACTTGGAACAATTAAAAGAATTAGTTCTGACGATGGATTGTGACTTTGGTATTGCTTTTGATGGCGATGGTGATCGTATTGGCATTGTCGATAAAGATGGCGAAATACTATTCGGCGATCAAATCCTGTGCTTGTTTGCAGACGAGGTATTGTTCAGCCATCCTAATGCCACTATTGTTGCTGATGTTAAAACTAGTCAGACTTTTTTTGATTATGTTAAACGCCAAGAGGGCAAGCCGTTAATGTGGAAGACTGGTCATTCACTGGTAAAAAAGAAAATGCGACAAGTCAATAGCCCATTAGGTGGAGAGATGAGTGGTCATATATTTTTTGCTGATCGTTATTATGGTTTTGACGATGCTATTTATGCTGCTTTACGCTTTATTGGTTTGGTGAATCACAATAATATCGCTTTGGATCAATGGATTGCAAATTTGCCAAAAATGTATAGTACCCCAGAAATAAGAATACCATGTGAAGAGCTTGATAAATTTGGGTTGATAGAGCAAATAAAAGAATTTCTACAGACTGATAATGTAGCATTTAATGATATAGATGGCATTAGGGTAACATTAGATGATGGTTGGTGGCTATTGCGCGCTTCAAATACACAAGAAATTATAGTGGCCAGAGCAGAATCGCAATCAGAAAGAAAACTAATCACTATTTTAAATACTATCGCACTATATCTAGAGCGAGCTGGTATTGAACGTAATACATGGTTGGATTAATCACAATATACTGATTTTATGAGGCGATAAGTTGAAAACACCATGTTGGGAATAAAAACATTAGTATTATTTGATAGAGTGTTACGGTTTGTGGGGCTATTATGGCAGAATAGCAATAACCAGACAGCATATAATGGATAAAGGTAAGGATGTCTTTAAATAATGAATGTTTAGGATCTGTGTCCAATAATCAAAACACAAGCAATCTTTTGCAAATAAATAAAGTATACAATATGGATTGTTTGGCGGGTATGAAAAATATACAGAAAAATTCTGTTGATATGGTGCTATGTGATTTACCATATGGCATCACGCGCAATAAATGGGATAATACTATTCCTTTAGAGGATTATATTGCGATTAAAGATAAAGAGAAATTTGTATTTTTTAATAAACATGAATATTTATTGCATTGTTACCATAGAGGGCAATCTATAAAGCAAGCGATTGCATTTTGGAATAATAATTATACAGAAGGATTATGGACTCATTATATGCATGTATTAAAAGATACAGGCATAATAGTATTAACGGCTAATCAGCCTTTTACTGCCGAGATAGTAGCAAGTAACCCTAAGATGTTTAAATATAGCTGGTGTTGGAAAAAAAGTTTAAAAACCAATTTTTTAAATGCTAAAAAACAGCCCTTGCGTAACCATGAAGACATTCTAATTTTTTATAATAAATTTAACACTTATAATCCACAAGGGTTAATAGATGGTTCAATTTCTGGTGGGAACAAAGCTACAACTAGTTATAATCAATGGGTTAAAAAAGAATCAAATCAGCATAAAACAGGATATCCTTTTAGTGTATTAAATATAGCTAATCCCAATAATGGTAATATTCACCCAACGCAAAAGCCTATCGAGTTAGGTAGATACTTGATTAGAACTTATACCAAAGAAAATGATGTTGTTCTGGATAATGCCTGCGGTAGCGGTAGTTTCTTGATAGCAGCTTATTTAGAGAATAGGAATTTTATAGGTTTTGAATCAAATGCGGAATATTACACTAAAATGGTAACAAGAATGAAGCAATATGATATTCAATGAGAGTACAGAAAGACATAACAAAAAAAATTGGGTAAAGAATAATTTACTAAAAAATAATTTTCGCATTATAGATTTTGAAGGTTATACAATTAAAAATAATGCAGTAACAGGTTTATTTGACAGAAGATGTTTTACCGGCATTGATTTTCACTCTATGACAACAGAAGAATTGCAAAAGATTATTGAATCACAAGAACCATATCTTAGGCAAAAAATATTATTTGCGGACAAGATAGGTGTGTATTATAGATATATTTTCTATAATTATGAGTTACAGGAAATTTACGTATATAGGTTTGAAAATAATAAATTAAAATTCATGATAAGGTATGATGATTTTTGTGCATTTATAAGAGAAACTGGTAAGATAAGAGATATGGCAATGTTAAGTCCTTTGCAAGAGTCAGGCATGCCAAAATTAGACTTATATTTTAGAAATGAGTGTAAATATCCATGGATGGGTAACTTAGATGGAGTGTTTCTGAATAATGAAGGTGAGTCAAAATTATTTGTTGAGTTTCAGACAACAATAAAACAATCTGTTGCAAACCATTGCAACAATCAATGGTTTGCCCCAAAAGGAAATAGAAAAGGAGATGAGCAGCGTTGGAAAGTGCTGGATTTAATAGCTAAACAGGCAAAATTAGACTTTATTATTGTTGTTTGGTCTCCAAATGAAATCGATGGTGATATTAAATATAAGCTTATTGATAAGATAGAATACTCTAATAATTTAAATAGCAATAAGCCAGGGTTATACTATAAAGAAAAAGAAATATTCACGTTCGAACAACTACAAAACAAATTAACCCAATTATTACAATAATATAATTTAGGCAAAAATAAATTGTAGCCTAATTATGGGAGGCATAGTATTTTTTTAATAAATTGCCAATGCATAAAATACTCTAAAATATTCAAAATTAATTATAGATAAATAGCTATCGAAGCTATGTTAAACAGTTAGGCATGAAGGTGTTGTAAGCAGTCTTGTTTATTTAACTTTTATTTGTTGTGCCAAAGTAGAGTATTATTTTTATATTATCTTGGTAAATTTTATATATTTTTTGTCAATATTTAATACTTCATTAAATTGTTTATCTTACATTGGTAAGTAAATAGTTGAGAGTAACGATGTTTAGAATAATAATGTGTTATGTGTTGGTTTTTTCATTAGCAACAAATCTTGTAGCCAAAAAACAACAGAAAGTACCGCATAAAAAACCAACTATTAGTAAAAAAAAATCTTCTTTACAACGTACAAATAATCATCGATTATTGACTCATTTGTAATAATAATATAAATGAAGATATTTGGCCAAATACAGCAAGCAAAACGATACTTCCTTACTTTTCTAGAACAAAACAAAGCTGATATTCAGCAAATAACTGCTAAACCTTCTTTTAGTCAACGCTTTTCCAACGTAGGGTCAGTGTTAAAATTAGGGGTTAAACAAATAAGCATTAACCCTGAAATTATATTGATTTATTTGTTTAATTTAATTTTAATTTTTGGCATTATTGCGCTTGGAATGTTTAGTGTTTTTACTTTATTGGCTGTCCTGGACAAATTTCTTATTATAGATGATTCGGTTAGAGGTATTTTAGAAATTGCTGTGATGCTTGGGTATGCTCCGTTAATATATGTTCTATCATTCATTTCTAGTGTATCAAGCGGAGCAATTGGTATAACAAGTTTTTTGAGCCATAATGGTCAGCAAAGTTCAATAATAAAAAATTACCGTATTGCTTTGCACAAAGCAGATGAATTGTCATCATTCAAATTCATTAATACTGTAATTAACTATTTAATGCTAAAGATGATGGATTATAAGAAAGATAGCGCCTTGCTTACTTTCGGGATAAAGGCGGTCAAATTAGCGTGGAAATTCGGAGTTAAAGGCGTAGCGCCATCATTATTAAATGGTTATTCTATACAAGATTCATTACGTATGTCGTTTAAATTTTTTAAGTGCAAATACCTAGAGATTATTAGCGTTGGTTTAATATTCAAAATGATCCGTATTATGATTGTGTTGTTAATCATTGCAGGTATAGCTTTGTATTCACATTACGAGGTAATGTTATTAAATATGCAATGGTTGTTTCTTATTTGCGGTATTTTACTGCTACTGGTTATCTTTGTTACAAAACCACTATATTTATTAACACTTTATTCTCTTTATGCAGCATTTTTACAGGACAACAAATATACGGTGACTAAGTTAGATGGTGATAGACCAATAGCAAAATCTTTACGAGTAACGGTGTGCATTGTAATTTTTTATTTTATAATAACCGTGGCTAGCTTATTACTTATACCACAGCTCGGCATGCTAAAAGAGATTCTCTAGTTCCGAAGGTTTTGTGGTGGTTTTCCCATCTTTGGATTTGTATACTTCTTCTACTTTTAGTTGTGCGTTTTGCAAAAGTTTTTCACATCTAGTTTGTAGGACGTTTCCTTGTTCATAAAGCTCGATAGCTTGCTCAAGAGGTGCTTCACCAGATTCAAGTTTCCTTACTATATCCTCTAATTCTGCCATAGCTTGTTCAAATGGCATATTGTCTATTTTGCTTGCTTGTGACATCAATGATCCTAATGCGTTATTTATCGCCAATATAGCAAAGAAAAACTTTGCCGTCAGCTATAAAACATAGTATAGTGTGTTATCCCGATGCTCGTGCGAATTTTAGTAATAATAGTGTGTAACTTATACTTTTAATAACAGTTATATAGGGTAATGCTGGGTAGAAGGCTGCGCTGTATTTAGGAGAAGCAAGTTAGTTATTATGAGTCATTATAAAGTATTAGCACGTAAGTATCGCCCAGATTCTTTTCAAGATTTAATAGGTCAAGATTGTTTGGTCACTACCCTAAGTAATGCAATTAATAAGCAACAGATTCCTCATGCTATTTTGTTAACCGGAGTGCGCGGTATTGGTAAAACAACGACCGCACGTATTATTGCAAGATCATTGAATTGTGTTGGGGAAAAAGGCGATGGCGCTGAGACTATATCACCTTGTGGTAAGTGTCAGCATTGTACAGCGATAAAGAATGATAATCATCTTGATGTTATTGAGATGGATGCTGCTAGTCGTACAGGTGTTGATGATATCAGGCAAATTATAGAAACATCATACTACAGACCGGCATCAGCCCGTTACAAAATACATATCATCGATGAAGTACATATGCTTACAAAGCAGGCATTTAATGCTTTGTTAAAAACACTAGAACAACCGCCAGAATATACTAAATTTATCTTTGCCACGACCGAGGTAAATAGAATCCCTGACACCATTATTTCTAGATGTATCAGGTTTGATCTACGCAAATTTAGCATAATAGATAGTTGTGCTTTGATAAGCCAAGTATGCAAAAAAGAAGGTATTAGTATAGAAGATAGCGCAATAAAAGCCCTAGCAAAATCGGCTAATGGTTCTGCTCGTGATGGTTTGTCTTTATTGGAACAAGCGAAAAATATCTCTACTAGTACTATTACAGCATCAGAGGTGCTTAATATGCTTGGCAATGCTAAGCAAGGCGAGGTTATTGATATTTTTGCAGCTATTGTTCTTGGTGATGTGAAGCTAGCTTTATCATTATACGAAAATATCGCAAGTAATGGTTTGGATATAAATAATTTTATCCAAGACCTATTGGATATTATTCATGAAGCAACCCGTTTGCAGATGTCCAGTGATTTTGTAGATAAATCGCTATTAGCAGAGGATCAGGTTCAAAAATTGCTTGCTATGGCGCAAAAGTTAACTATGCCAATATTAACCAGAATATGGCAAGTGACTGTGCGTGGTAAGGAAGAAATCCAGAAAACATCGTATTCCAGCAAAGCGCTAGAAATGATTATTATTCGTTTGTGTTATCTTAGCAATTTACCGACAACGGATGAGATAATTAAGGATGTTATAAAAAAAAACTCTGTAATTGAAGAGTCCGTTACAGATCAACAAGAAACTGTCATTGTAAAAGATAATACAGCTACTAATAAGGTAAACAAAGAAATTATAAATCAACATGATGTCTCACATAATACGAATAATCCAGTAAGTTCGTTGGATGATTTGTTGCGTTTGTTTGATAGCCATAAGGAACCATTACTGAAATATCAAATAGAGAATAATACATGTGTGGTTGCGTTTGATTCTTGTAAGCATAATGTGGTTTTGGCTGTAAAAAAAGAATTAATGCCAAACTTTATCAAAACAGTACAAGAAAAATTGCTGTTATGGACAGGAAATAAATGGCTTCTTCACTTTGATGAATCAGCGAATGATGATAGTGCAAAGACTAAAACTATACGAGAACAACAGATTGAAGATAAACAACAATTATTAAATGAAGTAAAAAAAACAGATTTAGTAAAAACAGCTCTTGAGATTTTTCCTGAATCAGGGATAAATGATGCTAAGTTAATTTCTAATGAATAAAAGGTAACGATGATGAAGAATATGCAGCAAATATTTCAACAAGCGCAAGCTATGCAAAAGAAAATGCAAGAGGCGCAAGAAAAGCTAGATGAAATAATAGTAGATGGTAGTGCAGGAGGTAATATGGTGAAAGTGCAAATGACTTGTAAAGGGGAGGTAAAGAGTTTAAAAATCGACCCTAGTTTAGTTGATGCAGAGGAAATAGAGGTGCTAGAAGATTTGGTGGTAGCGGCAATCAACGATGCTAAAGCAAAAGCACAGCAAAAAACAGAAGATGAAATGAGTGGGGTTACCGGCGGTTTAGGTTTACCAGGTGGTATGAAGCTGCCATTTTAATGCGATAAGATAACGGTTAATTATAGGTAAGTTTAATATTATTCAAATAGAGTATTATCAATTTGTGATTCAGGAATTGTCAGGCAATTGTACAAGCAATGATATCTGTGTGTGTGGGTTATGTTTAGGTTGTTTTGGCAATTTAATGATAGTGCTAGCTATTTATCAGCAAAATTTAGTAACATTAGCATTCTAAGTTTAGAATATTAATTTTATTAGCTTACGAGTCATATGGCCTAATAAAGAAATAAGGTATGATTAAGAGATGAAATTTATCAGACAAAAACATTTCAATATCTGCTGTAGCCAGAATAATAGATGTGCATAGACTTACCGTGCATGCTTTCGTGAGAAGTAGAAAATTAGTAAACTAATTTTAAAGAGGAGAATTTAAATATGTATTGTAATATCAGATTAATTTCAATAAACATATTGTTCTTTGGATTATCTATACTTAATGCCGCACCTCCTTGGCAAATGGAAGACAACTGTAATGTAGCTCTTATTGCTCCATCTGGTAGAGTGAATTTTGAAGTAATTAATGTTTTTAGAGAATCAGTAAAACGTCTAGGACTAGAATCAGAATTACCAGAAGACATGCAATCCAGTGCAGAATTAGTGCCATATGGCTATTATGCAAATACAGATGTAAAAAGAATGGAATTGTTTGTATTGGCATTAGAATCGCCAGTGATTTGGAGCTTGAGGGGTGGTTACGGGACACAACCATTGGTTCGTTCTTTACAGAGTCATAGTTTTGATGATATTGATTTTTCAAGAAAATTATTAATTGGATTTAGTGATTCAACCTTGCTAGGAATTTGGTTTAATAAAATCAAAGGAGGACATTTTTTACATGGTCCAATGTATTATTGTACTGAAACAGCTGAGGTATCTGGTGCCAAAATTGGTTCCCATACATCATTGCAAAAAGTTTGTGAGATAATAACAGGTACAGTAACTGAGGTTCAATATACTATTCATCCCATAAATCAACTTGCTTATGAATCAGAGATAGATTCATCTATTTTGGGAGGAAATTTATCAGTGATACAGAGAAATCTAAGTGGTTTATTGCGAAATATTGATTGGTCAGAAAATATTTTATTTTTGGAAGATACTCCGGAGGACGTCAAGCGACTGGAAAACATATTATATGGTTTATTTGATACAGGTAGATTTTCTGACATAAAAGCTATTATTTTTGGTAGTCTTCCTATCGACGAATCTTGTAAGAAAGAATTCTTTAGTAGGTTTGATAGTTTCAATAGACATGGTTACAAAAGAATTCAAACTAGATGGAAAAGTAGTGATACCAATGAGATTAAAAACTCATGTAGGAATGTCAAAAGTTACTGGCACATTCTATGTTTATGAGGATGAAGGTTTAGCAAAGAAACACATCAATCCAACAATCTTTTCAAGATTAGAAAAAACTAAAGCAAAAATAGCTGAAGCTGAAAAAGCAGAAGCACCAGCTGAAGAGGAGAAAACAGAAGCACCAGCTGAAGAGGAGAAAACAGAAGCACCAGCTGAAGAGGAGAAAACAGAATAATGCCTGTAGAGAAAAAAGGTAACAAAGGTTCTAGTCCAAAAGTTTATGGATATTACAAAGTTGATGGCGATAAAGTAACCAGAACTAGAAAAAATTGTATTAGATGTGGAAAAGGGGTATACATGTCAGAACATAAGGATAGACGCACATGTGGAAAATGTGGCGACACAGAATTTATACAATAAAAAAAATTAACATAAATTATTTTAGTATAATTTTTTCTTATGCATTTTTGAACTTTTTTGTTCCAGTTCAGTAATTTTTAATAGAAATTTAGGATCAAGTTTAATGTTTGATAAAGATTCAGCAGATAATTTCACATTATTAGCATCCAAAGAAATATTAGATTTTGGTAAAATTTCTATCAGACCAAAATTTTATTACTTTATCTTCAAGTTTGTAATCACGAAAACCAGAAGGGAATTTTTTAGTGATATGATTTAGTAACGTCCTATCCTTAAAAACAGCTCGTGGTTCAAACAATCGAGTTTCGTCACTATACACATTCTCAAACAAATTACCAGATAGTTCATCAGAAATTAATTCCATTTTTGAGATTTTCCTAATTAATTCTAAAAAATGTAAAAACTCATGAGCCAAAATTGCATGTATTGTACCCTTTAATCCATAAGCAATCAAAGGGGCAGAAATTTGAATAACTACTTGAAATTTTTCTTCAAACATAACAGGAATCGTTCGAGCAAATAAAATTCCATATTCATAAGAATTTGAATCAGATGCAGAAAGTACAAGGGAAGGTTCCACATATGCTACAGGATATTGAATTCCAGATGCTTTTTCAATTCGATTAATTCCAGCAACAGTTATTGGAAAACGTTTCAAGGTCAAATCATATACATCCTGAGGGATAAGACCCTTGGAATATGCATCTCTAAAACGTACTAAAGGATCCAACATTAATTATTAAAAATTTTAATGTAAAAATGTTGATTTTCTTATGATCTAGGTTTTCCACACTTTGCTTTTTTTACTCGACGAGTATTTGCTCTTTGATCAGCATGTCTTTGATGTTTACCTTTTTTTCTCATTGGCATGATAAATTACAATATTTAGTGCTAGTTAATTGTTATCATTGACAATAATTTGTAAGAAATCAAATTCTTCAGGAATACAATGGGTTCCAATAGTTTCAGAGATATTAGGAGTAACATCATTTCCAATCACAAATCGTTTAATTGGCAATCCACCTTCAACCATTATTTTCACCAAAATTATTTGATCAGAAGTTTTTTTATAATTTATATCAAAAATTTTTTTCTCATAAGATCTTCCAGATTTTTCAGAAACAGTTATGAAATTATTTTTAAGATTTTTTAATTTTTTCAAATTTTCAGTATCAAATTTGGAATCAGTTGAAATTTTTATTGTGGCCAAAGAAGAAAATTTCAAAGGAGTTTTAGGAGAATCATCAATGATCTTCAGATTAAAAATAGAAATAAAATCAGAAGCATAATCAGAGAGTTTTATTTTTCTTTTTGATGGATTTTGTAGTTTCACAATAAATGGTCTACCAGAACCCAACACTAAGCTAGATTTATCCTCACCACCTATCCAAGTAAATTTTGTAGTTGTTCCACCAAATTTTTTAAAAATTAATTTTGAGATTACACCTTCAACACTGTTAAATTCAGAGATTCCATGAAAGTCACAAGTTCTACATCCCTTACCAGAACAATTATCACAAGATTTCTGTTTTTGAGAATAGCCTCGCTTAGATTTAGTATATCGACCAGAAATAACAATAGGTTTTGAACGTAAATTGCAAGAAGGTTCTTTAAGATTTACAGTAAAAATAATGTCAGGATCAATATAATTAGCAATTTTTTTTGTCTTTTTTGAAAAAAGTTTTACCAATTCTTTTGTAATATCAGATTTGACACCATCAATTCCTCTTAACCTAAATTCAGATTTTAATGCATCATCTCTATCAACAATAGAAGGTTTGATTATTGTTCCAATACTAAAAGTCCTAAATTTGTAATCAAATGAAGAGTCAAGCATCAATTTTAAAAAATGATCTAAATTATCAAAAAGATTTTTACAAATATAACATGAGTGATTCGATTCACGTCCATTCTTTAATTTTTTTCCAAGTATCTTATTTGAAGATAAACGAAGTTGTTTTGTAAATAATCTACCTAAACAATAATCACATAAATGGTATTTTTTAATAATTTCATTGGAAGTGGAAAGGACAGTAGGGTAATTAGACATTTTTGATTTGGGATTATGTCAGTTATCCCAAACCCATTTTTCTAAGAGTGCCTTGCATTTGACGACCTTTAGAAGCCTTCATCAAATTCTTAGAATTCTTATAATTTTTCATTAATTCTTTTACTTCACCTTCAGGCCATCCAGAACCTCTAGCAATTCTTTTGATTCTTGATGAATTAAGTAAATCGGGATCTGCTTTTTCATCTTTATTCATACTTTGAATAATGTATCTCCATTTGGATACCCTATCTTCCATTTGATCAACTTGATCCTCTTTAACCATACCAGACATTCCAGGCATACTATCAAGAAGTCCCTTAAGAGAGCCAACTTTTGTAACCTCTTCCAATTGATAAAAGAAATCATCCATGTTCATTTTTCCACTAGAGATACGCTTCATTCTAACATCATCGCCCTCATTTTCCAATCTTTTTGCTAAATCTAAGACAGCCTGAATATCACCCATTCCAAGTAATCTGCCAACAAATCGGGTTGGAGAGAATTTTTCTAAATCATCTATTCTTTCACCAGTACCAATGTACATAATTTGTGCGCCAGTTGCAGCAGATGCAGCTAATGCACCACCACCTTTTGCAGAACTATCCAATTTTGAAATTATTACAACCGCCAACAGGGATTGTTTTATGAAATGCTTCTGCTTGGTTGAAACACTGTTGTCCAATTGTGCCATCAATTACAAGTAAAGCTAAATCAGGATCTGCAACTTTGTTAATTCTACCCATTTCTTCAAGTAAATCTTGTTCTTCTTTGTGACGACCAGCAGTATCAATAATAATTACATCAAGAGGTTGTCCTGCAAAATGCTTTAAACCATTTTGAACAATGTTCGGAGAGTCTTTATTATTTTCTTCACCATAAACTTCAACATTTGATTTTTCACACATCATTTTTAGTTGAACCAATGCTCCAGGTCGATATGTATCAGCACCAACAACACCGACTTTATGACCTTCTCCAGTCAAAAATTTAGCAAGTTTTGATGCAACTGTAGTTTTACCACTTCCTTGAATTCCCAATAGGATAATTTTATTTTGTTTTCCAGGTTTGAAATCAAAATTAGACTCATTACCCAATAGTTTTGATAATTCATCATATAGAATTTTTACAATATGATCTTTACGTGATAATCCAGGAGGAGGGGTTTCATTTAATGATCGTTCTTCCAATCGTTTAGTGATTTCAAGTACTAATCTGACATTAACATCAGAAGTCAATAAAGCCCGTTGAACGTCCTTGCAGAGATCTTTAATTAATTCTTCATCAATGCCTGAAGATTTAACAATTTTTTTAATTGCATCGCCTAAACTACTTTTTAATCCATCAAGCATTGTAATTTAACTCCGCATCCACTATTTCAAACCTTCCTCTATAACCATCCCAATTTTTTATGAATTTATTAATTTTAATTGAATTAAAAAATAATGGGCAGTCAATAACAAAAGTTTCAGCCTCACCACCCTCAAAATTCAAATTAAATCCAAATTTCTCAGACAATGTTTCCAATGTTTTCACATCAGATTTTGAAATCAATTTACCTAACCATTGATCGTCTAAACCATCAGATGATACAGTAGTCACCATAAAATGAAAATCTGATTCAAGTAAATCATTCATGTATTTTTTAGGTTCACTTTCCCATAAGGGAGCAACAGGAATTAAATTTAATTTCTCACATAGAATTTCAAATTTTTCCTTTTGAAATTTACTTTTTATTCCACCATGAACTAATCCTTCAATTTTAAATTCATTAATTGCATTTTTCAATAGTTTTTCCAATACAATTAGTTCATCACTTGTCTCATCTGAAGACGAATCAATAATTAGTTGAGGAATTTTCATTGACTCAGATTGCAATTTTGTCCATTTTAAATTTGGATGGTGTAAAAGATGGCTTTCGTCAGATTTTGGAAATACACTCAACAAGCAAGTAACTTCATGGCCCTGCTTTTTTACAAGATATATTGCATAGGTACTATCCTTTCCACCTGAAAAAAGACAAGCTAATTTCATCAATCAATAAAAATAATCACTTCAATAAAATTCTAAAATATTTTAAAAGATGCTTCAATACTCATAATCGTCATCACAAATCAGACGGCTTTTCCGATAATCATCAGCATCCATGAAAATTTAATAGTCATAGAATTTTAGTGCTGTGATTAAAAAAGTAATTAATAATTTTTAACTAAATAATTTTAAAAATATTGTAAAATTTCCACTCTAACTATTTTTTATGGCCATAATTTTAGTATGTTCCATTACAACCCAATATTCAACATTTTGTCCATTTTCTAATTTTCCTGCAACGGATTCATCAATCATAGCTACATCTATGGTTTCAAAAGATTCATTGTCCATAACTTGTACAGTATCGCCATTAATTGAGATAATTTGTCCAACTTTTTTGTTGATCATTGGAACATGGATTTGCATGCTGACTGGTCCAACATGAGGTCTATTTTTACCATCAAAGATACCTTGACCAACTATTCGAGCTTTTGCTGCACCGTGTTTACCAGGTTTTGATGTATCATATTCAATAATTCTACAAGCTTCACCACTAGGTTGATCTGTGTGTGGAAGTAAAATGTATGATCCAATTTTCAATGAACCTAAATCAGATGGTTTACTCATAAAAAACAGTTTTTGCTCGAATATTTAACTTCTACTTTAGTTGATCAAGAATCGAAAGACTCAGTAAATTAGATAACGTGAACCCCTTTCGAGTAACATCTCTTTGGGTTTGATCACAATATTTTTTTTACACTCTGATGGCTTTTTTCACTAGCAACTTCAATTACAATCATATTTTCTGAATAAGGAAAAGTAAATTTAGACGGTACTGAACAAACTGTAGACATATTTCCAATTCCAGCTACTTCAATCTTTTCTCGTTTTAACAATAAACCTGCAATTTCTATCAAATCCTCTTCATCCTCCCCATATTCCAAATAATAAATAGAAATAAAATTAGTCTCACCCAAAACATCTCGTTCAAAGAGGTCATCATGAATATTAAAGATAAACGAAGTTTTTTCTTGAATATTTTCAGATAATTCTTTTTCAATAATTGAATTATCTTTGAATTTAGCTAAAAGGTAATGATTAGCAGAAGTTGAGAAGTATGGTTGGCTATCATTAGAAAAAGTACCGGTTACAAAGTATAATTTTTCAATATTTTTAGAAGCTGTCCAGGATTCTTTTAGTTCTAAAGAAGTACGATTGTGTAAATAAGGTGCACATACATATCCAGAATAAGTTAATTTTAATTCAGACACAATAATGTGAATTTTTAAGAGTATTTATCCATATATCATATCAAATAAAAAAGCACGATGGTTTTTTAATAACTCAATATACATAATTTTTGTCCCGTGGTAGCTCAGCCTGGTAGAGCTTCCGGCTGTAGTTGTTGGCTTAAGATGGCTGACCGAAAAACAGCATATCAGGCATACAGAAACCGGGTTGTCGCATGTTCAATTCATGCCCGCGGGACCACAAAATTTTAGAGAATGGATAGATCAATTAAACAGATAATTTTTAGGAACAAATAACTTTTGACATTACAAGATCACTGGAAATATTATTTTCTACTGCATATGAGATAGAAGATAAATTTCTAATCTCATAATCATATAATCTCACAACAGAGACTACAGTAGATAATTTGAACATATTTGCAAATTCTTTAAGTAATGAATTATACAAAAATATATCAAATTTTCTTTCAAATTCATTTATCATTACAATATCATCAGCTTCAGAAGGAATAATTTCAGAAAATTTTGTCTTAGTTAATTCCATAAAACTACTTTTAAGATTTTCAGCAGAAATCATCTTAGATAGTAATTCATCGCTAGTACTAGAAGTATGAGAAACTAATAGATCATTAATTGATTGTTCATCTAAATTCCAAAATTTTCCACGTACAATATTTGTAATATTATACAAATCTAATTCAGTCCCAAATAATTTTAATAAATTTAGATCAGCCTTACTTTTAATACTATCAGCTAGATTTTGATATAAAATTTTATCAAGATACGTATCGATTACACCAATTTCACCTATATCATTGTAAAGCATAATTGCTTTTTCAACATCATTTCCAAAATTATATGATTTAAAATTACTAATTACTTCTTCAATGTTTTTTGAAGTTAAAGCTTTGAGTGTCACATCTCTTCGTTGAATTAATTCCTCTGCCCTCAACCCAATACTAGATTCTATTTGAGATTGAGTTTTTCCCAATATTTTTCCTTTAAGAATATTTTTTAAATTTTTAAAAATAAATTTGTAATAATAAGCCATAAGTAAATTTGAACCACCTACAGAACTCATCATTATGTAGTACAATTCAGCTTGTTTTCCTCTAAAACTAATTTCGATATTATTTGATGTGTATGGTTTTGGAATTTTTCGAATATAATCAGAATATGAAGTACTGTTTAATCGACTTGCAAATTCATCAAGGTTTCTAGATTCTGCCAATGTTTGAAATATTTTTTTAGAAAGCAATTTGCCCTTTAGACTATATGCCTTTACAGTAGCGTATGTCACTAAGGACCCTACAACCATTGATCACTAGTGATGATTGTGAATTTAAGAATGCCTTACGATTATCGAACAAAAAGATGTAAAAATTTCAAAAGAGAATGTAATTTTTGCATTTAATTAAAAATAATAAAAAAATAGACTGTTTAAGAAAACATAGATGAAATCTTAATTTAAAAATTCGATTGTCTACTCTAATTTTTTGACTTTTTGTGCTGCTGGGCCTTTTTGGCCTTCTCCGATTTCAAACTCGACTTTATCGCCTTCGTTAATGAATCCATCAACGTCAGATTTGTGTACAAACATGTCGTCTCCACCTTCTCTTTCGATAAAACCAAAGCCCTTAGTACGGTTAAACCATTTTACGGTACCTTGTTCCATAAATTCTGAAATAATGTATTCACTATATTAACTAAGGTATATTTTGATTCTAGAAATCTTTTGCAATATGGCCATTATCTTTTAGCCACTCTACTTGTGGTAATGTAAATCTCCAGACAATATCCCCACGTTCAGATTCATTGAAATCCCATGGAGCAATAATTACAATATCATTGTCTCGAATCCAAACTCTTCGTTTTAGTTTGCCTCTTATTCTACCCCTTCGGGTAACATTATCATCACATTTTATCATAACATTTTCTCCTCCCATCATTTTTAGCACTCTACCAAACAATTCACCTTCTTCAGGAAGACGAATTTCTTTTAGTGCACTTTCGTTTTTTACTTGACGCTTACCCACAAAAAGTGTAGATCTAGTTACCATATAACTGATGAGGTCTTAAAAAAACTAAAACAAAAATTAGAAGGAATTTTATCTATTTTAAAAATAAACAAGACATGGAGTTTAGATGTGTTGAAGAATGCTCAGATTGTTGTATTCAAAGAGAATATTATCCAACAAAACAATTTGGAAAAATAGGAGTATTAATTCTGCCAAATGAAAAAGAGAAAATAGAAAAATTTGCAAAAGAGAATAAAATTGAAATTAAAATTTTGCCAAGAATAGGAGTTTCAGAAAAACCAAACCAAATTCCTACAAAAATTTTAGCTTATCAATTAATGGGTATTGAAGAAAATGGCAATACATGTCCTTTTTTAGATACTGAAAGTGGGGAAAAATCAACTCATGGAGGGTACCCATGTAAAATATACAAAAGTAAACCACTTGCATGTAGTGCTTATCCATTAATTGAATCAAATCCAATAACACTGGATAATAAATGTAAATTTTGTAAAGAGTGTGGAACTGCAAATCAAAACCTAGAGTTTGAGACAGAATCATTATTGAAAATTAAAGAAGTCATGCAAACAAATGCAAATCATATTTGGAGATATGCAACTGGAATTGGTGAAAAAAAAGATAAAGAAAATAATCAAGACAGGTTGGATTTTAGAAGAAGGAATTTAGATTAAGGGTTAATTACTGCACGTCCTAAAATTTTTCTATTCTTTAAAATCATCTAAAGCACCAGTTGCTTCATCTAAAGTATAATGTTTTGATACAATTGGATTGATAACGCCTTGTTTTGCAAGTTCAATTAATTCAACCATATCTTTGTAGTTTCCAGTATAAGCACCTTGTATGGTTATTGCCTTTAATGGTACAGATACTAAAGGTAAATCTACAGAACCACCAAACAAACCAACTAAGATAATATTTCCACGTTTTCTAATTACAGATAGATCAAGTTTTACAGTTGGAGGTGCATTGACAAAGTCAACTATACTATCAACACCTTTTTCATTACAAATAGACATTATTTTTTGTGATGCATCACTTTCTTTTGTATTAATTACATCAGTTGCACCCAATTCTTTTGCAGTTTTTAATTTCTCATCATCAATATCTGCACAAATGATTTTACATTTTGCCATATGACTTGCTAGCTGAACACCCATCAACCCCAAACCACCTGCACCAACAATTAAAATTGATTCAGGATTATTTACTAATGCTTTTTTGATTGCAGTGTAAGCAGTTAATCCAGAGCATGCTAATGAAGATGCAGAATCAGGATCTACATCACCAATATTTGCTAAAAATTTGTAATCAGGAACAATAATTTTTTCAGCGTATCCTCCATCTTGAAAAACACCTAATGATTTAGGAGTTTCACACAAATTTGTATCTCCTTTTTTACAAGAAGTACATTCACAATTCTTTGGTCCAATCCAAGGGTATACCAGAACATTATCACCAATTTTCACATCTTGTACAGAGTCACCAATTTTTTCAACAGTACCAACAACCTCATGACCAGGAGTAACAGGGAATTTTACACCTCTATCTGTAACTTTCATGAATCCATCACCTGTATCATATCCACCTTCCCAAAGATGAAGATCACTGTGACAGACTCCTGTGGAGATAACTTTGATTAAAACTTGAGTTCCTGTAGGTTCAGAAATTTCAACTTGATGTAATTCAAGGGGTTTATCAGGTTCGATTATTCGTGCTGCTTTCACAAAAGGAATTTTTTATTTTGCAATATAAGAGTTGACTGGAAGTAAGAAAAAAGTAGAGTAATTAGATATTATGGAATACTAAAGTAGTCAATCTGTGAGTGATCCACAAACACCAAACAGTATTTCTCAAGAACCAGTAAATATCCTATTCAGTCCTTCATCAGTAATTAAAAAAGATGTTTGGGAAATAGATCTTATTCAAATTTTGAATTTGTTAATTAAAATTCTTGAAAAAACTGGAAAAAAGGATCTCAAGGTTGCAGGAATGGCAGCACTATCATCATCATTAATTTACAGAATGAAAGTAGAAAGTATTTTTGCATTACAAAGAGCAGCAATGGAGAAAAAACCAACCACACAAAGAACTGACGTGGATATTGAATTAATTGACATTCCTTATAGACATGAATCAACATATCCAGTTTCATTAGATGAC
>CBDBFG010000001.1:0-5681 GCA_965204765.1 Alphaproteobacteria bacterium | reverse complement strand
AGTAGCCGATAACGTTAATCATTGTCATGTATGTGGTAATCTTGATCTGATCTCTCCTTGTAAATTATGCAATGATAGTTACCGCAATGAAGAATTGCTTTGTGTAGTAGAAGGAGTAGCTGATTTATGGGCCCTAGAACGCAATCATTCCTATAAAGGTAAATTTCATGTTCTGGGTGGATCTCTTTCAGCAATTGATGGCATAGAACCAGAAGATTTGCGTATAAAAGAATTAACCGATCGTATTGAACAGGGTAATGTGAAAGAAGTGATTTTAGCACTTAATGCTACCGTTAATGGCCAAACTACTTCGCATTATATTGCTGAGCACATAGCACAATATAATGTAAAAATTACAGCAATTGCTCATGGTATTCCAATTGGAGGAGAATTAGATTACTTAGATGATGGTACTGTCTCTACTGCTATAGAGTGCAGAAAGCCATTGTTATAAGATTTGCTAATTTAACTTGTACATTTAGTATAATTGTTGAGGTAGCAAGTAATGACTTGATGTAAAATTGTAAATCAGTCACGTATTTTTTATTCACATTATGACTATTTTATTTATGTCATAACAGGATTATATAAAGCAATTTGCCTTAATAATTATGTTTTATGATAATCAGTTTTGGCATGATAATCTTGTCATTTGCAATGGGGAAAAGTTAATATTTTATTAATAAAAAAATATTAAAAATATTGCTTGCAGTATTGTAAAAATATTCTAGTATATAAATATTGATTTGGGGAAGAATTATTATAAAATTGTTTTATAATATGCGTTGCAAACCTTGATGCAGTAGGGGTTTTGACATTTTTGTCTTTGCAGTTGAGTTATTTGAGTCTTAATTCTTGGCGTAGAACAATTTTATATTTTTATTTATCCTTTTGATGCTTGAGGTGTTGAGCCTGGTTGCGGTGCCATAGTACATAGTGTGTGTCTTTTTTGACAGTATGTATGTGGTAGTAAGGAGAAAATGTTTAGTAAAATTTAGATGTAATACGATGTCTTGGTTAGGTTCTGTTGCTACATTTTTTACATACATAAGTAAGACAGATGAATGAAGTACAAAGTATTTGGTTTTTTTTGGACTATTATAATAGCTAGTGCAGTTGATTTGTTGTGAATTAATTATGGCCTTGCATAGGTAAGTATGCATTATGTCATACATTAATCGTAAGAAACGAGAGCGCTTGTGGTTAGGGGCATAAAACAAATAAGCCATCTTTGTATTATGGTTTTTATTGTGTTTTAAATAAATAATGAAGAGGACAACTATGTCTCGAGCATATGATTTTGATAGATTCGGCAATTTAGTATCATCTACTAATATTCCTCCGAAACAGTCTAGCGTAGCCAAAATCACTATTAAAGATCCTGAAAATGACCCTGATCGCGATACTTCTATTTGGCGACAAGAGCATGTAGAGCAATCGCAAATTAAAATTGACCGCAGTAAAGATTCTTTATTAACTGCATTTGGTAAGGATACCTTGGAAGATCGCTATTTACTTCCAGGTGAAAGTTATCAAGACGCTTTTGCACGAGTTGCATGTGCATATGCCGATAATAAAGAGCATGCACAAAGGTTATACGATTACATGTCTAAACTTTGGTTTATGCCAGCCACACCCGTTTTATCTAATGGTGGTGCTAATCGTGGTCTTCCTATATCTTGCTTTTTGAATGAAGTAGGGGACTCGTTAAAAGGTATAATGTCTAATTATGATGAGAATCTATGGCTAGCCTCGAATGGTGGTGGTATAGGGACGTATTGGGGTTCTGTTAGATCCAGTGGTGAGAAAATCACCAGATCAGGTACCACATCTGGAATTGTACCTTTTTTGCGTGTAACTGATTCATTTACCTTGGCTATTTCACAAGGATCTATGAGACGTGGTTCTGCTGCTGTATACTTAGATATTCATCACCCTGAGATAGAAGAGTTTTTAGAAATTAGAAAGCCATCAGGGGATTTTAATCGTAAATGTTTAAATTTAAATCATGGTGTAATTGTTTCAGACGATTTTATGGAAGCGGTTGAAAATAATACTCCTTTTGAGTTAATTAGTCCAAAGAGTGGCAAAGTTATTAGAACTATTAACCCCAGAATATTGTGGCAAAAAATCTTAGAAACTAGATTACAAACCGGTGAACCATATATAATCTTTAAAGACAATGTTAACAAACTACAGCCAAAACACCATAAAGAGCTTGGTCTTGAAGTAAAAATGTCTAATTTATGTACGGAAATTTTCTTGCCTACAGGAATTGATCATTTAGGTGAAGATCGTACAGCTGTATGTTGCTTATCGTCGGTCAATGCAGAAAAATGGGATGAATGGAAAAATGATGATCAATTTATCGGAGATTTATTGCGCTTCCTAGATAATGTTTTGCAAGATTTTATCGATCGAGCTCCTGATTCCATGAGTAAAGCAAAGTATTCTGCTTTTCGCGAGCGCTCTATTGGTTTAGGGGTTATGGGATTCCACAGTTTATTAATGCAAAAGAATATAGCATTTGAAAGTGCTATTGCTAAATCTTTAAATTTAAAGATATTTCAACATTTAAAGAAATATGCTGACCAGGCAGCTTATATCCTTGCCATTGAAAAAGGAGCTTGTCCCGATGCCAAAGAAAGAGGGGTGCAGACAAGATTTAGTCACAAACTTGCCGTGGCACCAACTGCTTCGATTAGTATAATATGCGGTGGTACTAGCGCAGGTATAGAGCCAGTACCAGCAAATATTTATACTCATAAAACTTTATCTGGATCGTATAGTATAAAAAATAAATATTTAGAAACTATTCTGGAGCAAAAAGGACAAAACATTCCAGAAATATGGCAATCAATTTTAGAGCATAATGGCTCTGTTCAACATTTAGAATGTTTAGATCAAGATGCAAAAGATATCTTTAAAACCGCATTTGAAATAGACCAACGTTGGGTAGTAGAAATGGCAGGTGACCGTACTCCTTATATTTGTCAAGGTCAATCAGTAAACCTGTTTTTAGATCCTAATATTGATAAATGGGACTTAATGATGATTCATCGTCAAGCATGGAAACAAGGTTTAAAAAGCTTATACTATTTGCGTTCTAGATCTGTGCAGCGTGCGCAATTTGCTGGCAGTAAAAAGCAAAATTCAGAAATTGCAGAAGAATCGCAAACAAATTATGAGGAGTGTCTGGCATGTCAATAAAAGGTTTTGGCGATATTAATCCACTGGATTTAATTAATACAGGAAAAGTAGGGTTATTGAATTCTTCTAATACCTATAATGTGGAACGTTATTCATGGGCATATGAATATTGGAAGCGTCAACAGCAGGTGCACTGGCTTGGAGAAGAAATTCCTATGGGTGAAGATGTGCAAGATTGGCAATCTGATAAATTGACCGATAAAGATCGCAATCTTCTGATGCAGATTTTTAGATTTTTTACACAATCTGATATCGAAGTTGGTGAAAACTATTTGAAGCGTTATGTACCGATTTTCCAACCACTTGAAATTAAGATGATGATGAGTTCATTTGTTAATATGGAAACTGTGCATATAGATGCATATGCTCTTTTATTAAAAACTCTTGGTATTCCTAATTCAGAATTTGAAGCATTTAAAGAATATAAATCTATGACAGACAAAGCTGATTACATGCATACATTTGGTATTCAAACTTGTTCAGATGTAGCACGCACTTTGGCGATGTTTGGAGCCTTTACTGAAGGTATGGCTTTATTTGCTAGCTTTGCGATGTTATTAAACTTTCCACGTAATAATAAAATGAAAGGAATGGGTCAGGTTATCACTTGGTCGGTACGTGATGAAAGCTTGCACTGTGAAGCTATGGTGAAATTGTATCATGAGTGGGCAAAAGAAACCAAATCGGTCACTAAAAGTGTGCAAAATGATATTCTGGATATTGCTGATACTATGGTAAAACTGGAAGATAAATTTATCGATCTAGCTTTTGAATGTGGTGAGGTAGAAGGAATGAACGATAAAGATATTAAATCGTATATACGCTATATTACTGATTGGAGATTAACTCAATTAGATTTACCTACAAAATTTGGTTTTTTTAAACATATTGAGCATAATAGGTATGAGCAAATTAATCCTCATCCACTGCCTTGGTTAACAGAGATTCTGAACGGGGTAGAACATGCTAATTTCTTTGAACAACGAGCTACGGAATACTCAAAAGCTTCTACCCAAGGTCGCTGGGAAGGTGGCA
Organism: Alphaproteobacteria bacterium; assembly: GCA_965204765.1. Taxonomy (GTDB): domain Bacteria; phylum Pseudomonadota; class Alphaproteobacteria; order Caedimonadales; family UBA9215; genus CBDBFG01. The sequence continues at coordinate 1,436 of CBDBFG010000001.1, read as the reverse complement.
AGGGAGTATGGGATACTTTTGATGCCAAATATAAAAATCTTGGCATGAGTGGATAGGGCTTTGAGTTCTATAATTTCTTGTAGTAGATCATAAGATTGCTGGCGTTCGTGTAATCACGAGTATTGCATAATAACTATTTCGTTTTATCAATACTGCTTGTCATTATATCTCGAAATATTTGTAATAGTTTTTATCATTTACTATTTAATATTTTATTCTTACACAATTGTATCATTGTTTAGGTTTGGATAAATTTGACATATGAGCTTAATTTTGCTAATTCTGCATTAAATACTATAGATTATTTGGTTTTTTTAATATTGTGATTTTGGTTATAAGTATTGTTCTAATAACTATTGTTGCTTGATATTGTAGAGGGAATAAATGAGTGCGTTAAATCTTACTAATAAAATATTATCGGTAGTTATTATCTTATTAACCTTGGGTTTAGGTTTGATCAGTGCTTCACCATCTGAGAGCGATGATGATTCTGGTCGTGTTACTCCGCCTACTGCTGCAGTAGCGGCGGTTGATCCTACCCCTGGTCAACAAGCCCGGAAGAATGCAAACTACTTTATTGACCGAAGAGAATATTTTAAGTGTTTTAGGTGAAGCTAGCCGAACTAGATTGACTAATTTAGGAATAGACTGGTCTGTCTTTACTGACCTTACAAAAGAATATAATGATCCGGCCATCAGACATCAAATGCATCTCATTAAAAGGGTAATAAGCAAAGATCCGTCGACTTCTGAAGCTTTTAGAAATTTGTATTTTGATTTTAATCGCATATTGGATATCACAAGAAACGTAGCACAAGATAGGATAGAGGATCGTACAGTGGAGTATTTTTCTGCTTTACACCGTCCTTTACAAGTTAGATGTCTTATCAAGGGTTCTGGTGTATATATGGGTACAGTTGCCTTAGTACATGATGATGCTAATGAAACCCGATACAAGTATTATGTTAAGACGCACTCTGGTGGTTTATTATCTGAAAGAAGCAGTGCAGCTAAGCCTTTTGATTTAGCCGAACTATTAACTTACCGTGTATTACATGGTTTAGGTTTTGGCTGTGAAGCCCATTTTTTTGGTCGTGATCAGAAAGATTTTTATATAGCTACTCTTGATGCTAGTAGTGATGGTCAATTTAGAGAGTATGATAAAGTAAGAGAGACTCCTGCAAGTATGTCTTCCACTTGTGGAGTGTTATCTGAATGTGACATAGACTATAAACCTAGCGAAGAGGAAATAATGGCTGATACCATAGCAAGAAACTTTATTACTCAGGTTGTTACATTGGACTTATTGGCCCGTATATTGAGGTTAGAGGACTTACAATCCAATGGTGGTAATTTTGGTTTTGTTAAGGATAGTCCTGATAGTTTTGATAGATTAATGGTTATTGATTTTAGATTGCTTGATGGTTCTAGGCGAG